>NC_021505.1:4599978-4911323 GCF_000412675.1 Pseudomonas putida NBRC 14164 | reverse complement strand
ACATCGTCCAGGGCCAGCACTGCATCGGCGCCATTCAGGCCCTTGAGCACGCCGGCCACGCTGGCGACCAGTTTGCGCCAGGTGCGGTCGCCCAGGGCTTCGTCCTTGCCGCTGCCTACCAGCAGCACGCGCTCGGCTTTCAGGCCCTGCAGGTTCTGCAGCAGCAGGGTCTGGCCTGGCTTGCCAGCCAGGTCGCCGCGCTTGAGCACAGCGCTGATGGCACCTTCGCTGGCCAGGTCGACAGCCTTGGCAACAGCGCCGAGCTTGCGGTTTTCACCTACCGGAATGACCAGGGTGGCGGTTTTTACGGATGCAGCAGCTACGCTTTTTACAACCAGTTCCATGTCAGGGTCCCCGAATGATCGATACGAATGGCGCTGTGTGTTCCAGCGCTCTGGACGGGCCTGGCGGCGGAGTCGCGCGCCAGCGGAAAAGCTGCCAGTTTGAGCCTGCGGCAAGCGTGCTGACAACCCCGTTATGCGCCTTCATGCGCGGCCAAGTGACAGGCGCGGTCAATCACAGGATAATGCGCGCACTTTACATGGAGGTTCGCCTTTGGCGAACCGGCATTGGTCTTGGCTGTACTAAGTCATTGTTTGGCGCCATTGCATGGCAGTCCGCCCTGACAACCCAGGAGTGTCTGGTTTGATCGTCTTTCGTTATCTCTCCCGCGAGGTCCTGGTGACCTTGAGCGCCGTCAGCGCTGTGCTGCTGGTGATCATCATGAGCGGGCGCTTCATCAAGTATCTGGCCCAGGCGGCCCAGGGCGTGCTCGACCCGGGCGTGCTGTTCCTGATCATGGGCTTCCGGCTGCCGGGTTTCCTGCAACTGATCCTGCCTCTGGGGCTGTTCCTCGGCATTCTCCTGGCGTACGGGCGGCTGTACCTGGAAAGCGAGATGACCGTGCTGTCCGCAACCGGTATGAGCCAGCAGCGCCTGTTGGGGCTGACCATGGTACCGGCGGCGCTGGTCGCCCTGCTGGTGGCCTGGCTGAGCCTGAGCCTTGCGCCGTTGGGCGTTGCCCAGGTGCAGCAGATCATTGCCCAGCAGGACACGCTGACCGAGTTCGACACCTTGGTGCCGGGCCGCTTCCAGACCTTGCGTGACGGTTCGCGGGTGACCTACACCGAGCAGCTGTCGGACGACCGCGTCAACCTGGCCGGGGTGTTCATCTCCGAGAAGCGCTTCAACCAGGACAAGACCAAGGACCGCGCCCCATCGGTACTGGTCGCTGAAAAAGGTCACCAGGAGATCCAGGCCGACGGCAACCGCTACCTGGTGCTGGAAAACGGCTATCGCTATGACGGTAACCCGGGCCAGGCCGATTACCGCGCGATCAAGTACGACACTTATGGTGTGCTGCTGCCCAAACCGGAAGTCGCCGAGGAAGTCACCGAGCGCGAAGCCATCCCCACTTCCGAGCTGATCGGCAAGAAGGGCCTGCGAGAGCGTGCCGAGCTGCAATGGCGGCTGTCGCTGCCGATCCTGGTATTCGTCGTGACCCTGCTGGCGGTGCCGCTGTCACGGGTCAACCCCCGCCAGGGCCGCTTCCTCAAGCTGCTGCCGGCAATTCTCTTGTACATGGCCTACCTGACAATGCTGATTTCCGTACGCGGCGCCCTCGAGAAGGGCAAATTGCCGATTGGCCTGGGCATGTGGTGGGTCCACGGCCTGTTCCTGCTGATTGGCCTCGGCCTGTTGTACTGGGAACCGATGCGCCTCAAGCGCGCCGCCCGTCGTGCGGAGGTGGCCCATGGGTAAGCTGGACCGCTACATCGGCCAGAGCGTACTGCTGGCCATCCTGGCGGTGCTGGGCATCATCCTCGGCCTGGCCTCGCTGTTTGCCTTCATCGACGAGATGAGCGACCTGAGTGACACCTACACGGTGATGGAGGCTGGCAACTTCGTCATGCTCACCGCACCTCGGCGGCTGTACGACATGCTGCCGATGGCAGCCCTGATCGGCTGCCTGATCGGCCTGGGCAGCCTGGCAAGCAGCAGCGAACTGACCATCATGCGTGCGGCCGGGGTGTCCATCGGCCGCATCGTCTGGGCGGTGATGAAACCGATGCTGGTGCTGATGCTGGTTGGCCTGCTGATTGGCGAATACGTGGCTCCGGTGACCGAGAACAAGGCCCAGGCCGACCGTTCCCTGGCCCAGGGCGGTGGTGAGGCGCAAAGCTCCAAGCGCGGCATGTGGCACCGCCAGGGTGAAGAGTACGTGCACATCAACGCCGTGCAGCCCAACGGCCTGTTGCTGGGTGTGACCCGTTACCGCTTCGACAGCGAACGCAAGATCGTTACTTCGAGCTTCGCCCGCCGCGCGCAGTACCAGAGCGACCACTGGTTGCTCGCCGACGTGCGTACCACCCACTTCCGTGGCGACCACACTGAAGTCGTCAGCGTACCGCAGGAGCGCTGGGACGTTTCGCTCACGCCAGAACTGCTCAATACGGTGATCCTGGCGCCGGAGTCGCTGTCCATTACCGGGTTGTGGGATTACATCCACTACCTGTCCGACCAGGGCCTGAACAATGCCCGTTACTGGTTGGCGTTCTGGACCAAGGTGCTGCAGCCGATGGTCACCGCGGCGCTGGTGCTGATGGCGATTTCCTTCATCTTCGGCCCGCTGCGCTCGGTAACCCTTGGCCAGCGCGTGTTCACCGGTGTGCTGGTGGGCTTCGTGTTCCGCATCGCCCAGGACCTGCTGGGGCCATCCAGCCAGGTGTTCGGCTTCCCGCCGCTGCTGGCGGTGGTGATCCCTGCGGGGATCTGCGCCTTGGCCGGTGTCTGGCTGTTGCGTCGGGCAGGATAGTGGCCTGAGTTGTACAAAAAAGCCGACCTCAGTGTCGGCTTTTTCATGGGTGTTGCCTGTTCAGGCCTCTTCGCGGGTAAACCCGCTCCCACAGGGATCGCATGGGGTTCGAATCCTGTGCTGTACATGTGGGAGCGGGTTTACCCGCGAAGAGGCCAGCACAGGCAGCACAACGCTCGGATCATTTCTTTTGCTTCGGCACCCGCACCAGCTGGCTTTCCGAATAGATGTCATGCCAGCCACGCTTTCGCTTGTCGATCAACACCCAGAAGAACCCCAGCCCCAGGCACAGCCATGAGGCAATCGACACCACGAAGCGCAACAACGCCTGCCACAGGCTGATGGCTGAGCCATCGGCATTCTGCACGCGCACGCCCCACACCTGCATGCCCAGCGTCTGCCCGCCATGGGTCCAGAACTTGGCAAAGAAGCCGAACAAGGCGAACAGCAGTACCGTCGACAATAGCGGGTCGCCATCCAGTGCGCCGGCTTCGGTCAGCTCTCGCATGCGCGCTTCGCCGATGATTGCCATCTGGATCAGCTTGTAGGCACCGGCTGTCACGATGAGCAGCGCAGTACATAGCAGGAAGTCATAGAACATCGCGGCCAGTCGTCGGCCCAGGCCAGCAGCGGGGAAGTCGCCTTGAGGGATAAGGTGGGGCTTGGGCATCGCTCGGCAACTCCAGGGGGAAAAGCTCATTCTATGGAATCGCAAGCAAAAAAAAGCCCCTGCGCGTCAACGCAGGGGCTCTTTTTTAGAAGTATCAGGCTTCAGCCTGGACTTCGTCAGCCTGCATGCCTTTTTGGCCCTGCACAGCAACGAAGGTCACTTTCTGGCCTTCTTTCAGGCTCTTGAAGCCGTTGCCCTGGATGGCGCGGAAGTGCACGAACAGATCCGGACCGCTTTCTGGGGTGATGAAACCGTAACCTTTTTCGTCATTGAACCACTTGACGGTACCGTTCTGACGCTCAGCCATTGTCTTATTTCCTATGAAACTTAAATTTTGATGACAGTTTCTTCTGCATTGTTTGTAAGCAAAAGACTACTGGGCTGGGTTGCAGGAAAGTAAGAGACGTCGAACGGGTTGTAGCAGATTGCGGCTACTGGCCCAGGTCACGAACTGTTGCGACCCATGCAAACACAGTGCAGTGACTCTACGACAACTCCCGAGCGAAAAACAAGCCCTTGGTCGAATGGAAAATCGGCCGCTTGCCGATAACCGACCAATTTGTCGGAAACGGCGTGGCGCCTGGCCTGGCGCCATGTTCAAAAGTTATTGGGCAGGTTCGAAAACGAATATGTCGAACCTGGCCACAACCTTCACAAAGCCGTTTCAACCACGGTAGTAACGTTGCGCCACGAAAGGCATTTTGCTGACTTTCAAGGCAACCTTCTTGCCGCGCACCACGGCAAACAGTGCGGTGTCGAGTGCAGTATGTTCACTATCGATATAACCCATTGCAACAGGTGCGCCGAGTGTCGGGCCAAAGCCGCCGCTGCACACTTTGCCTACCGGCTTATCGTTTGCATCGACAATATCCGCGCCTTCACGTACTGGCGTACGCTCCTGCGGCAACAGGCCGACACGTTTGCGCGCCACACCGTCGCGCTGGTGGGCAAAGATCGCTTCAGCGCCGGGGAAGCCGGCCGCACGTGCACCGTCGGCACGGCGCACCTTGGAAATCGCCCACAGCAGGCTCGCTTCGATCGGGGTGGTCTCGGTATTCATGTCATGGCCGTACAGGCACAGGCCGGCTTCCAGGCGCAGCGAGTCGCGTGCGCCCAGGCCGATAGGCTGTACTTCGGGCGCGGCCAGCAGACGGCGGGCCAAGGCTTCGGCGGCCTGGACCGGTACCGAAATTTCGTAGCCGTCTTCGCCGGTGTAGCCTGAGCGGCTGACGAAGCAGTCTTCACCCAGCAGTTTTACCGGCCGGAACTGCATGAAGGTCATGCCGGCCACTTCCGGGGCCAGGCGCTCCAGCACCTTGACCGCTGCCGGCCCTTGCAGGGCAAGCAGGGCACGTTGTTCGAACAGCGGCTGCACCTCGCAACGGCTACCGATGTGCGTTTGCAGGTGGGCCAGGTCCTGGTCCTTGCAGGCGGCGTTGACCACCAGGAACAGGGTGTCGTCGCCCAGGTTGGCAACCATCAGGTCGTCAAGGATGCCGCCTTGTTCATTGGTGAACATGGCGTAGCGCTGCATGCCCACCGGCAGGTCGATGATATCCACCGGCACCAGGCTTTCCAGGGCCTTGGCGGCATCGGCTCCGCGCAGGATGATCTGGCCCATGTGCGAGACATCGAACAGGCCGGCCTGCTCGCGGGTGTGCAGGTGTTCCTTGAGCACGCCCAGCGGGTACTGCACCGGCATGTCGTAGCCGGCAAACGGCACCATACGCGCACCCAGTTCCAGGTGCAGGGCGTGCAGTGGGGTCTTGAGCAGTGTTTCGGACATCGGTGACTCCTTGGTTTTATTGTTGGGTCAACATTCGATGATGTTGACGGCAAGACCGCCGCGGGCGGTCTCCTTGTATTTGCTTTTCATGTCGGCGCCGGTCTGGCGCATGGTGCGGATGACCTTGTCGAGCGACACGAAGTGCTGACCGTCGCCGCGCAAGGCCATGCGTACCGCGTTGATCGCCTTCACCGAGCCCATGGCGTTGCGCTCGATGCAGGGGACCTGCACCAGCCCGCCTATCGGGTCGCAGGTCAGGCCAAGGTTGTGTTCCATGCCGATTTCGGCAGCGTTTTCCACCTGCTGCACGCTGCCGCCCATCACTTCGCACAGCGCGCCGGCGGCCATGGAGCAGGCCACGCCGACTTCACCCTGGCAGCCCACTTCGGCGCCGGAGATGGAGGCGTTCTCCTTGTACAGGATGCCGATCGCTGCGGCGGTGAGCAGAAAACGCACCACCCCGTCGTCGCTGGCGCCCGGCACGAAGCGCATGTAGTAGTGCAGCACCGCCGGGACGATGCCCGCGGCGCCATTGGTGGGTGCGGTAACCACACGCCCGCCATTGGCGTTTTCCTCGTTCACCGCCAGGGCATACAGGTTGACCCAGTCCAGCACCGACAGCGCATCGCGCAGGCTGGCTTCCGGGTGGCGGCTCAGCTGGCGGTACAGGGCCGGGGCCCGCCGCTTGACCTTGAGCCCGCCCGGCAGGATGCCTTCATGCTGGCAGCCGGCTTCAACACAATCCTGCATCACTTGCCAGATACGCAGCAGCCCGGCGCGGGTCTGCGCCTCCGGGCGCCAGGCGGCCTCGTTGGCCAGCATCACCTGGCTTACCGACAGGTTCTGCGTGGTGCAGTGGCCAAGCAGTTCCTTGGCGGTCTTGAACGGGTAGGGCAGCACGGTGCTGTCCTCGACTATACGGTCGTGGCCGGCGGCATCCTCGTCGACCACGAAACCACCGCCCACCGAATAGTATTCGCGGCTGCGGATTTGCAGGCCGGCGTCGTCGAAGGCGCGGAAGATCATGCCGTTGGGGTGGTAGTCCAGCGGCTTGCGGATCATTGCCAGGTGCTGCTTTTCGATGAACGCAATGCGCTGTTCGCCCAGCAGGTTGATGTGGCCGCTGTCGCGGATGGCCTGCAGGCGGCCTGGGATGGAGCCGGTGTCGACGGTGTCGGGGTGTTCACCTTCAAGGCCTAGCAGTACGGCCTTGTCACTGCCGTGGCCCTTGCCGGTGGCGCCCAGGGAGCCATACAGCTCGGCCTTGACGCTAATCGTGCTGGGCAGCAGGCCGTCGCGGCGCAGGCCTTCGGCGAAACGTGCGGCAGCACGCATCGGGCCGACCGTATGGGAGCTGGAGGGGCCGATGCCGATCTTGAACAGGTCGAAGACGCTCAGTGACATGGTGGTTCCTCCAGCCAGGAAAATTAGGCGGACGGTGAACCCGGTGGGAGCGGGCGTGCCCGCGAATGCGTCGGTGAAGTCATCATCGCATTCGCGGGCGCGCCCCCTCCCACAGAGGTCCACACCTCAAGTCAGGTAGCGGGCCTGAGCGCAATCAGGCGTCCTGATAGCTCTCGATCGACGGGCAAGCGCACACCAGGTTGCGGTCGCCGAACACGTTGTCGACCCGGCCGACCGGCGGCCAGTACTTGCTTTCCACCAGGCTTGGCAGCGGGTAGACCGCCTGCTCGCGGCTGTAGCCGTGGGCCCACTCGCCAACCAGCTCGGCCGCCGTGTGCGGGGCGTTCTTGAGCGGGTTGTCGTCCTTGTCCAGGCTACCGCTTTCGACCGCACGGATTTCTTCGCGGATCTGGATCATGGCGTCGCAGAAGCGGTCCAGTTCTTCCTTGGCCTCGCTTTCGGTCGGTTCGATCATCAGCGTGCCGGCCACCGGGAAGGACATGGTCGGGGCGTGGAAACCGAAGTCGATCAGGCGCTTGGCCACGTCGTCGACGCTGATGCCGCTGGTGTCTTTCAGTGGGCGCAGGTCGAGGATGCACTCGTGGGCCACCAGGCCATTGCCGCCGGTATACAGAACAGGATAGTGCTCTTCCAGGCGGCGGGCGATGTAGTTGGCGTTGAGGATCGCCATCTGCGAAGCACGCTTGAGGCCGGCGCCGCCCATCATGCGGATGTACATCCAGGTGATTGGCAGGATGCTGGCGCTGCCGAACGGTGCGGCGCACACCGCCCCTTCGGTGTTTTCCAGCTGCGCATGGCCGGGCAGGAACGGTGCCAGGTGCGACTTGACGCCAATCGGGCCCACGCCCGGGCCGCCACCACCGTGTGGGATGCAGAAGGTCTTGTGCAGGTTCAGGTGGGACACGTCGCCGCCGAACTTGCCTGGCGCGCACAGGCCGACCATGGCGTTCATGTTGGCGCCGTCGATGTACACCTGGCCACCGTTGTCGTGGATGATCGCGCAGATTTCGCCGATCGCTTCCTCGAACACACCGTGGGTCGACGGGTAGGTGATCATGATCGCGGCCAGGCGCTCGCGGTGCTCGATGGCCTTGGCGCGCAGGTCCTCGACATCGACGTTGCCGCGGGCGTCACAGGCGGTGACGACTACGCGCATGCCAGCCATGTGTGCGGTGGCCGGGTTGGTGCCGTGGGCCGACGACGGGATCAGGCAGATGTCGCGGTGGCTTTCGCCACGGCTGCGGTGGTAGGCGCGGATGGCCAGCAGGCCTGCGTACTCGCCTTGGGAGCCGGCGTTGGGCTGCAGCGACACGGCGTCATAGCCGGTGGCGGCGCACAGCATGGCTTCCAGCTCGGTGGTCATCTGCAGGTAGCCCTGGCTCTGCGCGGCCGGGGCGAACGGGTGCAGGTTGCCGAACTCGGCCCAGGTAACCGGGATCATTTCACTGGCCGCGTTCAGCTTCATGGTGCACGAGCCCAGCGGGATCATGCTGCGGTCCAGTGCCAGGTCCTTGTCGGCCAGGCGGCGCAGGTAGCGCATCAGCTCGGTTTCGCTGTGGTAACGGTTGAACACCGGGTGTTCGAGGATGGCCGACTGGCGCAGCAGGGCGGCAGGCAGCAGCGAACCGGTGCTGGCAGCCAGGGCGGCGAAGTCAGGCTGGGCCTTGTCGTCACCGAACAGCTGCCACAGGGATTCTACGTCTGCCTGGCTGCTGGTTTCGTCCAGCGACAGGCCCACGTGGGCGGCGTCGATCTGGCGCAGGTTGATGCCCTGGGCGCGTGCGTTGTCATGCAGGGTTGCGGTGGCAGTGCCAGTAGCCAGGGTCAGGGTGTCGAAGGCGCTGGCGCCCACTACCTGGACGCCCAGCGTCTTCAGGCCGGCGGCCAGGATCGCGGTCAGTGCATGGGTGCGTTCGGCAATGCGCTTGAGGCCGGCCGGGCCGTGGTAAACGGCGAACATGCTGGCGATGTTGGCCAGCAGCACCTGGGCGGTGCAGATGTTGCTGGTGGCCTTTTCGCGGCGGATGTGCTGCTCGCGGGTCTGCATGGCCAGGCGCAGGGCGGTCTTGCCGAAGCGGTCGATCGATACGCCGACCAGGCGGCCCGGCATGTCGCGCTTGAACGCGTCCCGGGTGGCGAAGTAAGCCGCGTGCGGGCCACCGAAGCCCAGTGGTACGCCAAAACGCTGGGCGCTGCCGATGGCCACGTCGGCGTCGAATTCGCCCGGTGGGGTCAGCAGGGTAAGGGCCAGCAGGTCGGCCGCGACGGCGACCAGCGCGTTGGCGGCGTGGAAGCGCTGTACCACTTCACGGTAGTCGAACACTTCACCGTTGCTGGCGGGGTATTGCAGCAGGGCGCCGAAGAAGGCGCTGACATCGCCCAGCTCGCGCTCGTCGCCGACCACCACCTCGATACCCAGCGGCTCGGCACGGGTGCGCAGCACGTCGAGGGTTTGCGGGTGGCAGTGCACGGAGGCGAAGAAGGCATGGCTGGCCTTGTTCTTCGACAGGCGCTTGCAGAAGGTCATGGCCTCGGCCGCAGCAGTGGCTTCGTCGAGCAGGGAGGCGTTGGCGATCGGCAGGCCGGTCAGGTCGCTGATCAGGGTCTGGAAGTTCAGTAGCGCTTCCAGGCGGCCTTGGGAAATTTCTGGCTGGTACGGGGTGTAGGCGGTGTACCAGGCAGGGTTTTCCAGCAGGTTGCGCAGGATCGGCGCCGGGGTGTGGGTGTTGTAGTAGCCCTGGCCGATGTAGCTTTTGAACAGCTGGTTCTTGCCGGCGATGGCCTTGAGCGCGGCGAGCGCGTCGGCTTCGCTCTGGCCGTCGTGCGAGCCCAGTACGCTGGTGCCCTTGATGCTGTCGGGGATGACTGCGGCCGTCATGGCGTCCAGCGAGTCGAAGCCCAGGGCGGCGAGCATGGCCTGCTCGTCAGCGGCGCGCGGGCCGATGTGACGGGCAATGAATTCGTTGGCGGTGCTGAGGTTGATGGTCATGGCGGGGTTCCTCAGGCGTCGTCGTTGGCTTTGATCAGGCGGTCGTAGGCGTCCTGGTCGAGCAGGGCGGTGACTTCGCTCATGTCGGCCGGGTTGAAGCGGAAGAACCAGCCTTCCCCCATCGGGTCTTCGTTGACCAGTTCAGGGCTGCTTTCGAGCTGGCCGTTGACCTCGACCACTTCGCCGGTCAGCGGCATGTACACGCCGCTGGCGGCCTTGACCGACTCGACGGTGGACGCTTCGCTGCCTTTCTCATACTGCTGCAACTCGGGCAGTTGCACGAAAACCACATCGCCAAGGGCGTTCTGGGCGTAGGCAGTGATGCCCACGGTGACACTGCCATCGGCTTCGACGCGCAGCCATTCGTGATCTTCAGTGAAACGCAACTCGCTCATGGGGAATCCTCGGGAAGCAGGGCGTTGGGCGCGGTGGCTCCGCGCTCTTGGGTTGGATTCCCTAAGCAATAATGCGGCCAACCACAATAAATCCTTTTAAATCAGCTATTTAGCTAATTCATGCAATGCATTTGTCATTTTTGTGGAATGAAAACGCTACAGATAGCAAGGAGGAGGAAAGGGTTTTGGGATCAAACCCTTGTGCAGGCGCGTTCGGATGCGTGTGTATCGATTTCAATCCGATGTATTGAAATCGATACAAGCAGAAGTGCCGGGATTCAACCTCCAGTAAGGAAGGGTAACGCCAGGTACAGCTTGATCACGATCACATTGATGATGTCGATGAAGAACGCGCCCACCATCGGCACTACCAGGAAGGCAATGTGCGAGGCCCCGTAGCGCTGGGTCACCGCCTGCATGTTGGCGATGGCCGTCGGCGTTGCCCCCAGGCCGAAGCCGCAGTGCCCGGCAGCCAGTACTGCCGCATCGTAGTTGCGGCCCATCACCCTGAACGTCACGAAGATCGCGAACAGTGCCATGACCAGTGTTTGCGTGGCCAGCAATATAAAGAAGGGTAAGGCCAGTGCGGCCAGGTCCCACAACTTCAGCGACATCAAGGCAATGGCCAGGAACAGGGACAGACTGACATTACCCAAGACCGAAACTTCCCGCTCGAATACACGGTAGAAGCCGAATGCGGAAAGACCGTTGCGCAACAACACGCCGACAAACAATACGCACACGAAGGTCGGTAATTCAAATGCAGTGCTTTTCAATAAACCGTGAAGCAGGGTGCCCGCCAGCAAACTGACGGCAATCAGGGCCAAGGTTTCGATGAATGAAGATGATGTAATCAGGCGCTCTTTATTCGGCTGCTCAAACCCTTTTGGCAGTTGGGGGGCCTCTTCTTCGCTGCCGTGCGTCTTTACCCGCTTGATCAGCAGCCTGGCAACCGGGCCGCCAATCAGGCCGCCCAATACCAGGCCGAAAGTGGCAGAGGCCATCGCCAGTTCGGAGGCCGAAGGCAGGCCAAATTTTTCAGTGAACGTCGCGCCCCAGGCGGCGCCTGTGCCGTGGCCACCGGAGAGACTGATCGAACCGGCCAGCAGGCCCATCAACGGGTCGAGCCCCAAGGCCGTTGCCAGGCCGATGCCCATGGCGTTCTGCACCAGGAGCAAGCCAGTCACCACCAGCAGGAACACGGCGACCACGCGCCCGCCTTTCTTCAGGCTGGCGAAGTCTGCACTCAAACCGATGGTGGCGAAGAACGCCAGCATCAACGGGGTTTGCAATGAGGTATCAAACTGGACCTGTATATCGAAGCTGCGTAATGCCAAGAGTGCCAAGGCAACGACCAATCCGCCTGCAACAGGTTCCGGGATATTGTAAACGCGCAGGAAACCAATACGCGCGACCAGCCCGCGCCCCAGTAGCAGTACTAAAGAGGCGGCTACAAGTGTCCCGTAAAAATCGAGTTCAAACATCAAGGTACTCTTCGTTCAAGGTGACATGCGAAATTACGATGTCACCATTCTACGGCGAGCACTCCAGTCAATTGCGGCTACACGGCGAGGAAAAGTCTGAATGAGCTGTCGGTTTTGACGACACGTATCAAAGTTTCCCGGGTATTCCATATTTACGTAGTCGCTGGGCAATAGCGGTATGCGAAGTTTGCAAGCGCCCGGCCAGTTGCCGCGTCGACGGGTAACTGGCATACAGGCGCTGTAACAGTTCCCGCTCGAAATCACCCACGGCCTGTTCCAGGCTGGCCACTTCGCCGTCCTGCCCGCGGGCCACCGAGGTGCCGGCAATGTCCAGGTCGCCGATATCCACCAGGTTGCCCTCGCAGATGGCAGCAGCGCGGAAAATCACGTTCTGTAGCTGGCGCACGTTGCCCGGCCAAGGGTTGGCCAGCAGTGCAGAGTGGGTGGCGGGGGTCAGCCGGCAGGCTGGGCGCTGGATCTGCGTGCAGGCTTGCTGCATGAAGAAGTGCGCCAGCATCAGGATGTCCTGGCCCCTGTCGCGCAGGGGCGGTACCTGCAGGTTGAGCACGTTGAGGCGGTAGAACAGGTCTTCGCGGAAGCTGCCTTCGGCGACCATGCGCTCCAGGTCGCGGTGGGTGGCGCTGATGATGCGCACATCCACCTTCACTTCGCGGTCGCCGCCTACCCGGCGGAAGCTGCCATCGCTTAGGAAACGCAGCAGCTTGGCCTGCAAATACGGTGACATTTCGCCAATTTCATCAAGGAACACCGTGCCCTGGTTGGCCAGCTCCATCAGCCCGGGCTTGCCACCGCGTTGCGCGCCGGTGAAGGCGCCAGGGGCGTAACCGAACAACTCGCTCTCGGCCAGGCTTTCGGGCAGTGCGGCACAGTTCAGGGCCAGGAACGGTGCCGCATGGCGGCTGCTGATGGCATGGCAGGCGCGGGCCACCAGCTCTTTACCGGTGCCGGTTTCGCCATGCACCAGCAGCGGTGCATCGAGCGCCGCCACGCGCAGGGCGCGGGCCTTGAGCGTGCGGATGGCGGGCGACTCGCCGAGCAGGGCATCGAAGCCTTCGGCATGGTCGTGGTGCAGGGCCGAGAGGCGTTCGCCCATGCGCGTCGGGGGGTACAGCGTCAGCAGTCCACCGGCGTTGGTGATCGGCATGGCGTCCAGCAGCAGGCTCTGGCCGTTGAGCTGCATCTCGCGCATGGGCAGGTGGAAGTTGTTGTCCAGCAGCGCTTGCAGCAGCGCGGGGTCGCCGAACAGTTCACCCACCGAGCGCCCCGCGGATTCGCGGCCGCACAGGGCGATCAGCGCCGGGTTGGCCAGCAGCACCAGGCCTGCGCTGTCCACTGCCAGCACCGGGTCGCTCATAGCTGCCAGCAGGGCATCGAGCTGCAGGTGGCGACGCTGGCCGGGGAGGATGTCGACCACGTCCACCGATTGCACGCCCTGCACCTCGAACAGTGCATCATGCAGTTCTTCTAGCACGGCGGGGCTGAGGGTGGGGGCGTCGATGTAGACGTTCGGCGGGACCATCTCCACGGCGTCCAGGTTGAGGTGGCGGGCACCGAGCAGGGCGAGGACTTCCTGGGTGATGCCGACGCGGTCGATGAAGCTGACGTGGATGCGCATGAGGAGGCGAAAGGTGGTGGCCGGGGAGGGCGGTAGTATGCCTTAACATCGCCGGGGCCGCTGTGCGGCCCCATCGCGACACAAGGCCGCTCCCACAAAGTCTATGCATTCTCCTGTAGGAGCGGCCTTGTGCCGCGAATGGGCTGCAAAGCAGCCCCGAGATCTTGAATTCACTCGAGATGTTCAGGCTTGATCGGGTCGCCCGATTTCACATCGAGCTTTTCGCGAATGTCCGCAAACATATAGTCGTAGAGTTTGTGCGGCGAGCTCAGGGTCTCGAATTTCTTCGGCGGCGCCAGATACGACTGCGCCTTGCGAGTCAGCAGCATGAGAAAGCTTGGCAGCACCTGGTCCTTGGCGAGGAAGAACTTTTCTTCCACAGGCTTGCCTTCGATGCTGCCATGCATGCGGAACTGAATGCCTCTGCCTTCCTTGGGGTCCGACACTGCCTCGTACTCGATGTTCAGGTCATAGCTGTGGTCGGCACTGTTCAGCGCAGAGCGCTCGATATGTACATGACCAGGGTGGTACTGGGCCATGGCTAGCTCCTTTGGAAGATCGAAAACGGCGGGCGCCAGGCACCCGCCAACTGCATTCAACGGTAGCTGATCCCAGGCTTCTCGGTGGAAACCCGTGTGCCGGCAGTACCTTTGACAATGTCTTCAATGTTTTCCAGTGAACTGATCACCGCCACCTTGCCGGTGTTACGGGCAAAGTCACTGGCTGCTTGCACCTTCGGCCCCATGGAGCCGGCGGCGAAGCCGAGGCGTTCGAGTTCGTCCGGGTGGGCCTGGGCAATGGCTTTTTGCGTCGGCTTGCCCCAGTCAATGTAGGCTGCATCGACGTCAGTGGCGATAATCAGAAGGTCGGCTTCCAATTGCTCGGCCAGCAGTGCCGAGCACAGGTCCTTGTCGATGACCGCTTCGATACCTTTGAGCTTGCGGTTTTCATCGTACATGGTGGGGATGCCGCCACCGCCTGCGCAAATCACGATGCTGTTCTTTTCCAGCAGCCACTTGATCGGGCGGATTTCGAAGATGCGCTTGGGTTTCGGGCTGGCCACCACACGGCGGTACTTGTCGCCATCGGCCTTGACCACCCAGCCTTTCTCTTTGGCCAGGCGCTCGGCCTCGTCCTTGCTGTAGACCGGGCCGATGAACTTGGTCGGGTCCTTGAAGGCGGGGTCGTTGGCGTCCACTTCCACTTGGGTCAGCAGGGTGGCGAACGGCACCTCGAAGGCCAGCAGGTTGCCCAGTTCCTGTTCGATCATGTAGCCGATCATGCCTTCGGTTTCGGCACCCAGCACGTCCAGTGGGTAAGCCTCGTCAGGCTTGTAGGACAGTGCCTGAAGCGACAGCAGCCCGACTTGCGGACCGTTGCCGTGGGCGATGACCAGTTCGTTGCCAGGGTGAATCTTGGCGATCTGTTCGGTGGCGGTGCGGATATTGGCGCGCTGGTTGTCAGCGGTCATGGGCTCGCCGCGACGCAGCAGGGCGTTGCCGCCCAATGCAACAACGATACGCATGGGGAATGTCCTTTACGCAGATGGGGTGAGCACCTCGATCCTTTGTGGGAGCTTGCTTGCCGGCGATCACCGGCGAAGCCGGTGCCATGCACCGGGTTGCCTGCATCGCCGGCAAGCCAGCTCCCACAGGAGCGGGGTGGGTGTCAGAGGTCAGCCAGGGTCGACACCAGGATCGCTTTGATGGTGTGCATGCGGTTTTCCGCCTGCTCGAAGGCGATGCAGGCCGGCGACTCGAACACGTCGTCAGTCACTTCGATGCCGTTGGCCAGGTCCGGGTACTGTTCGGCGATCTGCTTGCCTACCTTGGTGTCGGAGTTATGGAACGCCGGCAGGCAGTGCATGAACTTGGTCCGTGGGTTGCCAGTGGACTTCATCAGCTCGGCATTCACCTGGTAAGGCTTGAGCTGCTTGATGCGCTCACCCCAGGCTTCGATCGGCTCGCCCATCGAAACCCACACGTCGGTATGAACAAAGTCCACACCCTTGACCGCCGCTTTCGGGTCTTCGGTGAGGGTGATGCGGGCGCCGCTTTCCTCAGCGTACTTCTTGCAGCGCTCGACCAGGTCGTCATGCGGCCACAGTGCCTTTGGCGCGGCGATGCGCACATCCATGCCGAGCTTGGCGCCAATCAGCAGCAGCGAGTTGCCCATGTTGTTGCGGGCGTCGCCCAGGTAGGCGTAGCTGATGTCGTGCAGCGGCTTGTCGCTGTTCTCGCGCATGGTCAGCACGTCAGCGATCATCTGGGTGGGGTGGTACTCATCGGTCAGGCCGTTGAACACCGGTACGCCGGCAAACTTGGCCAGCTCTTCGACGATTTCCTGCTTGAAGCCACGGTACTCGATTGCGTCGTACATGCGCCCGAGCACGCGGGCGGTGTCCTTCATGCTCTCTTTGTGGCCGATCTGCGAAGAGTTGGGGTCGATGTAGGTAACGTTCGCGCCCTGGTCGTAAGCCGCCACTTCGAAGGCGCAGCGGGTACGGGTGGAGGTTTTTTCGAAGATCAGCGCGATGTTGTTGCCCTTCAGGTGCTGCTGCTCGGTGCCAGTGTACTTGGCACGCTTGAGGTCGCGGGACAGGTCCAGCAGGTAGCGCAGTTCGCGGTTGGTGTGGTGTTCCAGGCTGAGCAGGTTGCGGTTGTGAATGTTGAACGCCATGATTGCTTCTCCTTGAGTCCGGTAGTGTCCCGGCCGGCACTTTGTGGGCGCGGCCGGGTGCAATGGTCGTTAGTAGTCGATCGGGTCACGCACAATCGGGCAGGTCATGCAGTGGCCGCCGCCCCGGCCCCGGCCCAGTTCGCCGGCGCTGATGGTGATGACCTCGATGCCGGCCTTGCGCAGCAGGGTGTTGGTGTAGGTGTTGCGGTCATAGCCGATGACCACGCCCGGCTCGATGGCCACCACGTTGTTGCCGTCATCCCACTGTTCGCGCTCGGCGGCAAAGCTGTTGCCGCCGGTCTCGACCACGCGCAGCTTGTCTTTCTTGCCCAGCAACTGCTCGGATACCACCTCGAGGAACGAGGCATCCTGCGGCGCGATGTTCATGCCATAGGGCTTGCTGGAGTCTGGGGTGATGATGAATGGCTTGATCTCTTTCACCACCTCCGGGAATACCGTCACCAGGTCGCGGTCGCAGAAGCTGAACACGGTGTCCAGGTGCATCGCCGCGCGGGACTTCGGCAGCCCGGCGACGATGATTTTCTCGGCCGCGCCTTTCTCGAACAGGTTCTGAGCGAGTTGGCCGATGGCATGGCGCGAGGTGCGCTCACCCATGCCGATCAGCACGATGCCCTTGCCGACCGGCATCACGTCGCCGCCCTCTAGGGTGGCGTTGCCGTGATCCTTGTCCGGGTCGCCATACCAGACCTGGAAGTCAGCACCGGTGAATTCCTTGTGGAACTTGTAAATGGCTGTGGTCAGCAGGGTTTCCTGGCGTCGCGCAGGCCAGTACATCGGGTTGAGCGTCACGCCACCGTAGATCCAGCAGGTGGTGTCGCGGGTGAACTGGGTGTTAGGCAGTGGTGGCAGAATGAAGCTGGAGTGGCCGAGGTACTTGTTGTACATCTTGATCACTTCGGCGCCTTCGCTGACTGGAAGGTCCTGGCCTGCCACGCCGCCAATCAGGAACTCTGCCAGGTGGCGTGGTTCCAGCCCTTCGAGCCAGCTACGCACCTCGTTGGTCAGGCCGACACCCACGGTGTCAGAGGTAATCTTGCGGTCAAGGATCCACTTGAGGGCTTCGGGTTGCTGCACGATGTCTGTCAGCAGGTTGTGCATTTCCAGCACATCCACGCCGCGCTCGCGCATTTTGGTGACGAAGTCGAAATGGTCACGCTTGGCCTGGTCGACCCAGATCACATCGTCGAACAGCAGCTCGTCACAGTTGCTCGGCGTCAGGCGCTTGTGCGCCAGGCCCGGCGAGCAAACCATCACTTTGCGCAGTTTGCCGGCTTCGGAGTGGACACCGTACTTCTGTTTTTCAGCGGACATGGTTTCATTCCTCCAATTGAACGAAGACGTGGGTCAAAGGGTCAGGAAGCCGTCGTACAGGCCATAAGCTGCCACCAGGGCGCCAATGACCACGGCTGCGAAGATCAGTTTTTCCACGTTGGTGAAGATAGGTTGGCCAACTTCACGCTTGGCTTTGGCGAACAAAATCGCCCCAGGTGCGTAGAGCAGGGCCGAGAGCAGCAGGTATTTCACGCCGCCGGCGTACAGCAGCCAGATGGCGTACAGCAGGGCGATGCCGCCGATGATCAGGTCTTTCTTGCGTTCGGCCAGGGCCTGCTCGTAGGTTTCGCTGCGCAGTGCCAGCAGGAACGCATAGGCTGCCGACCACAGGTAGGGCACCAGGATCATCGAGGTGGCGAGGTAGATCAGCGACAGGTAGGTGCTGTTGGAGAACAGCGTGATCACCAGGAAGATCTGCACCATGGCGTTGGTAAGCCACAGGGCGTTGGCCGGTACCTGGTTGGCATTTTCGCGGCGCAGGAACTCCGGCATGGTGTGGTCTTTGGCGGCAGCGAACATGATCTCGGCGCACAGCAGTACCCACGAAAGCAAGGCCCCCAACAGCGAGATGATCAAGCCGACGCTGATCAGCACCGCGCCCCAGTGGCCGACCACATGCTCCAGTACGGCTGCCATCGACGGGTTCTGCAGCTTGGCCAGTTCCGGTTGGGTCATGATGCCCAGAGACAGCACGTTGACCAGCACCAGGAACAGCAGCACGGTGACAAAACCGATGACCGTGGCCTTGCCCACGTCGGAGCGCTTTTCCGCCCGGGACGAGAAGATGCTCGCGCCCTCGATGCCGATGAACACCCACACGGTGACCAGCATCATGTTGCGCACCTGGTTCATCACGCTGCCCAGCTCCGGTGTACCCAGGGCCCAGATGTCGGCGGTGAAGATGTCGAGCCTGAAGGCAAACAGGCAGATCAGCGCGAACAGCACCAGCGGCACCACTTTGGCCACGGTGGTGACCAGGTTGATGAACGCGGCTTCCTTGATGCCACGCAGCACCAGGAAGTGCACTGCCCACAACAGGATCGACGCGCCAATGATGGCGGCCGGCGTGTTGCCTTCTCCGAAGATCGGGAAGAAGTAGCCCAAGGTGCTGAACAACAGCACGAAGTAGCCGACGTTACCCAGCCAGGCGCTGATCCAGTAGCCCCAGGCCGAAGAGAAGCCCATGTAGTCGCCGAAACCGGCCTTGGCGTAGGCATACACCCCGCCATCCAGGTCAGGCTTGCGGTTGGCCAGGGTCTGGAACACGAACGCCAGGGTCAGCATGCCGACCGCGGTGATGCCCCAGCCGATCAGCACAGCGCCAACCCCTGCACTGGCGGCCATGTTTTGCGGCAGCGAGAAGATCCCGCCGCCAATCATCGAACCGACGACAAGTGCAACTAACGCGCCGAGCTTTAGTTTTCCGGATGAATCAGACATTTAACAACTCCTGCCAGGAGAAAGTTGACGTCAGCATAAATCCGACGCCGTTGCCGTAAGCTGACTTGTGTCAGTTTAAGGCGACGTGAAGGTAGGAAATTTCCTTCACGGGTGCTCCTGGAGAGTGCCGACAGCTTAAGCTGCAAGCCTTGCGCGCTGGCACCTCCATGTCTTTCTAGAGCAAACGCTCTGTTCAGCCTGCGATGCTTGAAGCTAGCCGTTTTTGAAGCTTTCGCAAATTTTTCACAATAATTTTGAGTTTTATCGGGAACTGTTCTAGTTGCTGTCCAGCTGCTAGCTTTTAAGGAAGGTTGCATAGACAAAGCAGTTATGAGTGCTATAGCTTGAGTGGCGGGTTCTCTTATAAGTAACCACATGTATATGGCCCGCAGGGCTGTTTCAAAGGCATGACAGCGCGTAAAAAAATGGGGGATGCATGAGCGAACCGGGACAGAAGTTGCGCCTGGGCGCGCTGATCGCACTGGTGGTCGGCTCGATGATTGGCGGCGGGATCTTCTCGCTGCCGCAGAACATGGCGGCGCGTGCCGATGTCGGGGCGGTGCTGATCGGCTGGGGCATCACCGCCGTCGGCATGCTGGCCCTGGCCTTCGTGTTCCAGACCCTGGCCAACCGCAAGCCAGAACTGGACTCGGGGGTGTACGCCTACGCCAAGGCGGGTTTCGGCGACTATATGGGCTTCTCTTCGGCCTGGGGCTACTGGATCAGCGCCTGGCTGGGCAACGTCGGTTATTTCGTACTGCTGTTCAGCACCTTGGGCTTCTACTTTCCGGTTTTCGGCGAAGGCAACACGCCGATCGCCATCGGCTGCGCCTCACTGCTGCTGTGGTCGGTGCATTTTCTGGTGCTGCGCGGCATCAAGGAAGCCGCGTTCATCAACCAGGTGACCACCGTGGCCAAGGTGGTGCCGTTGCTGATGTTCGTGGTGATTGCGGCGTTCGCCTTTCGTGCCGATATCTTCACCCGTGACATCTGGGGCTTGAGCAACCCGCAATTCGGCAGCGTGCTGGAGCAGGTGCGCAACATGATGCTGGTGACCGTGTTCGTGTTCATCGGCATCGAGGGCGCCAGCGTGTACTCCGGGCGCGCCGAGCGTCGTTCGGATGTGGGCAAGGCCACCGTCATCGGTTTTCTGGGTGTGCTGGCGCTGCTGGTGCTGGTCAACGTGCTTTCGCTGGGGGTGATGACCCAGCCTGAACTGGCCGGTTTGCAAAACCCGTCGCTGGCCTCGGTGCTGGAGCATATCGTCGGCCCTTGGGGGGCGTTGCTGATCAGCCTCGGCTTGGCGGTTTCGCTGCTGGGTGCGTTGCTGTCGTGGGCGCTGCTGTGTGCCGAGATCCTGTTCGCCACGGCGCGGGACAAGACCATGCCGCGCTTCCTGGCCAAGGAAAACGCCAACCATGTGCCCTCCAACGCCCTGTGGCTGACCAACTGCATGATCCAGGGCTTCCTGCTGATTACGCTGTTCTCGGCCGGTACCTACACCAGCCTCATCTACCTGGCTTCGTCGATGATCCTGGTGCCTTACCTGTGGTCGGCGGCGTATGCCGTGCTGCTGGCTGTGCGTGCAGAAACCTACGCCGGGCAACCGGGGCTGCGCCGCAAGGACTTGCTGGTGGCGCTGGTTGCCTTGCTGTACGCCGTATGGCTGTTGTATGCCGGCGGGCTCAAGTACCTGCTGTTGTCGGCGCTGCTGTATGCCCCCGGCGTGATCCTGTTTGCCAGGGCCAAGCATGAGCAGGGCCAGGCATTGTTCACCACATGGGAAAAGCTGATTTTCGCCGCCGTGCTGGCGGGCGCTGCACTGGCGGCCTACGCCCTGTACTCAGGGCTGTTGAGCTTGTGACGGGGCAGGGCAGGCGTGTTCCGGGCGTGACCAGATCCACAGGTTGCCCAAGGTCATGCCGGCGATTGCCAGGAACACGGGCCAGTGGTGCTCCAGAAACGTCAGCATCAGGCCCGCGCACAGCAGCATGCTGATGGTAGCGCTTACCTTGGCCCGGCGCTGGATCACCTTGCCGTTGCGCCAGTTGTAGAGAATCGGCCCGAACAGCCGGTGGTTCTCCAGCCAGGCAGACAGGCGCGGCGAGCTGCGGGTCGCCGCCCAGGCGGCCAGCAGGATGAATTCGGTGGTCGGCAAACCGGGTATGACGATCGCGACCAAGCCCACCCCAAGGCTCACGTAAGCCAGGATTCCATACAACAGGCGGGCGATCTTCGAGCGGGCAGGTCGGGTCATGGTCTCACTGCAAAAAGCGGTTCGGCCACCGGTAGGGTGGCCGGTTACGGCGTATCAGACCAGCGCGGCATCCGCAGCATAGGCATGTTTGAGCAGTTCGGTGAAACGCTCGAAGGCGGCAACTGCACCGCGTTCGGCAGCGGCTTCCTCTTCAGCCGACAGCTCAAGGCCATCGAGGATGCGGGTGAACTGCTTCCAGCCTTCGGCACGGCCACCGGCTGGCTCGCCCAGGTGGCGGGCACCGAAGGTGTCGGAAAGCTCCAGGGCCACGGCACGCTTGATCAGAAACGCAGCGCCCAGTTTGGAGCCTTCAGAGACGAAGATCCAGCCCATTGCCTCGCCCAGGCTCGGCTTGCCCACGGCGCCTGGCACGGCGGCTGGCACTTCGGTGTCGAGGTCGGCGAGGTCCAGGCGGGCCTGGTCGGCACGGCAACGCTCGGCCAGGTCGGGGACTATGGCGTTCAGCTGCGGATCGTTGTACAGGGCTTGCAGCTCGGACTGGAACAGGTACTGGGCAACGACGAAGCGGGCGAAGCTTTCGCGGCTGTCGAAGGGCGCGTGGGATTTGACCAGGGCATCCAGCTCGGCGTGCGGGGCGTGGGTGATCTGGTTCAGGCGCTGGGAGCGCAGGGCTGGGCGTTCGGTCATGGGGCAGTCCTTGGAAAGAGGGGCGTCTAGATACAAGACGAAACAGCGGCGGCGGGACAGTAAAAAAACTGGGTTGTAGTGTTGTCTGTACCGTCCTCTTCGCGGGCACGCCCGCTCCCACAGGTTCAACGCAGGCCGTGGACCTGTGATGTTTCTGTGGGAGCGGGCGTGCCCGCGAGAGGCCGGTACAGGCGGAAGGGATCAGATATCCCAAACCACATTGATACCGAAGTTGCGCCCCGGCATGGTCAGGCGGTCGATGTTGGCTGGCTGGGTCACAGCGGCTTCACCCTGGCCGTCGTAGCTGCGCACCGAGTCCCACTGCCAGTATTTCTTGTCGGTGAGGTTGTACAGGCCGGCGTTGATGGTCACGTCGTCGGTCACCTTGTAGAAGCCGGTCAGGTCCAGCACGCCGTAGCCCGGGGTGCGGAACTTCGAGCTCGAACCGTCTGGCGAGTAGAAGCTGGAGTCGTCGACACGGGTCTTGCGCTTGACCAGCGTCCAGCTCAGCAGGCCGCCGTAGTTCTGCTGCTCGTAACCGAGGCCGAACACGCCCTTCAGCGGGTTGACGCTGTTCAGCGGCTCACCGGTGTCATCGTTGCGACCATAGGTGTAGGCAATCGAACCCTGGGTATACACGCCTTGCGGCGCGCCGAAGTGATCCAGGTTCAGGCGGCCCTTGACCTCGGCACCCTTGATGGTGGCGTGCTTGATGTTGTTGGCCTGGAAGGTCTGTTCCAGATTGGCGCTTTGCACCGCATCTTCGTCGATGAAGTCGCGGTACTTGTTGTAGAACACCGCGACGTCGAAGTTACCCGCGTCGAAGTTGCCACGCAGGCCGGTTTCATAGCTCTTGCTCTTTTCCGGTTCCAGGCCTGGGTTGCCTTCTACGCGGTAACCTTCCTCGAGGTTCACGAACTTTCCGTACATGGCCTTGGCGGTCGGGGTACGGAACCCTTCGGCATACTGGCCATACCAGGTGTAATTGTCGTTGAAGGCGTAGGTCAGGCCGAACTTGGGCGAGACGCGGTGCCACTTCTTGTCCGAGTCGTCCTGGGAGGTGGGTGCCGTGCCGGTGGACTCCAGGCCACGCAGGAATTCGTCGGTGAACTTGGGTTCCATGCGCGTGTAGTCGTAGCGCGCACCGGGCATGAAGGTCCAGTTGTTCCAGCGGATTTCATCCTGCACGAACAGGCTGTAGGTGTTCACGGTCGGGTCCGGGAAGTCGCTGACCAGAACCTGGCCGTCTGCCGGGCGTTCGGCGCCTGCAGCGGAGCAACCGGAGCCCACGGCCAGGCAGGTGCCCGTGCCGCTGCGCGTACCGGTGATTTTCTCGTGCTTGATCGTGGTGCCATAGGTCAGCAGGTGGTCGGTGGCGCCGATGCTGAATGCCTTGTCCAGCTGGGCATCGAAGACCCACTGGCGGTCCTTGTAGGTCGTGTCACGCGTGCGCAGTACCTGGCGGCCAGGCGGTGCGTAGACTTCTTCGGTGTGCTGGTCGGTCTTGGCGATCTGGTAGTTGAGGCTCCACTTGACGTGGTCAGCGACCAGCGAATCCAGGCCGAACTCATGGTTGATGCCAAAGCGCTCGCGGGTGATGGTGTCGTTGCCACTGCGCGCCTTGTAGTAACCCATGCCGCCAAAGCCCGGAATGAACGGCCCGCCCACCGCGCTGAGGATGTTCTGGTCGCGGTCATCCTTGTAGCGCTCGTAGGTGAAGCCCAGGCGCGCGTCGTCGTCGTAGTTCCAGCCCAGCTTGGCCAGCACGTTGGTGGTGCGCACGTCCATCGGGTTGGCTTCGGTGCGCGACAGGCCGGCACCGCTGTGGCTGCCGTGGGTTTCGGTCCCGTGGCCGTTCCGCTGGCTCAGGTGCAGCAGGCCATCGAAATCACCCTCGCGGCCGGCCACGGTGGCGGAGGTCAGCCAGCTTTCGTCGGCCGAGCTGTAGCCGGTCTTCAGCCGCGCACCCACGTCCTTGCCGGGCTTGATGATGTCGTCGGGGTCGAGGGTGAAGTAGCTCACAGCGCCGCCGATGGCATTGCTGCCGTACAGCACCGAGGCCGGGCCGCGGAGGATTTCCACGCGCTTGACGATTTCCGGGTCGACGTAGTTGCGTTGGGTCTGGGCGTAGGGGCCGTAGAAGAAACTGTCCGGGATCGATACACCGTCGACCTGGGTGAGGATCCGCTCGCCGTCGATACCACGGATGTTGTAGCCGTTCAGGCCGCTGCGCTGGCCGGTACCGGCCACCGATACGCCCGGCTCGTAGCGCACCAGGTCCTGGATGTTGTTGACGTTCTGCCGGTCCAGCTGCTCTCGGGTCTGCACGCTGACGGTGCTTGGCACCTGGCTGACGTCCTGGGCACTCCGGGTGGCGCTGACGGTCACCTGCTGCAGGGCGATTACGTTGCCGCCAGCCTGGCGCTCAAGCACCACGTTGCCGTTGCTGATCTTGCGAAAACTCAGCCCGGTACCCTGCAGCAGGCGCTTGAGGGCGGCATCTGGCGGCAGCGAGCCTTGTACACCCGGCGAAGCCACGCCGTCGGCCAGCTCGGCGCTGAAGCCGACTTGCCAGCCGGTGACCTGGCTGAAGGCATTGATCGCCGACACCAGCGGCTGCTGGCCGATGCTGAAGCGGTAGTCACCCATGCGCGGGCTGCTGGCCTGGGCCGGTTCGGCGGCCAGCGCTGGCAGGCTGCAAGCGCCGCTGGCGAGCAGGGCCAGGGTCAACAGGGACAGTTGCCCGGTTCGGCGGGGAAGGGTGGACGTGCGGGTAGGACCAGTGGACATCGAAAGCGCTCCCTGATGCGCGGGCTGTTATAGGTGATTGCTGTTCTCGTTTTCAAACAAGAATCAGTTGCATTGGCTATAACGAGACGGGCGGGGCAGGGCGATCGCGTAAAAATAATTTCGGGGTCAGTTAAGAATCACCAGGGCAGGGTACTCATGCAGCTGTGCCGAGGTGATATGGGCCAGTGCGCGCAGGGTTTCCAAGGGCTGGTCCAGGCGGTAGTTGCCGGTGACTGCAACGTCTTCGAGCTGGGCATTGCGGTTGATGATCCAGCCGGGATAGTAGCGCCGCACTTCAGCCAGCACCTGGCTCAGCGGGCAATTCTCGAATACCAGGCGGCCGTCAACCCAGGCCAGGTCTTTTTGCATGTCGGCGCGTTGGCGCTGGCCGAAGCCCTTCGGGCCCACGCTGATGCTGTCGCCGGCACTCAGGCGGATGCGCTGGTCGCGTGCCCCTTGCAGGTCGACATCGCCGCGTTGCACCCGCACCTGAGCCTCGCCATCGAGGTAGCGCACGGCAAAGTCGGTATCGCGCACCTGTGCGCGCAACGGCCCGGCCTCTACCTCAAGCGGCAGCAGTGCGCCCTCGGGTATCTGGAAGTAGGCCTCACCCTGCAGCAGGCGAGCAACCTGGCGGCCGTCCCGGCGGTCGCTGGCAAATGCCGAGTTGGTGTTGAGCAGCACTTTTGCACCGTCTGCCAGTTGCAGGCGCTGGCGCTCGCCCACCACGGTCAGGTGGTCGGCCTGCAGGCGGGTAGGCAGGTTGCCGACGGTGAACAGCCCGACCAGCAACACTGCAGCGGTGGCCAGGGGTTTCCAGTGGCTGCGCAGGCGCCCGCGCCACGAGCGGCGTTGCTGCTGGTGCATCTGCGTGGCCGCCTGGTGCAACGGCATACCGTTCCACAGTGCTTCTGCCTCGACATAGGCCTCGGCGTTTTCTGGCGCGGCACTCAGCCAGGCTTCAAAGGCCTGTGTGTCTGCGGCATCGGCGCATTGCAGGCGCACCAGCCAGTCCAGCGCCTCGTCCATGGCACGAGCACGGGCACTAGGCCCGGCAGGTGACGGGCGAGGGGCAGGGCTGTCGGTCACGGTGAATCCTTGAATGGTTTTTTGCGAATGATCAAGGCTAAGACGGGGTGTGGCAAGGGCTTTGCGTCGCCGTTCGCCTGCGGTCAGCTTACTTGAGGCGTTCGGCAACACCCATGCAGATCGCCATGATCAGTTTCAGTTCCTTTTGCACCGTACTGGGCGAAACACTGAGTTGTTCGGCGATTTCCAGGTAGGTGGCGCCGTGCAGGCGGCTGAGGATGAAAATGCGCTGCTGGCGTTCACTCAGCTGGTTGAGGCTGACGCTCAGGTGCTTGAGCAGCTGCTCGGCGTGGGCGGCATCCTCGCTGCTGGAGGCGGGTGCGGCCACGCTGTGCAGCACTTCGTCGGGCACGTCGTCGACCAGCATGCGTGCCTGCACCCGGCGTGCGCGCAGGTGGTCCAGTGCCAGGTTGCGCGCGGTCTGGAACACGAACGGCTCGATGTGTTCGATGGGCCGCTCGCCCAGGGCGCGGGACACCCGCAGGTAGGTTTCCTGCAGCAGGTCTTCGGCCGTGCTGGGGTTGCCAACCATGCGCTGCAAGGTACGCAACAGGGTGAGGCGCTGGATGAGGAAGACGGAGTTGAACCGGGACTGACTCACGGGGGGACCTGGCCGACGAAAGGTTAATGATAATGCTTATCATCCGTCGCGTTGGTCAAGTGTGGAAATGTTAGGAAAAGGTAAAGATTGTGAGTTCCCGCCCTGTGCGGTCCCTTGTGGGAGCGGCCTTGTGTCGCGATGGGCTGCGTAGCAGCCCCGGAATCTCAGCTACGCAGCAAATATTGCAGGGGGCCGCTGCGCAGCCCATCGCGACACAAGGCCGCTCCCACAAGCAGCGTGCCAGGTCTTAGCGGGCCTGGCACAACGCCAGGCAGTTATCCAGCATGCGGTTGCTGAACGCCCACTCGTTGTCATACCACGCCAGCACCTTGAGCATGCGCCCGTTGGCCCGGGTATGGTTGGCATCGAAAATCGACGACAGCGGGTTGTGGTTGAAATCGCAGGAAACCAATGGCAACGCGTTGTAGCCCAATACCTTGGAATGCTGGCTGGCTTCGAGGAACAGTTGGTTGACCTGCTCAGCCGTGGCCTCGCGCTTGAGGTTGACGGTGAGGTCCACCAGCGACACGTTGATCACCGGCACCCGCACTGCCATGCCGGTCAGTTTGCCGGCCAGCTCCGGCAGCACCAGGCCCACGGCCTCGGCGGCGCCGGTCTTGCTGGGGATCATCGACTGGGTGGCCGAGCGCGCCCGGTACGGGTCGCTGTGGTACATGTCGGTCAACACCTGGTCATTGGTGTAGGCGTGAATGGTGGTCATCAGGCCTTGCTCGATGCCGAACTCGCGGTGCAGCACCTGGGCGATCGGTGCCAGGCAGTTGGTGGTGCAGGAGGCGTTGGAAATGACCTGGTGCGAGGCCCGCAGGATGTCATGGTTTACCCCGTACACCACGGTGGCATCGGCACCTTTGGCCGGCGCCGAGACAATTACCTTGCCCGCCCCTGCCGCAAGGTGTGCAGCGGCCTTGGTGCGGTCGGTGAACAGCCCTGTGCACTCGAACACCACGTCGATCGCCTCGGCCTTCCAGGGCAGTTCGGCCGGGTTGCGGATGGCACTGACCGCGATACGGTCACCATTGACCGTCAGGCTTTCGTGGTCGGCCTCGACCGTGGCTTCGAACGTGCCGTGCACGCTGTCGAACTTGAGCAGGTGAGCATTCATGGCGCTGTCGCCCAGGTCGTTGATGGCGACGACCTGCAGGTCCTGGCGGTAGCCTTGGGTATACAGTGCGCGCAGGACGTTGCGACCGATGCGGCCGAATCCATTGATGGCGATGCGTAGGGTCATGGCAGTACCTCTGGCAGTCCGAGTGAAACCTGTGGCAAAAAGGAGCTTCACTGAAACGGTTTTGTTGTTGGAATTACAAGATTATTCACTAGCCGATAGAAAACAAGCCTTTTTAGTGGCAGTATTTTGTTTAAACATACAACGAGTGGTTGGGCGATGCGCCTCCACCGATGCAGCAGGCTCCTTTGCTTGAGCCTAGGCCGCAATCGTTTGGAGGGGAAATGCCCGGTAAACCGCCCTTACAATTAGCCTGGAGTCCAGTACATGCATCCGCGCATCCTTGAGGTCACCCAGCGGCTGATCGAACGCAGCCGAGCCACCCGCGAACGCTACCTGCAGCTGATTCGCGGCGCGGCCAGTGAAGGCCCCATGCGTGCCAGCCTGCAATGCGCCAACTTCGCCCATGGCGTGGCCGGCTGTGGCAGCGAGGACAAGCAGACTCTGCGCCTGATGAACGCGGCCAACGTGGCTATCGTCTCGGCCTACAACGACATGTTGTCTGCCCACCAGCCGTACCTGCACTTCCCCGAGCAGATCAAGCAGGCACTGCGCGAGGTCGGTTCGGTCGGGCAGTTCGCGGGGGGCGTGCCGGCCATGTGCGACGGTGTGACCCAGGGTGAGCCTGGCATGGAGCTGGCCATCGCCAGCCGCGAAGTCATCGCCATGTCCACGGCGGTAGCGCTGTCGCACAACATGTTCGATGCCGCGCTGATGCTGGGCATCTGCGACAAGATCGTCCCAGGCCTGATGATGGGTGCGCTGCGCTTCGGCCACCTGCCGACCATATTTGTCCCGGGCGGGCCGATGGTGTCCGGCATTTCCAACAAGCAGAAGGCCGATGTGCGCCAGCGTTATGCGGAAGGCAAGGCCAGCCGTGAAGAGCTGCTGGAGTCGGAGATGAACTCCTATCACAGCCCGGGTACCTGCACCTTCTACGGCACCGCCAATACCAACCAGCTGGTGATGGAAGTGATGGGCCTGCACCTGCCGGGCGCCTCGTTCGTCAACCCGTACACGCCGCTGCGCGACGCCCTCACCGCCGAGGCCGCGCAGCAGGTCACGCGCATGACCAAGGCCAGCGGCAGTTTCATGCCATTGGGCGAAATCGTCGACGAGAAGGCACTGGTCAATTCGATTGTCGCCCTGCACGCCACGGGCGGCTCGACCAACCACACCCTGCATATCCCGGCGATCGCCCAGGCGGCAGGTATCCAGCTGACCTGGCAGGACATGGCCGACCTCTCCGAGGTGGTGCCAACCCTGTCCCACGTCTACCCCAACGGCAAGGCCGACATCAACCACTTCCAGGCCGCCGGTGGCATGGCCTTCCTGATTCGCGAACTGCTGGATGCCGGGCTGCTGCACGAAGATGTCAACACCGTGGCTGGCCACGGCCTGCGCCGCTATACCCAGGAGCCGTTCCTCGACAATGGCAAGCTGGTGTGGCGCGAGGGGCCGCAACAGAGCCTGGACGAAAGCATCCTGCGCCCGGTGGCGCGGCCGTTCTCGGCCGAAGGCGGCCTGCGAGTGATGGAAGGCAACCTGGGCCGTGGCGTGATGAAGGTGTCTGCTGTCGCCCCCGAGCACCAAGTGGTCGAAGCCCCGGCGCGCGTGTTCCAGGACCAGCAGTCGCTGGCCGATGCGTTCAAGGCCGGCGAGCTGGAACGCGACTTTGTCGCCGTGGTGCGCTTCCAGGGCCCGCGTTGCAACGGCATGCCCGAATTACACAAGCTCACACCCTTCCTCGGTGTGCTGCAGGACCGTGGCTACAAAGTGGCGCTGGTCACCGACGGGCGCATGTCCGGTGCCTCGGGCAAGATCCCGGCGGCCATCCACGTTTGCCCCGAGGCGTATGACGGCGGCCCGCTGGCGCGGGTGCGCGATGGTGATATCGTGCGGGTCGATGGCGTCGAAGGCACATTGCGGGTCATGGTGTCGGCCGAAGAACTGGCCAGCCGCGACCTGCCGCCGGCCCCCCAGGGCAATGACCTGGGCTGCGGGCGCGAGCTGTTCGGCTTCATGCGAATGGCGTTCAGCCCGGCAGAACAGGGCGCGAGTGCCTTCACCTCGGCCCTGGAGAACCTCAAATGAAGGACCTGCTGGTTGGTGACATTGGTGGCACCAATGCCCGTTTTGCGTTGTGGCGTGACAACCAGCTGCATGAGGTAAAAGTCTTCGCCACTGCGGACTACACCAGCCCGGAGCAGGCTATCGAGGCTTATCTCGAAGGCCAAGGTATCGCCCGCGGCGGGTTGGCGGCTGTATGCCTGGCGGTAGCAGGGCCGGTCGATGGCGATGAATTTCGCTTTACCAACAACCATTGGCGCCTTAGCCGTACGGCTTTCTGCAAGACCTTGCAGGTTGAACGGCTGTTGCTGATCAACGGTTTCACCGCCATGGCGCTGGGCATGACCCGCCTGCGCGAAGGGGAGTTTCGCGAGGTGTGCCCTGGTCAGGCCGACCCGTCGCGGCCAGCGTTGGTGATCGGGCCAGGCACTGGCCTTGGCGTGGGCTCGCTGCTGCGCCTGGGCGATCAGCACTGGCAGGCCTTGCCGGGGGAGGGCGGCCATGTCGACCTGCCGGTGGGCAATGCCCGCGAAGCGGCAATCCACCAACAGATCCACGGGCAGATCGGCCATGTCAGTGCCGAGACCGTGCTCAGTGGCGGTGGCCTGGTGCGGCTGTACCAGGCAATCTGTGCGCTGGATGGCGATACACCCAGGCACAAGACCCCGGCGCAGATTACTGACGCAGCGCTGGGCGGCGAGCCACGGGCGCTGGCGGTGGTCGAGCAGTTCTGCCGGTTCCTTGGGCGTGTGGCGGGTAACAATGTGCTGACCCTGGGCGCGCGAGGCGGGGTCTATATTGTCGGCGGCGTGATTCCGCGTTTTGCCGAACTGTTCCTGCGTAGCGGGTTTGCCGCGAGTTTTGCCGACAAGGGCTGCATGAGTGGTTACTTCGCCGGTGTGCCGGTGTGGCTGGTGACGGCGGAATTTTCCGGTTTGCTGGGGGCCGGTGTGGCCTTGCAGCAGGCCTTGGACCACAGATAAGTGTAAAGGGCCGCTGATAGTTCCGGCACAGCACGGTCCCTGTAGGAGCGGCCTTGTGCCGCGATGGGGCGCGAAGCGGCCCCAATAACAGGCAACCAAGACCTGTAACTAACAAGAGGAAGGACCACCTTGAGCACTGCCGGCAAATCGATCCTCATGGTCGACGACGACCAGGAAATCCGCGAACTGCTGCAAACCTACCTGAGCCGCTCCGGCTTCCAGGTGTATGCCGAAGCCGATGGAAAAGGCTTTCGTCACGCCCTGGAAACCACCCCCTGCGACCTGGTCATCCTCGACGTCATGCTGCCCGACGAAGACGGCTTCAGCCTGTGCCGCTGGGTGCGCCAGCACCCGCGCCGGGCACGGGTGCCGATCATCATGCTCACCGCCAGCTCCGACGAAGCCGACCGGGTCATTGGCCTTGAGCTGGGCGCCGACGACTACCTGGGCAAACCCTTCAGCCCTCGGGAACTGCAAGCAAGGATCAAGGCCCTGCTGCGCCGCGCCGAATTCGGCCAGTCGGCGCCGGGCAGTGCGGTGCTGGCTTTCGACGACTGGCGCCTGGACACGGTCAGCCACCGTCTGTTCCACCACGACGGCGAAGAGGTGATTCTGTCCGGCGCCGACTTCGCCCTGCTCAAACTGTTCCTCGACCATCCGCAGCAGATTCTCGACCGCGACACCATAGGCAACGCCACTCGTGGTCGCGAGCCGATGCCGCTGGACCGCATCGTCGACATGGCGGTCAGCCGCCTGCGCCAGCGCCTGCGCGATACCGACAAGCCCCCGCGGCTGATCCGTACGGTGCGTGGCAGCGGCTACCTGTTGGCGGCGCATGTCTGCAGTGCGCCCTGAGCGGCGCTGGCGCCTGCTGCCGCGCTCGCTGCTGGGGCGCATGCTGCTGCTCACCCTGTTGGTAGTGCTGCTGGCCCAAGGCTTGTCGAGCATCATCTGGGTGGCGCAGTTGCGTGCCAGCCAGCTGCAGGGCCTGCGCGCCAGCGCCAGCAGCCTGGCCCATTCCATGAGCGCCAGCGTCAGTTACTTCCGCTCGCTGCCGGTGGCCTATCGGCCGATGGTGCTCGACCAGTTGCGCAGCATGGGCGGCACGCGGTTTTTCGTCTCGCTCAACGCCAAGCCGCTCGACATGCCGGTGCTGCCCATCACCCCACGCAAGCAGGCTGTGATCGATGTATTCCAGCAGGTACTGCATGAGCGACTGGGCTCGCAGATGGATATTTCCGTTGAGTTCGTCGCGCCCGACGATCTGCGCATTTTCAACAGCGGCCTGAAACTCGACGAGCTGCCACGCTCCTGGGCGCATTACTCACTGACCCTGGAGCCGCTCAACCCGCCGGTGCTGGTGACGCAGATCCGCCTGGGTGAGGGCGAGTGGCTGTACATCGCCTCGTTGCTGCCCGAGCCCTATACCAGCCTTGAGGCCGAACGCCTGCCACGCCAGCAGATCGGTTTCATCGTGCTCACCACCGCCTTGCTGCTGTTGTTCATCGGTTTGCTGGTGCACTGGCAGAGCTGGCCGCTCAAGCGCCTGGCGCGCGCTGCGCGGGAGATGTCGCTGGGCGCCGATGTGGCCCCGGTGGCGGAAGGTGGTGGTAGCGAAGTGGTCGAAGTAAGCCGGGCGTTCAACAGCATGCGTGAGCGCATCAGCCGCTACCTGACCGAACGCAGCCAGCTGTTCAGCGCCATCTCCCACGACTTGCGCACGCCGATCACCCGCCTGCGCCTGCGTGTGGAACTGCTGGAGGACGAGCGCCTGCAGGCCAAGTTCAGCCAGGACCTGGACGAGCTGGAGCTGCTGGTGAAAGGTGCGCTGCAGTGCGTGAAGGACACCGATATCCACGAGAACATAGAGCCTGTCGACCTCAACCAGGTGCTGGAAATTCTGGCAGAGCCTTATCTGCGTGATGGCCGGATCACGGTCGAAGGCCGGGCGCATGCGCCTTACCCAGGCAAGCCGCTGGCGCTGCGGCGTTGCATCGGCAACCTGATCGACAACGCCATCAAGTACGGCGAGCAGGCGCGGCTGCGCATCATCGACAGTGCCGAGGGCTTTGTGCTGCAGGTGGACGACCAGGGGCCGGGCGTCCCGCAGCAGCAGCTGGAGCAAGTGTTCGAGCCGCATTTTCGGCTGGCCGGACAGCAGCAGGGCTATGGGCTGGGGTTGGGTATCGCGCGCAACATTGCCCATAGCCATGGGGGCGAGGTGAGCTTGCTGAACCTCAGGCAGGGTGGCTTGCGGGTGACTTTGCACCTGCCGCGGGGCATGGAGTGAAGCGTTGTGTTGCCTGCGCGGGCAATGTAACCAAACGATGACATTCACGCATCGCTTCGTTACCTGGCGGGGTGGGCACGCTGTTTAGACTCCATGCAACGCAAGCGACCGACTTGCACGGCATAACAACAAGAAAGGTGCTTCGATGAATCCCACGCTCCGTCTCGCTGCCGCAATTTCCCTGGCTTCCTTACTCCCGCTCAGTGCCCAGGCTGCCGAAGCCAAAGGCAGTGTCGAGGTGGTGCACTGGTGGACCTCCGGTGGTGAAAAAGCGGCTGTCGATGTGCTCAAGGCCCAGGTCGAGAAAGACGGCTTTACCTGGAAGGATGGCGCCGTCGCTGGCGGTGGCGGTGCCACGGCCATGACCGTGCTCAAGAGCCGCGCCGTAGCCGGCAACCCGCCGGGTGTCGCACAGATCAAAGGGCCAGACATTCAGGATTGGGCGGCCACCGGCCTGCTCGACGGCGATGTGCTCAAGGATGTGGCCAAGGAGGAAAAGTGGGACGCATTGCTCGACAAGAAGGTCGCCGACACCGTGAAGTACGACGGTGACTATGTCGCCGTGCCGGTAAACATCCACCGTACCAATTGGCTGTGGATCAACCCCGAGGTCTTCAAGAAAGCTGGCATCGACAAGGCGCCTGCCACCCTCGACGAATTTTACGCTGCTGCCGACAAGCTCAAGGCCGCCGGTTTCATCCCGCTCGCCCACGGCGGCCAGCCGTGGCAGGACAGCACCGTGTTCGAAAGCGTGGTGCTGTCGGTGATGGGCGCCGAGGGCTACAAGAAGGCCATGGTCGATCTCGACAACGCCGCCCTGACCGGCCCGGACATGGTCAAGGCGCTGACCGAACTGAAAAAGGTCGCCACCTACACGGACCCGGATGGCAAAGGCCAGGACTGGAACCTGGAAGCGGCCAAGGTCATCAACGGCAAGGCCGGCATGCAGATCATGGGCGACTGGGCCAAGAGCGAATGGACCTTGGCCAAGAAAACCGCCGGCAAGGATTACCAGTGCGTGCCGTTCCCTGGTACCGAAAACGCCTTCCTCTACAACATCGACTCGCTGGTGGTGTTCAAGCAGAACAACGCCGGCACGTCTGCCGGCCAGCAGGACATTGCCCGTAAAGTGCTGGGCCAGGACTTCCAGAAGGTCTTCAGCAGCAACAAGGGGTCGATCCCGGTGCGTAACGACATGCTTGCCGACATGGGCAAGTATGGTTTCGATGCCTGCGCGCAGGCGTCGGCCAGGGACTTCCTGGCCGACGCCAAGAATGGCGGCTTGCAGCCGAGCATGGCGCACAACATGGCTACCACGCTGGCCGTGCAGGGCGCGTTCTTCGATGTGGTGACCAACTACATCAACGACCCCAAGGCCGACCCGGCCGATGCGGCGAAGAAGCTGGCGGCGGCGATCAAGGCTGCCCAGTAAAGCTGACATTCATCCTGTAGGAGCAGCCTTGTGCTGCGAAAGGGCCGGGATGGCTTGAGGCATTGCTGTGCCTGCAATGGCCTCTTCGCAGCACAAGGCTGCTCCTACAGAAGTGCGTGCCGTTTCTGAAACGGGGATCTGAACCATGACCACGACTACCGCCCAACTGCGGGCCTCACCCCTGGACGCGCTTCAGCGCTGGCTGCCCAAGCTGGTGCTGGCCCCCAGCATGTTCATCGTCCTGGTGGGCTTCTACGGCTACATCCTCTGGACCTTCGTGCTGTCCTTCACCACCTCGACGTTCCTGCCCACCTACAAATGGGCCGGCCTTGCGCAATACGCGCGGCTGTTCGACAACGACCGCTGGTGGGTGGCAAGCAAGAACCTGCTGCTGTTCGGTGGCCTGTTCATCGCCATCAGCCTGGCCATCGGCGTGTTGCTGGCGGTGCTGCTGGACCAGCGCATCCGCCGTGAGGGCTTCATCCGCACCATTTACCTGTACCCCATGGCGTTGTCGATGATCGTTACCGGCACCGCCTGGAAGTGGCTGCTCAACCCCGGCATGGGCCTGGACAAGTTGTTGCGCGACTGGGGCTGGGAGGGCTTTCGCCTGGACTGGCTGATCGACCCCGACCGGGTAGTGTATTGCCTGGTGATCGCTGCCGTGTGGCAGGCGTCGGGCTTCATCATGGCAATGTTCCTGGCCGGCCTGCGCGGGGTCGACCCGTCGATCATCCGTGCGGCGCAGATGGATGGCGCCAGCCTGCCGCGCATCTACTGGACCGTGGTGCTGCCCAGCCTGCGCCCGGTGTTCTTCAGTGCACTGATGATCCTTTCGCACATTGCCATCAAGAGCTTCGACCTGGTGGCGGCGATGACCGCTGGCGGCCCGGGCTACTCGTCCGACCTGCCAGCAATGTTCATGTACTCGTTCACCTTCAGCCGCGGCCAGATGGGCATGGGCTCGGCCAGCGCCATCCTCATGCTCGGGGCGATCCTGGCGATCCTCGTGCCGTACCTGTACTCGGAGCTGCGGAGCAAGCGCCATGCATAGCCCTGTCGACAAACCCGCGCTCAGCCTGAGCCGTATCTCCATCCACGCGGTGTTGCTGAGCGCTGTGCTGCTGTACCTGGTGCCGCTGGTGGTGATGCTGCTGACCAGCTTCAAGACCCCTGAAGACATCAGCACCGGCAACCTGCTGAGCTGGCCGGCGGTGATTACCGGCATTGGCTGGGTCAAGGCCTGGGGCACGGTCAGCGGTTACTTCTGGAACTCGATCATGATCACCGTGCCAGCGGTGCTGATCTCCACCACCATTGGCGCGCTGAACGGCTATGTGCTGTCGATGTGGCGCTTCCGTGGTTCGCAGCTGTTCTTCGGCCTGCTGCTGTTCGGCTGCTTCCTGCCATTCCAGACCGTGCTGCTGCCGGCCTCGTTCACCCTCGGCAAGCTGGGCCTGGCCAGCACTACCGGCGGCCTGGTGCTGGTGCACGTGGTCTACGGCCTGGCCTTCACCACGCTGTTTTTCCGCAACTTCTACGTGAGCATCCCTGATGCGCTGGTCAAGGCCGCGCGCCTGGACGGGGCCGGGTTCTTCACCATCTTCCGGCGCATCATCCTGCCGATGTCCACGCCGATCATCATGGTCTGCCTGATCTGGCAGTTCACCCAGATCTGGAACGACTTCCTGTTCGGCGTGGTGTTTTCCAGCGGTGATTCGCAACCGATCACCGTGGCCTTGAACAACCTGGTCAACACCAGTACCGGGGCCAAGGAATACAACGTCGACATGGCGGCAGCGATGATCGCCGGCCTGCCAACCCTGCTGGTCTATGTGGTTGCAGGCAAATATTTCGTGCGCGGGCTGACGGCCGGCGCGGTCAAGGGGTAAGTCATGGCTACGCTCGAACTTCGCAATGTGAACAAGACCTACGGCAGCGGCCTGCCGGACACCCTCAAGGACATCCAGCTGTCGATCAAAGATGGTGAGTTCCTGATCCTGGTCGGCCCCTCTGGCTGTGGCAAATCCACCCTGATGAACTGCATCGCCGGCCTGGAGCAGATCACCGGCGGTGCGATCCTCATCGACGAGCAGGACGTCAGCGGCATGAGCCCCAAGGACCGTGACATCGCCATGGTGTTCCAGTCCTACGCGCTGTACCCGACCATGAGCGTGCGCGAGAACATCGAATTTGGCCTGAAGATCCGCAAGATGCCGCAGGCGGCCATCAATGAAGAAGTGACGCGGGTCGCCAAGCTGCTGCAGATCGAGCACCTGCTGGCGCGCAAGCCGGCACAGCTGTCCGGTGGCCAGCAACAACGGGTAGCCATGGGGCGCGCGCTGGCGCGGCGGCCAAAGATCTACCTGTTCGATGAGCCGCTGTCCAACCTCGATGCCAAGCTGCGGGTCGAGATGCGCACCGAAATGAAACTGATGCATCAGCGCCTGAAGACCACCACCGTTTACGTCACCCATGACCAGATTGAGGCCATGACCCTGGGTGACAAGGTGGCGGTGATGAAGGACGGCATCATCCAGCAGTTCGGCACCCCGCAGCAGATCTACAACGACCCGGCCAACCAGTTTGTCGCCAGCTTCATCGGTTCGCCGCCGATGAACTTCATTCCGGTGCGCCTGGCCAGGCAGGACGGCCGCTTGCTGGCGCTGCTCGACAGCGGCCAGGCGCGCTGCGAGTTGCCCCTGGGGCTGGCAGCTGACGAACTGGATGGCCGCGAGATCATCCTGGGCATCCGCCCTGAGCAGATCGCCCTGGGCGCTGCGCAGGGCAATGGCTTGCCGGGTATTCGCGCCGAGGTGCAGGTTACCGAACCTACCGGGCCCGACTTGCTGGTGTTTGTCACCCTCAACCAGACCAAGGTGTGCTGCCGCCTTGCGCCGGATGTGGCGTGCAGCGTGGGTGACACCCTCAACCTGCAATTCGACCCGGCCCGGGTGCTGCTGTTCGACGCCGACAGTGGCGAGCGCATACGCCTGGCCAGCACTGTCGCAACCGCAAAGGACAACGTGGCTCACTTGAAGGGCCGTTGACTCGTCTACACCATCAATAAGAAAAAAGAGGACGCAAAGGGATGGAACAGCGCAAACGTATCAGGACATTGGGCTCGCTGGCTTTGCTCGCCGTTGTCGGCAGCAGCGGCGTGCAGGCTGCCGAGGCTTTTTCCAGCGAATCGAAATGGATGACCGGGGATTGGGGCGGCACTCGTACCGAGTTGCTGGAGAAGGGCTACGACTTCACCCTCGACTACGTCGGAGAGGTGGCCGGCAACCTGCACGGTGGCTACAACGACGACAAGACTGCACGCTACAGCGACCAGTTTGCCCTTGGCGCACACCTGGACCTGCAGAAGATCTTCGGGTGGCACGATGCCGAGTTCAAGCTGGCGATCACCGAGCGCAGCGGCCGCAACCTGTCCAACGACCGCATCAGCGACCCGCGCGCCGGGCAGTTCAGCTCGGTGCAGGAGGTGTGGGGCCGCGGCCAGACCTGGCGCCTGACCCAGATGTGGATCAAGCAAAAGTACTTCGACGGCGCGCTGGACGTGAAATTCGGCCGCTTTGGCGAGGGCGAGGACTTCAACAGCTTCCCGTGCGACTTCCAGAACCTGGCCTTCTGCGGCTCGCAAGTAGGCAACTGGGTGGGCGGCATCTGGTACAACTGGCCGGTCAGCCAGTGGGCGCTGCGGGTGAAGTACAACATCACCCCGGAATTCTTCGTGCAGGTCGGCGCCTTCGAGCAGAACCCCTCCAACCTGGAAACCGGTAATGGCTTCAAGCTCAGCGGCAGCGGCACCAAGGGGGCAATCCTGCCGGTGGAGGCGGTGTGGTCGCCCAAGGTCAACGGCCTGCCGGGGGAGTACCGCCTGGGTTACTACTACAGCACGGCCAAGGCCGACGATGTGTTCGACGACGTCAACGGCAACCCGCAGGCGCTGACTGGCGGGGCATTCAAGTCGCATTCCAGCAAGCACGGTTGGTGGGTAGTGGCGCAGCAGCAGGTCACCGCCCAAGGTGGCGACGTCAACCGCGGCCTCAGCCTGTTCGCCAACTTCACCGTGCACGACAAGGCCACCAACGTGGTCGACAACTACCAGCAGGTGGGGCTGGTCTACAAAGGCGCCTTCGACGCCCGACCCAAGGATGACATCGGCTTCGGTGTGGCGCGTATTCATGTGAATGACGACGTGAAGAAACGCGCCGAACTGCTCAATGCCCAGAGTGGTATCAACGATTACGACAACCCGGGCTTCGTTCCGCTGCAACGCACCGAGTACAACGCCGAGCTCTACTACGGCTTCCACGTCACCAACTGGCTGACCGTACGGCCCAACCTGCAGTACATCAAGAGCCCGGGCGGGGTGGACGAAGTGGACAACGCGCTGGTCGCGGGCTTGAAGATTCAGTCGTCATTCTGAGGGCATTTGTTGTAAATTTACGCCAATCCCTTTTCGGTTCCCGGCACCCACTGGCCTGCAGTGGTTGTCGGGGATAGGCCGAGACAGCGCTATCTCAAACAACAAGAGCTCTGAACCATGCCCGAACATCCGCTCCATCGCTTCTTTTCCTCGCAGCGGCCAAGGCCGACATTCGAGTGGGAGCGTTACCAGCAGCGCGATGTGCTGATCATCGATCACCCCCGTTGCCAGGCGGTATTCAGCCGCCAGGGCGCGCAGCTGCTGCACTTTCAGCCGGCAGGTGAACGGCCTTGGCTGTGGTGCGCCGAGCAGTGGCCGCAGGTGGGGGCGATCCGTGGCGGTGTGCCGGTGTGCTGGCCGTGGTATGGCCGTCACCCCAGTGAGGACCTGTGGCCGGCCCATGGCTGGGCGCGCCTGCTGGATTGGAAGCTGGTGGACAGCCGCGAAGACGAGGAGGGCGTGACCTTGAAGTGGCGCCTGGACCTGTGCGACTGGCAGGTCGACCTGCACGCAAGGCTGGGCTGCCGTATGGAGCTGAGCCTGAGCACCGAGCACCAGGACAGCGAACCCTGCCAGCTGAGCCATGCGCTCCTGGCGTACTGGCGTATCAGCGACGTGTCCGAGATAGCGCTGTCCGGGTTGGAGGATATCGAAGGTTACGACCGCCTCAACCGCCAGGCCTGCCGTGAAGAGGGCGCGCTGAAGCTCAAGGGCGGCTGTCAGAAGGTTTACCCCGGCACGCCGAGGGTACAGCTGCAGGACCCGGCCTGGCAGCGCGAGCTGTGCATCGATACTGGCGACAGCGACGACACCGTAGTCTGGCACCCGGGTAACCGGCCGCTGATGGGCGTGACCGGCCGTGAAAGCCAGCGCTTTGTCTGCGTCGAGGCCGCCAGCGGCAGTGGTGAGGGCCTGAGCCTGGCGCCGGGGCAGCGTGCCCACCTGCGCCTGCAGGCGCACCGGCTCAGTTGAGTTCGTCGTCCTCGATCGGGTAGCGGCTGGCGTTCAGGCTTTCCTTGATCTTGCGCAGGTGCGGCTGGAAGTCGACGCCGCGGCGCAGGGTCATGCCAGTGGCCAGCACATCGAGCACGGTCAGCTGGATGATCCGCGAGGTCATCGGCATGTAGATGTCGGTGTCTTCCGGCAACGGGATGTGCAGGCTCAGGCTGCAGGCGTTGGCCAGCGGCGAGCCTGCGGCGGTCAGGCCCAGCACCGAAGCGCCGTTTTCACGGGCCAGGCGGGCCACTTCGACCAGTTCGCGGGTGCGCCCGGTGTAGGAAATGATCACGAACAGGTCGCCGGTGTGGGCTACCGAGGCCAGCATGCGCTGCATCAGTACATCGGCGTGGGCCGACACCGCCAGGTTGAAGCGGAAGAACTTGTGCTGGGCATCCAGGGCCACCGGGGCCGAGGCGCCCAGGCCGAAGAAGTGGATCTGCCGGGCCTGGATCATCATGTCCACGGCGCGGCTGACCTGCTGCGGGTCCAGTTGCTGGCAGGCGCCGTCGAGCGAGGCGATGGCACTGGCGAAGATCTTCTGGGTGTAGGCTGCCGGGTCATCGTCGGCCTCTACCGCGCGGCTGACGTAGGCGGCGCCGCTGGCCAGGCTCTGTGCCAGTTGCAGCTTGAGTTCGGGGTAGCCGCTGACACCAAATGAGCGGCAGAAGCGGTTGACGGTCGGTTCGCTGACCTTGGCCGCCTGGGCCAGCGCAGCAATGCTGAAGCGGGTGGCTTGTTGCGGGTTGAGGAGGATGACTTCGGCGACTTTGCGTTCGGCCTTGTTCAGCTCGTCGAGGCGTCCCTGGATCTGTTCCAGGAGGTTTCGCACGCGGTCCATGGGTGTGTCCTTGGGTCGGGAAGACAGCCGGCTGACGAAGCAGCAGGCTTTTTGCACGGTCGTCTATCGTACTGTCGGTGCGGGTGGCGCACCACTTGTCTGTAATACTTGCGTGTAATGTTGTGGTTTTTACTACATTATCCCTTGAAAACCGTATTCGAAAGCGGTATTCCTAGACCAACTTTAGGAAAGAACCTACATCATGGCTGCGATCAGTGTCGATCCTTGCACGTTTGCCCTGTTTGGCGCCCTTGGCGACCTGGCGTTGCGCAAGCTGTTTCCTGCGCTCTACCAGCTCGACCGGGCCAACCTGCTGCACCCGGACACCCGCCTGCTGGCGCTGGCCCGCGAGGCAGGCAGCGCGCAGGAGCACCTGAACAGCATCGAAGCCCACCTGCGCCGGCATGTGCCCGAGGCCGATATCGAGCCTGCTGCACTGGGCCGCTTCCTGGCCCGGTTGAGCTACCAGCACCTGGACTTCCTGCAACCTGAGGGTTACCAGGCCCTGGCGGAGCAGTTGCCGGGAGACCTGCCGCTGATCGCCTACTTCGCCACGGCGGCAGCGGTGTACGGGGCCATCTGCGAAAACCTCGACAACGCAGGGCTGGCCCCGCGTACCCGGGTGGTGCTGGAGAAGCCCATCGGCCACGACCTGGAGTCGTCGCGACGGGTCAACGATGCCGTGGCGCGGTTCTTCCCCGAAAACCGGGTGTACCGTATCGACCACTATCTGGGCAAGGAGACGGTGCAGAACCTGATTGCCCTTCGGTTCGCCAATAGCCTGTTCGAAACCCAGTGGAACCAGAATTCCATCTCCCACGTGGAGATCACCGTTGCCGAGAAAGTCGGTATCGAAGGCCGCTGGGGCTACTTCGACAAGGCCGGCCAACTGCGCGACATGATCCAGAACCATCTGCTGCAGTTGCTGTGCCTGATCGCCATGGACCCGCCCAGCGAGCTGTCCGCCGATGCCATTCGTGACGAGAAGGTGAAGGTGCTAAAGGCCCTGGCGCCGATCACGGGCGAGGGTTTGAGCACCCAAGTGGTGCGTGGTCAGTATATTGCCGGCTACAGCGAGGGCAAGCCGGTACCTGGCTACCTGGAAGAGGACAACGCCAACGCCCGCAGCGACACCGAAACCTTCGTCGCCCTGCGTGCCGATATCCGCAACTGGCGCTGGTCGGGCGTGCCGTTCTACCTGCGTACTGGCAAGCGCATGCCGCAGAAGCTGTCGCAGATCGTCATCCACTTCAAGGAAACGCCGCACTACATCTTCGCCCCGGAACAGCGTTTGCAAATCGGTAACAAGCTGATCATTCGCCTGCAACCGGACGAAGGCATTTCTTTACGGGTGATGACCAAGGAGCAGGGCCTGGACAAAGGCATGCAACTGCGCAGCGGCCCGTTGCAGCTTAATTTTTCCGACACCTGGCGCAGTACGCGGATTCCGGATGCCTACGAGCGCCTGTTGCTCGAAGTGATGCGTGGCAACCAGAACCTGTTCGTGCGCAAGGACGAAATCGAATATGCCTGGAAGTGGTGCGACCAGTTGATCGCCGGCTGGCGTAATGCGGGCGATGCGCCCAAGCCTTACGCGGCGGGCTCCTGGGGGCCGATGAGCTCGATTGCATTGATTACACGCGATGGGAGGGCGTGGTATGGGGATATCTGAACTGAAATTGCCGGCGGCCGTGAAGGTCCACGAGCTGGCCGACGCCAAGACGCTGGCTGCAACCCTGGCCCACGATGTGGCCGAGCGCCTTCGTGCAGCCATTGCTGCCAAGGGCCAGGCCTGCGTGGTGCTGTCTGGTGGCCGCAGCCCGGTGCCATTCCTTGAGAAGCTGGCCAGTGAGCCCCTGGACTGGGCCAAGGTTACCGTCAGCCTGGCCGATGAGCGCTGGGTGCCGGTGGAGCATGCTGACAGCAACGCTGGCCTGTTGGCCCGCCACCTGCTCACGGGTGCGGCGGCCAAGGCCCGCTTTGTTGGCCTGTACCAGCAGGCGGAAAACCTTGATGCCGCTGCGCTCAAGGCCGACCAGGCCTTGACCGGGCTGCCGCCGATCGACGTGCTGGTGCTGGGCATGGGTGACGATGGCCATACCGCCTCGCTGTTCCCCGCCAGCCCCAACCTGGAAGCAGGCCTGGACCTGGCCAGCACGCGTCGCTGCCTGCCGTTGCTGGCGCCGAGCGTGCCGCACCAGCGCCTGTCGATGACCCGCTCGCTGCTGGCCAGCGCCGCCTTCATCGCGCTGTCCGTGCAAGGGCCGGGCAAACTCGCTACCCTGCGCGCCGCGCTGGCTGGCAACGACCTTACTGAAATGCCGATTCGCGCTTTTCTTCACGACCCCCTGGACATCTACTGGTGCCCATGAGCCAAGGATCCACTGTCATGACCACCCTCGAACGCCCACAGCCAAAGCTCTCGATGGCCGACAAGGCCGCCCGGATCGATGCCATCTGCGAAAAGGCGCGCATCCTGCCGGTCATTACCATCGCCCGTGAGGAAGACATCCTGCCGCTGGCAGATGCCCTGGCCGCCGGCGGTATCCGTACCCTGGAAGTGACCCTGCGTTCCCAGCATGGGCTCAAGGCCATCCAGGTGCTGCGTGAGCAGCGCCCGGAGTTGTGCGTTGGCGCAGGCACTGTACTGGATCGCAGCATGTTCGCCGCCGTCGAGGCTGCCGGCGCGCAGTTCGTCGTCACCCCGGGCATTACCCAGGACATTCTCGAAGCGGGCGTGGACAGCGAAATCCCGCTGCTGCCAGGCATCAGTACGCCCTCTGAAATCATGATGGGCTATGCCCTGGGCTACCGCAGGTTCAAGTTGTTCCCGGCGGAAATCAGCGGCGGCGTGGCGGCGATCAAGGCCTTTGGCGGCCCGTTCGGCGATATTCGCTTTTGCCCAACCGGCGGCGTTAACCCGGCCAATGTACGTAACTACATGGCATTGCCCAACGTGATGTGCGTGGGCGGAACCTGGATGCTCGACAGCAGCTGGATCAAGAACGGCGACTGGGCGCGGATCGAAGCGTGCAGCGCGGAGGCGATCGCACTGTTGGACGCCAACTGAATCAGTTGTGTGCTTTACGGCTTGTGGGGCGCTTGGTCGGCGCCCCGTTCCGTGCGTGGGTAAGGCGAGCATAAGCCAGGAACTGCTTCAGGGTTCGCTGCAAAGTCTGTTGCTCCTAGAGTTGGCGATGTCCGCAAAACGCCAATGTCAGGAGTGTGCAGTGAGTATCATCGATAGTAAAAGTATTCAGCAGATCGGCTTTATGCCAGAGAAGCACGGTAGCTATGAAATTGATAACTATCTGTTAGGCGAAACCGGGAAAGTGCTTAATCCCGGTTGCTGGGTAAGAGGCCGGACCATCTATGGAGACATGTGGATCTGGAATCAGAACTGGGGTACCTACAGCGTACCGGTGTTTGCCTACCTTGAGCATGCGCAGACGGTTCGTATACCGAGCGCCACCAAATACACTCACGCCGTTGAGGTCACGGAAGGGTACAGCTCGTCTGTCACCCAAACCACAGAGGCCGAGATCTCCGTAGGCAGTGGGTTCGTGATGCTGGGGGCAGGAGGGGTGAAGCTTTCCAACAGTTATACCGAAGGCGTTCATGGATCGAACAAGCGTACGGAGTCATACGAGATTCAAGGGCCTGGGGTATACAATTTTTATCAAGTCCACATGGTGTTTGCGCACAAGGCGACATCTGCCGGCCATTTGAATGACTTGTTCCAGTACTCCAAAGTGGCCAAGGATGGAAGCGGGCGGGAAGATTTATGCTTCCTCACCTCTATAGCCACTGACACCGTCGTGACGGTTCCCACCGATTCTTCGATATCACCGCTAGGTTGGCACGAGATCCAGAGGGCTGTGCTCATGGAAAATTACGAGGCTTCGGATAATAGCGGCCGCTGGCTGTTCCATTCGAGCGCATACTATAAGCCCGGTGCGCGCTACTGAGTGTCGCCCGCTATCGAGACCAGTCCGAGTCGTTCCCATAGCTTCTTCGCCAGCGCCTGATTCTTATGTGGTGCCCGTGAGTTCACCCTCTCCAGGTGACCCGCTTGAGCACCACAGCCAATCGGGCTGCAATCATGCGCAACACGCCATGGCTGGCCCACCAATAAAAAACCCGCATCACAAGATGCGGGTTTTTTTGTGCAGTGCGACTCAGGCTGCTTGTGCTTCCTGCTGGCTCAGCGAGCGGTTCAGCGCGCTGAACAGGGCCTTGAAGCTGGCCGTGGTGATGTTCTCATCGATACCCACGCCATGTACCGGGCGGCCACCGGCCACGCGCAGTTCGATGTAGGCAGCTGCCTTGGCGTTGGTGCCAGCGCCAATCGCATGCTCGTTGTAGTCCATGATCTCCACGGCAATCGGCAGGCCGGCCACCAGTGCTTCCAGGGCGCCGTTGCCCTTGCCGCGCCAGTGCAGGGTGGTTTCGCCTTCACCGGCAACCTCCACTTCCACGGCGCTGTGGCCGTTTTCTTCCTGCAGGCGATGGCTGACCAGTGCGTATGGCGCGTTGGCCTGGAGGTATTCCTTGTGCAGCAGGCTGTAGATCTGCTGGGCGGTCATTTCCAGGCCCAGGCGGTCGGTTTCACCCTGTACCACCTGGCTGAATTCGATCTGCATGCGACGCGGCAGGCTGATGCCATATTCCTGCTCGAGCAGGTAGGTGATACCGCCTTTGCCCGACTGGCTGTTGACGCGGATTACCGCTTCGTAGCTGCGGCCGATGTCGGCCGGGTCGATCGGCAGGTATGGCACTTCCCACAGTTCGCCTTCCTGCTGCTTGGCGAAGCCCTTGCGGATGGCGTCCTGGTGCGAGCCGGAGAACGCGGTGTGAACCAGGTCGCCCACGTACGGGTGGCGTGGGTGCACCGGCAGCTGGTTGCACTCTTCGACCACTTTGCGCACGCCGTCGATGTCGGAGAAGTCCAGCAACGGGTCGATGCCTTGGGTGTAGAGGTTCAGTGCCAGGGTCACCAGGTCGACGTTACCGGTGCGCTCACCGTTGCCGAACAGGCAGCCTTCGGCACGGTCGGCGCCGGCCATCAGGCCCAGCTCGGTGGCGGCGATGCCGGTGCCACGGTCGTTGTGGCAGTGCAGGCTGATGATCACGCTGTCGCGGCGGCTGACATTGCGGCAGAACCATTCGATCTGGTCGGCGTAGATGTTCGGCGTGGACACTTCCACGGTGGCCGGCAGGTTGAGGATGATCTTGTGCTCAGGCGTCGGGTTCCATACCTCGATGACCGCGTCGCAGACTTCCTTGGCGAAGTCCATCTCGGTGGCACTGAAGGTTTCGGGCGAGTACTGGAAGGTCCACTGGGTTTCCGGCTGCTGGGCAGCGTACTTGACGAACAGCTTGGCCGCGTTCACCGCGATGTCCTTCACGCCTTGCTTGTCCTGGTTGAAGACAATGCGGCGGAACGACGGGCTGGTGGCGTTGTACAGGTGGACGATGGCCTTCTTCGCGCCGCGCAGCGATTCGAAGGTGCGTGCGATCAGGTCTTCACGGGCCTGGGTCAACACCTGGATGGTGGTGTCGTCCGGAATGTGGCCGTCCTCGATCAGGGTGCGCACGAAGTCGAAATCGGTCTGCGAGGCAGACGGGAACGACGCTTCGATTTCCTTCACGCCCACCTGCACCAGGGTCTTCCAGAAGCGCAGTTTCTTCTCCGAATCCATCGGCTCGATCAGCGACTGGTTGCCATCACGCAGGTCGGAGCTGCACCAGATCGGCGCGGCGGTGATGGTCTTCGACGGCCAGGTACGGTCGGGCAGGTCGATGGTCGGGAAAGCGCGGTACTTCTTCGAAGGGTCTTTGAGCATGGACATGGAAGCAATCCTTTTGTGTGCGGCCGAGATCGGGCCTGCCGAGCAATAACGAGATGAAGAGGCGAGGCGACGCGATTCAGCCTGGTAGTCGGGCGCTGACCAGGCAGAGGCTGCGATGTTGTCGGAGCAGGATGAGGGTGCTGAAGGTTTTCATGCCTTCAACCCTAACCAGAGAGGTGAGGGATGGCAAGTGTCCGCGAAAAATTGAGAGGAATGCTTAAAAAAAGCAATTGGGCGAGATTTTATGGCTGTAATTTGCTGAGTGTTTCTTGATTTTTGCGCGGTATTTTTCGATGGCGCAACCCAGTGGTATGGGTGCTGACAGTGCTGGCCTCTTCGCGGGTAAACCCGCTCCCACAGGTACGGCGCAGTGTCTGTGGGAGCGGGCATGCCCGCGAAGCAGGCGCCGCAGCTTCAGGGTTGGAACGCACCAATGAAAATCGCCGGGTCCACCCGCGCATCATTCAGGCTGACGTTCCAGTGCATGTGCGGCCCGGTCGCCCGCCCGGTCGACCCCACGCGCCCGACCACCTCGCCACGGCGCAGTGATTGCCCCACCTGCACATCGATCTTCGACATATGGCAGAACATGCTGATAAAGCCCTGCCCATGGTCGACGAACACCGTGCGGCCATTGAAGAAGTAATCCCCCACCAGGATCACCTTGCCATTGGCCGGGGTCTTGATCGGCGTGCCCGCAGGTACCGCGAAGTCCAGCCCTGCATGCGGGTTGCGCTCTTCACCGTTGAAGAAGCGGCGCACGCCGAACTTGCTCGACAGTGGCCCATTGACCGGTTTGTCGAGGATCAGGTTGCTCGGCAGGGCGGGGCTGAAGCTGCGGTAGGCCTTGATCTGCTCGGCCAGCTCGCGGTCGATGCGCTTGAGGTCGGCCGGGTTCGGGTTCACCTGGCGCGTGTTCTTCAGGGTGATGCGCTGCTCGGGGTACTTCTTGCTCCCGACGCTGAAGGGCAGGGTGCGGCCGTCCTGGTTCAGCACGGCAGTGCCCGGCTTTTGGGTCAGGGGGATGCCGACGATTGCCAGCCAGTTGTCCTGCTCCTTCACCACCAGCACCGGCTTGCCGTCGAAACGGGCGCTGGGCGCGCTGGTGGCGGGGCCCAGGTCAACCACCGCCACGCCACCCGGCACCGGCTTGTTCAGTGTGCGGGTGATATAGCTGGCCTGGGCACCGCTAGCCAGCAGCAGGAGGGAGAGGGCGAGCAGGGGCGCGAGCAGGCGGGGCATGTGTCAGTCCAGTAGTGAAAGAGTGACCGGGGTCAGGTGGTTGTCTTCGACCCGCACCTGCAGTTCGCCTTCGTTCAGGCGGGCGGTGAGGCGCTGGCCGTTGCGGGTCTGTTCGGCACTGCGAATGGCCTGGCCCTGGTCGTCCAGCAGGATGCTGTAGCCGCGGGCGAGGGTGGCCAGCGGGCTGACCACTTGCAGGGTTTGCAGCTGGGCCTGGAAGCGTTGGCGACGGTCTTTCAACACATCCCGCATTGCCCGGGGCAGGCGCTCGGCCAGGCTGTCGAGGCGCTGGCTCAGCAGTTTCAGGTTGCGCCCCGGGTGCTGCGCGGCCAGGCGGGTGTCCATGCGTGCCAGGCGCTCGCGGCGCTGGTTGAGGCTGAGCATGAAGGCGCGGCGCAGGCGCATGTCCAGGTCGTCCAGGCGCTGGGCTTGCTGACGCAGGCGCTCGCCCGGGTGACGCAGGCGCCGGGTCAGTGACTCCAGGCGCAGGCGGTCATGGGTCAGACGGTTCTGCATGCGCAGCAACAGGCGCCGTTGCAGGCCGTCCAGCCGTTGCTGCAAGCCACTGTTGTCGGGGGCCAGCAACTCGGCCGCGGCAGACGGCGTGGGGGCGCGTACGTCGGCGACGAAGTCGCTGATCGACACGTCGGTTTCATGGCCCACGGCGCTGACAATAGGGGTGACGCAAGCGGCCACGGCACGCGCCACGGCTTCTTCGTTGAAGCACCACAGGTCTTCCAGCGAACCGCCACCCCGGGCCAGGATCAGCGCATCGAAACCAAGGCCGTCGGCCAGGCGAATGGCGCGCACGATCTGCGCGATGGCTTCGCGCCCCTGAACCGCCGTAGGGATCAGGTTCAGTTCCACCTGTGGGGCACGGCGGCCAAACACGCTGATGATGTCGCGGATCACAGCGCCGGTAGGCGAGCTGATGATGCCGATCCGTTGAGGATGGGCCGGTAACGTTTTTTTGCGTTCGGTGCTGAACAGCCCCTCGGCACTGAGCTTTTCCTTCAGCGCCTCGAAGGCAAGGCGCAATGCGCCGTCCCCGGCTGGCTCGACGGTGTCGAGAATCAGCTGGTAGTCGCCACGCCCTTCGAACAGCGAAACCTTGCCGCGTACCCGCACCGCCAGGCCGTCGCGCAGGGCCTGGCGCACCCGCGTTGCGTTTTGCCGGAACAGCGCGCAACGCACCTGGGCGCCGCTGTCCTTGAGAGTGAAGTACATGTGGCCGGATGCCGGGCGGGCAAGGTTGGAGATTTCGCCTTCCACCCAGACGCTGCGGAACACGTCTTCCAGCAGCACGCGGGCGCGGCCGTTGAGTTGGCTGACGGTAAGGACCTCACGGTCCAGGCCGAGTCGTTCGAAGGGGTCTTTGATCATGGCAGGCATCATAAAGGACATCGGCCCCGGTTGTCTGTCTTGCCCCTACTGCCAGCCTTGACCTAACCCTTGTGGGAGCGGCCTTGCGTCGCGAAAGGGCTGCGAAGCGGCCCCAGGTTTTCAGCTTCGCCGCATGAAGTGCCGGGGCCGCGTTGCGGCCCTTTCGCGACGCAAGGCCGCTCCCACAAGACCGCAACCGGTGCCTTCAGCCCTGCATCGTCGCCACGAACTGCCGCACCATCTGCCCCGCATCACGACGACAGGCCAGTGCCACTGTGCTCTGGCAATCACCTTCCAGCGCTACGAAGCTGACTGAAGCCGGCGCAATCTCGCGCATGCACTGCGGCAACAGCGCTACCCCGAACTCCGCCTGAATAAGCTGCAACTGCGTGGTCTTGCGCGACAGCACCTGCGCGGCTTGCGGGAAAAAGCCCGCCTCCATGCACAGCGAAGCCGACAGGTAGCTCAGCCCGCCACGGTCCCGATGCGGGATGGAAATAAAGCGTTCGTCCCTCAACTGCTCCAGCTTCACCCGTGGCGCGCTGGCCAAGGGGTGCCCGGCAGCAACCGCCAGCAACAAGGGTTCGCTGAACAGTTCGTGCAGCGCCAGTCCTTCGTGCTGACGCAGCACTGGCAAGCGCAGCAGGCCGATGTCCAGCCGCCCGGCAGCAATATCCTCCAGCTGTGCCTCCGAAGACTGCTGGGCGATCTCCAGCGAAACCCCCGGGTTGTCTTTCAGGTAGTTGCCCAGGCGAGCCAGCAGCGTGCCGGTCAGCGGCACGGTACTGGAATGGTTCAGGCGCAGGCTGCCTTGCAGCCCCTGGCCAATGTCGCGGGTTACGCGCTCGGCCTGTGCCAGGTCGGCCAGCAAGCGCCGCGACCGTTCCAGAAAGGCCTGGCCGGCCAGTGTCAGGCGTGGCAGGCGCGCGGTGCGCTCGAACAGCGGCGTGCCCAGTTGCTGCTCCAGCTCCTTTATCTGCCTGCTAAGCGCCGACTGGGCGATGTACAGCCGTTCGGCGGCAGCGCTGAAACTGCCGCACTCGGCGATTTCCACGAAGTAACGCAACTGGCGGATCGACGTCATGTCATGCCTTTTCGAGATGGCTTTGGCGATAAAGGCATATTAGTCGGCATGGCTCATCGCTGGCTAACCTTGGCCTGTCTTCCCAGGAATTGCTGCCATGCTTGCCCAACCGTCTTTTTCCGGCCTTGACTGGTTACCCATCCTGCTGGGTGTTGGTGTTGCCTACATCGTCTTTGGTATTGCCGGTTTCGGTACCGCGCTGGTGGCCGGGCCGGTACTGATCCATTTCATGCCGTTGTCACGCATCATCCCGCTGCTGGTGCTGCTGGACTTTGTTGCCGCGTTCGGCAACCTGCTGCCGTCGCGCCGGGATGTGGTGCGCAGCGAGTTGTTACGGCTGTTGCCGTTCATGGCCCTGGGCTGCACATTGGGCGTGATGTTCCTGCTGCAACTGAAGTCCGACATTTTGCTGCTGTTGATGGGGGTGTTCGTGACCGCCTATGCGTTGTACGGGCTGGCAGTGAAAGTGCGGCCGGCCAGCCTGTCGGGGTTGTGGGCGGTGCCGATGGGTACGGCAGGCGGTTTGTTCGGGGCGCTGTTCGGCAGCGGCGGGTTTCTGTATGCCCTTTACCTGAGCGCACGGCTGGAAGTGAAAGAACAGGTACGCGCCACCCAGAGCGCGCTGATCAGTTGCAGCACGGTCGTACGCCTGACGCTGTTCCTGGTCGCCGGTGTGTATGCCGACCAAAGCCTGCTGCTGCTCGCCGCCTGCTTGCTGCCAGTCATGTTCGTCGGCCTCTGGGTGGGGCGGCGGCTGACCAACCGGCTGTCCCGTGAAGCCTTTGTTCGCCTGGTCACCTGGCTGGTGCTGGCCAGCGGCCTGGCGTTGATCGGTCGCTACCTGAGCGCCTGAGCGGTAGAATTGCGTCATTACCGGCGTTTTTCAGGCTTGCCCCGTTCATGAACACCCAGAGCATCATCGTTCCCAAGCTGTCCACCGTACCGGTGCATGAAGCCCGCGCCCGCGCCATCCTGCGCTGGCTGGTGCGCGAGAAGGTCGTTGAAGAACAGCTGACTACCTGTGGCCGCACCGGCAACCGTATGGGCCATGCCCTGGCCGCAGGGGCGCGCAAGGTGGCCCTCCAGCCGGACAAGCTGCCCTTCGACCAGCAGGTCAACGGCATGGAGGTGGTGCTCAAGCGCTGCATCTACACCCCCACCGATGGCTTTCTCGAAGAAGCCGGTTGCCCGGAGTGCCGGCGCGAGGTGGGCGAGCCGCTGTTCGAAAGCCTGGAAGAGTGGACGCCGGCGGTAACCGACAACTTCACCTGCCCGCTGTGCGGCTTTGAAGATGACATCAATGGCTTCATTTACCTGCAGCCATGTGCCTTTTCCAACCTGGGGTTCATCTTCAACAACTGGGGCGAGGCCGGGTTTACCCAGGCCTTTCTCGACAGCTTTGCCGACTGGCTCGACCAGCCGGTAGCCGTGGTGCAGGTAAAAGTGCCACAAGGCTGACCGAAGGCCCTTATTTTGCATTGAGCGGCGCGCCCTGCATGAGTATAATGGCGCGCTTCCATTTTTCCCGCCCGGGAGCCCCCGCGATGCTGCGTATCAGCCAAGAAGCCCTGACCTTCGACGATATCCTCCTTGTACCTGGCTACTCTGAGGTACTGCCTAATGAAGTCAGTCTCAAGACCCGTTTGACCCGTGGCATCGAGCTGAACATTCCGCTGGTTTCCGCCGCCATGGATACCGTGACCGAAGCGCGTCTGGCCATTGCCATGGCCCAGGAAGGCGGCATCGGCATCATCCACAAGAACATGACCATCGAACAGCAGGCCGGCGAAGTACGCAAGGTCAAGAAGTTCGAGGCTGGCGTGGTCAAGGACCCGATCACCATCGAAGCCGACGCCACCGTGCGTGACCTGTTCGACCTGACCCGCCTGAACAACATCTCCGGTGTTCCGGTGCTGGCGAACGGCGACCTGGTCGGTATCGTCACCTCCCGTGACGTGCGCTTTGAAACCCGCCTGGACGCCAAGGTCCGCGACGTGATGACCCCCAAAGAGCGTCTGGTCACGGTCCGCGAAGGCGCCGACAAGAACGAAGTCCGCGAGCTGCTGCACAAGCACCGTCTGGAAAAAGTCCTGATCGTCGACGACAAGTTCAGCCTCAAGGGCATGATGACCGTCAAGGACATCGAAAAAGCCAAGGCCTACCCGCTGGCCAGCAAGGACGACCAGGGTCGTCTGCGCGTCGGCGCTGCGGTCGGCACCGGCAAGGACACCGGCGAGCGCGTTGCCGCCCTGGTTGCCGCTGGCGTTGACGTGGTGGTTGTCGACACTGCCCACGGTCACTCCAAAGGCGTGATCGACCGCGTTCGCTGGGTTAAAGAAACCTACCCGCAAGTGCAGGTGATCGGCGGCAACATCGCCACCGGCGCCGCAGCCAAGGCTTTGGCCGAAGCTGGCGCTGACGCCGTCAAGGTCGGTATCGGCCCAGGCTCGATCTGCACCACCCGTATCGTTGCCGGTGTCGGCGTGCCGCAAATCAGCGCCATCGCCAACGTCGCCGCTGCACTGGAAGGCACTGGCGTGCCACTGATCGCCGACGGCGGTATCCGCTTCTCCGGTGACCTGTCCAAGGCCATCGTTGCCGGTGCGTCCTGCGTGATGATGGGTTCGATGTTCGCCGGTACCGAAGAGGCCCCGGGTGAAGTCGAACTGTTCCAGGGCCGTTCCTACAAGGCCTACCGCGGCATGGGCTCGCTGGGTGCCATGGCACAGGCGCAAGGTTCGTCCGACCGTTACTTCCAGGACTCCTCGGCCGGCGCCGAGAAGCTTGTTCCTGAGGGGATCGAAGGCCGCGTGCCTTACAAGGGCGCCCTGGCCGCGATCATCCACCAGCTGATGGGCGGCCTGCGTTCGTCCATGGGCTACACCGGCAGCGCAACCATCGAAGAGATGCGCACCAAGCCGGAATTTGTACGCATCACCGGTGCCGGCATGGCCGAGTCCCACGTGCATGATGTGCAAATCACCAAAGAAGCCCCTAACTACCGCGTAGGCTGAGGCTTCCAGCAATATAAGGATGCGGGGCTGTCACGACAGCCCCGCGTCGTTTCCGATTTCCACTGACGAGATTGAGTCATGGCCCTCGACATTCACGCTCACCGCATCCTGATCCTCGATTTCGGTTCCCAGTACACCCAGCTGATTGCCCGCCGCGTGCGCGAAATCGGCGTGTACTGCGAACTGCACCCGTTCGACATGGACGATGAAGCGATCCGCGAATTCAACCCGCGCGGCATCATCCTCGCTGGCGGCCCCGAGTCGGTCCACGAAGCCAACAGCCCGCGTGCCCCGCAGGCCGTGTTCGACCTGAACGTACCGGTGCTGGGCATCTGCTACGGCATGCAGACCATGGCCGAACAGATGGGCGGCAAGGTCGAAGGTTCCGAGCTGCGTGAGTTCGGTTATGCCCGCGTTGACGTGGTCGGCAAGAGCCGCCTGCTCGACGGCATCGAAGACCACGTTGACGCCGACGGCGTGCTGGGCCTGGATGTGTGGATGAGCCACGGTGACAAGGTCACCCAGATGCCGGGCAACTTCCATGTACTGGCCAGCACCCCGAGCTGCCCGATCGCCGGCATGTTCGACGATACTCGCGGCTACTATGGCGTGCAGTTCCACCCTGAGGTGACCCACACCAAGCAGGGCGGTCGCATCCTGTCCCGTTTCGTGCAGGACATCTGCGGCTGTGAGGCCCTGTGGACCGCCTCCAACATCGTTGAAGACGCCATCGCCCAGGTGCGTGCGCAAGTCGGTTCGGCCAACGTCCTGCTGGGCCTGTCTGGCGGCGTAGACAGCTCGGTGGTTGCCGCACTGCTGCACCGCGCCATCGGCGACCAGCTGACCTGCGTCTTCGTCGACAACGGCCTGCTGCGCCTGCATGAAGGCGACCAGGTGATGGCCATGTTCAAAGAGAACATGGGCGTCAAGGTGATCCGCGCCGACGCTGAAAAGCAGTTCCTCGACAACCTGGAAGGCGAAGCCGACCCGGAGAAGAAGCGCAAGATCATCGGCCGCACCTTCATCGACATCTTCGACGCCGAAGCCAGCAAGCTGGATAACATCCAGTTCCTCGCCCAGGGCACCATCTACCCGGACGTGATCGAGTCGGCTGGCGCCAAGAGCGGCAAGGCCCACGTGATCAAGTCGCACCACAACGTGGGTGGCCTGCCGGAGGAAATGAACCTCAAGCTGGTCGAGCCGCTGCGTGAACTGTTCAAGGACGAAGTCCGCAAGATCGGCCTGGAACTGGGCCTGCCGTACGACATGGTCTACCGCCACCCGTTCCCGGGCCCGGGCCTGGGCGTGCGCATCCTGGGTGAAGTGAAGAAGGAATACGCCGACATCCTGCGTCGCGCCGACCACATCTTCATCGAAGAACTGCGCAAGGCCGACTGGTACCACAAGACCAGCCAGGCCTTCGTGGTGTTCCAGCCGGTCAAGTCGGTTGGCGTCGTTGGCGACGGCCGTCGCTACGCTTGGGTTGTCGCGCTGCGTGCCGTCGAGACCGTGGACTTCATGACCGCGCGTTGGGCACACCTGCCATACGAGCTGCTGGAAACTGTCAGCGGCCGTATCATCAACGAAATCGAAGGCATCTCGCGCGTTACCTACGATGTGTCGAGCAAGCCGCCGGCCACTATCGAGTGGGAATAAGTTGAGCCACAAGGGCGCCGCAAGGCGCCCTTGTCGTATCTGCGCCTTGCCTGGCTCAAGGAGCAATGTGTTGCATGCCGCGTAATCTCAGCCGGGCATGAAGCTCGGCAAGGTTTTGAAAGCGACGTTCATGAATGGCCGGCCAGTCGGGGCGCTCCACGTAGTAAAACCGCCCATCGCGCTTGATCAGCGTGCGTCGCAAGGTCGAATCCCGGCTGCGGTTGATCAGGTATTCCTGGCCATTGGTACGTTCGATCGCGTAATCGCCAGGCCTTACCAGCAGGCTTTCAAAATCCGCTGATGGCGGGCGGGTGGTCAACACTCCGGCCCGTAGCCGCAGGTCGCTTTGCACATGCCTTAATGCGCCATCGTCGTCCAGGGCATCCACACCAGGGTCTGTGCTGTAAGCGTCAGGTTCGCCGATCGGGCGGTCTTCGACACGAAGGCCTAGCGCGCCTTCTGTTTCAGCCAGGCCGGTGACGCCATGGAAGGTGTTGGCGTGGGTACTGCCGACCAGCGCAATCCATTTTCCCGAGCCGCGCGCTGCCTGGTCTGCCTCGATAATCAAGTGTGCATGGAAGTTCATCATGCGCTGGCGTGCTACATCGGAAACGGGTGTCGCCCACGCCTGGCGGTAACTGGCCATGCAGTCGATGGGCTGTATGCGTACGCCGTTTTTCTGTGCGCTGACCAGTACCTGTCGAAAGGTGTAGCGGCCTTCGGCGTCGGTGCGGTGGCCGACATCCTGGCCTTCCACATAGCGATCCAGCTCCTGCGGCATCACGCCTGTGCGGTTGAAGGTATCGATGTCTGCTTGCTGAAAGTCGGTGGTGAAGTGCTCCATGTACAGCGTTTTCACCTTCAGCTTGCGTAGCAGGCGCATGTTGTCGATCAGCAATCGCTTGCTGCCAAGGCCACTGTGCGCTTCGCCAATCACCAAGCCGTTAGTGTTCTGGTACAGGGTTTTGAAAACGGTTTTGGATGAAGCGTTGGCGGGGATTTCGGGTATCTGTGGACGTGGCGGTGTTTGCACTGTGGCCATGAACGCATCGGCATCGGCCGCCAACTGATCACGCAGCTGGCGGAAGCGGGCTATGGCGGCCTGTCGATCCGGGGCGTCGAGGAACGCTCGCGCACCTGTAATCTCATCATCGGAAACATCCGTCAGTGAGGCGCGCAAGTCAGCTGGTATTTCGTAAGGGGTGCCGGGCAAGGGCGGCACGCTTGCGCTTGCTGACGGCCGACCCCAGATTTTCAGGCTCGAAAGCATGCCCCCGTTGAGGCCAAGGCGTTCTACCGGGCGCCACTGGCCTGCAGCATCCAGGCGGATCGGCAAGCTTTTGTAAAAAGAGAAAGGGTTATCAGGGGCTACGACGGTCCAGGATTGCAGTTCGGGTACAAAACGCACTTGGTACGGCATGTCGTCGATCAGTGCGTAAAACTGCCCATCCTGCATATGGATACCTTCAAGAAACCCTGTGCCAGGTCTGCTGCCAAGTACTACATTCGTCTCGAATGGGCGCAGTGCGTCCCAACTGCCGGTTGGCCGGAAGGGCTGGGGTACCCAGGTTTCAATTGCGTCTGCCACCTCTGAGGCACTTTCCTCCTCGGGCTCCCCGCTGTGTTCTTGCGCTGATTCTTCCGCCGGTGCCGGGGCTAACCCTTCCTCGGTCGCAGCGCTGGCTTGCGCCGCATCTGCGAAATCATTAAGGGGCTTGCCGGGTGCACTGAGTAGAAAGGTCGCATTGAACAGTGTCTCGATGGCGGCGAAAATCGCGCCGGTAATACCTGCCTTGCGTTCACGCGTCGTGTGCCCGTGAATCGCCTGGTAGATGTTCAAACCCATTTCAGCAATGCCAGCCCCCACCAGCGCCAAAGCTACCGGCCAACTCACTGCTGCCATAGGGCCGAACACCTGCAGGCCCGCCTTCAAGTAGCCGATCCACAATTGTCTGCGCAGGTCTGCGTTGGAGCGCAAAGAGAAATGCGCATCATCGATCATCCGCTGGCGAGCTTTGTTGCGCAGCCAGTCGAAACCGTCCTCTTCAATTGCCAGGTCGAGGGTGTTGAGACCGCTGTAATCATGGTTGCCCCAGCCATGAAAGAGCAGATCGATCAGGTTGTTCAGCCCGACTTTGCCGTCAGCTTCTTCGCGGTCGTCGAGGGAAAAATGTGCCAGGAAACGGGTTCGGTTTTCGACATGGGTGCAGTGAGAGAGTACCCACCAGAACAGTGCCTGGTTATTCGGGAAATAATGCAGACAGTCGACATCACCCGGCATGTAAATCAGCTGGCTGCCGTTGGCCAATTGCAGGCGAAGGATGTCCGTCGCCACATATCCGCCAATGTCGAGCGCGCAGACCCGCGTAGCTCCACCCGGTAATACCCTTTGTTGCAGGGCCTCCAGCGACGGCGGCCAGGTTGTTTTGCCCACCAGGTCGTCAGCGATATCCTGCGCGTGACGCGCTAGCGCTGATGAGGGCTCTTGTGCGCAAACTTCCAGTAATTTGCTCATGAAGTTGGCTTTGGCCAACGTGCGGAAGTTCTCTGAATGCTCGGCCCAGAAAGACGTCATCCGCGTTTTGAATGCCGTGGCAAAATCAATGCTCCAGAAATAATCCAGAACGTCCCTGGCTTCGAGTCGAACTTCATTGCGCTCGTCATACGCGTCCTTGCCTGGCCCATCGCTGTAGAAGCCAGCGAGATAACTGAGCACGTCAGCGTTGTCCTGGGCCTGGGCATCGAAGCGGTGCATCACCAGTTGTGGCAGGGTCAGGGATTCATACGGCTGATCCAGGTGTTGCCAACCGTTGAAGGTTCGAGGGCTGCTGACGGCGGTGTGAAAACGGTGCAGGTAGACATTGTCGGGCTCCAGCGCTTTCAGATCATGGCGCGCGAGGAGTTGTTGCGCGACTTCACGCGCCAGCTCGCGCATGTCAGGGCAGTCTGCAGTGAGGTGTGCGGCGAGGGTCATCAGCATTTGCTGGTCGTCAGGGAGGGTGTCGGTAAGCATCACGGTGGTCCGGTTGAAGTGAAAGGGTGCCAGCTTCGGACGGCCGTGAGCCAGGGCGGTGGTGCTTATTGCTTGTCAGGTTGCTTTGGGATGCCGGGTTTTCACTTAATATTTCCCATTTGCAGGTGTATCGTATTCGCCCTTCATCGCCAGCCACTGCTGGCAGCTTGATTGAGCAGAACACGAGGTACCCGCACCGATGTCCTTCACCCGTCGACAAATGCTCAAGGGCCTGACCGGCCTGGTTGTGGTTGGCCTGGGCGCCGGTGGCGCGGCGCGTTACTGGCTGGGCAAGGTCGAAGATGACAATGCCGGGCATGATTACGAGCTGATCGCCGCGCCGCTGGATGTCGAGTTGGTGCCAGGTTTCAAGACCGAGGCCTGGGCGTTCGGGCCGTCGGCACCGGGCACCGAGCTGCGCGTGCGCCAAGGCACCTGGTTGCGGGTGCGCTTCATCAACCACCTTCCGGTGGAGACCACCATTCACTGGCATGGCATTCGGCTGCCGCTGGAAATGGACGGCGTGCCTTATGTGTCGCAATTGCCGGTCAAGCCGGGCGAGTACTTCGACTACAAGTTCCGCGTGCCGGATGCTGGCAGCTACTGGTATCACCCGCATGTCAGTAGCTCCGAAGAGCTCGGCCGCGGCCTGGTCGGCCCGCTGATCGTCGAGGAGCGTGAGCCCACCGGGTTCCAGCATGAGCGCACGTTGAGCCTGAAAAACTGGCATGTGGACGAGCAGGGCGCCTGGCTGCCTTTCAGCATCCCTCGCGAGGCGGCGCGCAATGGCACCGCAGGACGCTTGATCACCATCAATGGTCAGGCCGGCTCGGTCACCGAGCTGCCGGCTGGCCAAGTGGTGCGGGTGCGCCTGCTGAACCTCGACAACACCTGGACGTACCGCCTGAACCTCAAGGGCAACTGCGAGGCGAAAATCTATGCCCTCGACGGCAATCCGGTGACCCCGCGACCACTGGAGGACGAGTACTGGCTCGGCCCCGGCATGCGCATTTGCCTCGCCATCCGTATTCCCCAGGCCGGCGAGGAGATCTCCCTGCGCGATGGTTTCGTGCGTCTGGGTACCCTGCGTTCGGTGGCCAGCAATGACGCGCCGAGTGACTGGCCGCCAGCGCTGCCGGCCAACCCGATCGCCGAGCCGGACCTGGAGAATGCCGAAAAGCTCAACTTCAATTTCGAGTGGGCGGCCGGCGTGTCGGTCACCCCAGACCCGGACAAGCCGTCGAGTATGTGGCAGATCAACGGACAGGCCTGGGATATCACCGACAAGACCTGCGCCGACCGCCCCATCGCCACGTTGAAAAAGGGCAAGAGCTACATCTTCGAGCTGAAGAACATGACCCAGTACCAGCACCCGATCCACCTGCATGGCATGAGCTTCAAGGTGATCGGCTCCAACCGTCACGACATCAAGGAGCCGTGGTTCACCGACACCTACCTGCTGGGCAAGAACGAGCGCGCACAGGTGGCACTGGTGGCGGATAACCCGGGCACCTGGATGTTCCATTGCCACGTCATCGACCACATGGAAACCGGCCTGATGGCCGCGATTGCGGTGGTCTGATGCGCCCGCAGATCATCGATCGCAGCCGCGATCAGGAATTCATGCGCCTGGCCCTGGCCCTGGCCGCCGAAGGTGCGGCGCTGGGCGAGGTGCCCGTGGGTGCGGTGCTGGTGCAGCATGGGCAGGTGATCGGCCAGGGCTTTAACCGGCCGATCATCGACAGCGACCCCAGTGCGCATGCCGAGATGGTGGCCATCCGTGCTGCGGCGAAATCGGCCAGCAATTACCGCCTGCCCGGCAGCACCCTGTACGTGACCCTGGAACCTTGCAGCATGTGCGCGGGGCTGATCGTGCATTCGCGGGTGATGCGCGTGGTATTTGGCGCGCTGGAGCCCAAGGCAGGCATTGTGCAGAGCCAGGGGCAATTCTTCGGCCAAGGGTTCCTCAACCATCGGGTGATGGTGGAGGGCGGGGTGCTGGCGCAGGAGTGTGGGCAGATCCTCAGCGATTTCTTCAAGGCCCGCCGGGCCAAGACTTGACCTGAACCGGCCTCTTCGCGGGCATGCCCGCTCCCACAGAAATATCTACTCCCTTGGGGCTCTGCTGTACCTGTGGGAGCGGGCGCGCCCGCGAAGAGGCCGGTGCAGGCCTACATCGGCGGCGACTGATCCGCTGGCTTGTCCTTGTTCACCCCAGGCACATGCAGGTTGCCCTCGGCCACCTGGCCTTCGAGCTGCGGCTGGGTCACCCAGGTGAGGATGTCGTAGTAACGACGGATGTTGGCCACGAAGTGCACCGGCTCGCCGCCACGGGCATAACCGTATTTGGTCTGGCGATACCACTGCTTCTGCGACAGGCGCGGCAGCATCTTCTTCACGTCCAGCCACTTGTTCGGGTTGAGCTTCTCGCGCTTGGCCAGGGTACGGGCGTCTTCCAGGTGGCCACTGCCGACGTTATAGGCAGCCAGGGCAAACCAGGTGCGGTCCGGCTCCTGGATACTGTCGTCCAGCTCGGCCTTGATCTTCATGAAATACTTGGCACCACCCTGGATGCTCTGTTTCGGGTCCAGCCGGTTGGACACACCCATGGCCTGGGCGGTGCGCTGGGTCAGCATCATCAGGCCGCGAACACCGGTCTTGGAGGTGACCTCCGGCTGCCACATCGATTCCTGATAGCCGATGGCGGCCAGCAGACGCCAGTCTACCTGCTCGACCTTGGCGTAGCTCTTGAAGTGCTTTTCGTACTTGGGCAGGCGCTGTTGCAGGTGCTGGGCGAAGGTGTAGGCACCCACATAACCCAATACGTCGACATGGCCGTAATAGCGGTCTTTCAGGCGTTGCAGGGTGCCGTTCTTCTGCGCCTTGTCGAGAAATTCGTTGATTTCGTTGAGCAGGCTGTTGTCTTCGCCCGCTGCCACTGCCCAGCGCTGGTCGCGGGTGTCGCCCACGTCGAAGGCCACGCGCACGTTGGGGAAGTACACCTGGTTCATCGCCAGCTCGTTGGAGTCGACCAGGGTCAGGTCGATCTGCCCTTCGTCGACCATGCGCAGCAGGTCGACCACCTCCACGGCATCCGACTCTTCATATTCCAGGCCGGGGTTCTGTTTTTTCAGCTCGGCCAGCAGGTCGGCATGGCTGCTGCCTTTGAGCACCATGATTTTCTTGCCGACCAGGCCCTTGGCATTGGTCGGGCGCGGGCGGCCGTTGCGGTAGATTACCTGCGGGGTCACTTCCAGGTACGGGTGCGAGAATTTCGCCTGGGCCGTGCGCCGCTCGCTGCTGACCAGGCCGGCGGCTGCCAGCACCGGGCCGGAGGGTTTGCCGAGGTCGTCGAACAGCTCATCGAGGTTGTCGGCAGTCTCGATCTCCAGCTTCACCCCGAGATCGTCGGCGAAATGCTTGACCAGCTCGTACTCGAAACCGGTTTCGCCGTTGCGATCCTGAAAGTAGGTGGCCGGGCTGTTGCGGGTGATCACGCGCAGCACGCCATCCTCCTTCACGCGCTCGAGGGTGCTGGGTTTTTCAACGCAGGCACCGAGCAGCAGAAAGAGTCCGGTTGCGAGAAGCCATTTGGCGCAACGCTGGCGCAAAGCAGTGTGGGCGAACATAGGTTGCAGTATACGCAAAGGACCGGTTCAACCATATCTCGACAACGGTTAGCTTGTCTGGTAGCGGGTTTTGTGGTTTGAGGAGCTTGCCTGGCGATGTGTGGCGCTCGATCTCCCAAGCGCTGAAGAACCCAAGGCGAACCCCTCGGAAATCTGACCCGAAAGTCCGGTTACGCCGCCCGGCAGCCGTGGCGTAGAGCGGGTGCCGAAAGCCATCGAATTAGGCTAGAATGCACGGCCTCTAAGCACACCCCTTCCTGAGGCTGTCCCGACGATGTTGATCCTGCGCGGCGCTCCTGCCCTTTCTGCCTTTCGCCACGGTAAATTACTCGAGCAACTGAGCCAGAAAGTCCCCGCTGTTACTGGTTTGTATGCCGAATTCGCCCACTTCGCCGATGTCGATGGCGAGCTGACCGCCGACCAGCAGCAGGTGCTGGGCCGTCTGCTCAAGTACGGCCCGAGCGTGCCGGTACAGGAGCCGACCGGCCGCCTGTTCCTGGTCGTGCCGCGGTTGGGCACCATTTCGCCGTGGGCCAGCAAGGCCAGCGACATCGCCCACAACTGCGGCCTGCAGTCGATCCAGCGCCTGGAGCGCGGTATCGCCTACTACGTGGCCGGCACCCTGAGCGACGCTGATGCCGCACTGATTGCCGCCGAATTGCACGACCGCATGACCCAGCGTGTGCTCGCCCAGCTGGAGCAGGCATCCGACCTGTTCAGCCACGCCCAGCCCAAGCCGATGACCTCGGTGGATATCCTGGGCGGTGGCCGTGAGGCCCTGGCCCAGGCCAACATCGACCTGGGCCTGGCCCTGGCCGAAGACGAGATCGATTACCTGGTCGCGGCCTTCCAGAACCTTGCGCGCAACCCGAACGACATCGAACTGATGATGTTCGCCCAGGCCAACTCCGAGCACTGCCGCCACAAGATCTTCAACGCCAGTTGGGACATTGACGGCCAGGCTCAGGAAAAAAGCCTGTTCGGCATGATCAAGAACACCTACCAGATGCACAGCGAAGGCGTGCTGTCTGCGTACAAGGACAACGCCTCGGTGATCGTCGGCAATGTTGCCGGCCGCTTCTTCCCGAACCCTGAAACCCGCCAGTACGGCGCGGTGCAGGAGCCGGTGCACATCCTGATGAAGGTCGAAACGCACAACCACCCGACCGCCATCGCCCCGTTCTCGGGCGCTTCCACCGGCTCTGGCGGCGAAATCCGTGACGAAGGTGCTACCGGCCGTGGCGCCAAGCCCAAGGCTGGCCTGACCGGCTTTACCGTTTCCAACCTGCGTATCCCGGGCTTTGAACAGCCGTGGGAACAGGCTTACGGCAAGCCAGAGCGTATCGTTGACGCCCTCGATATCATGATCGAAGGCCCGCTGGGCGGTGCTGCGTTCAACAACGAATTCGGTCGCCCGGCCCTGACCGGTTACTTCCGTACCTTCGAGCAGTCGATCAACACCCCGCACGGCGAAGAGGTGCGCGGCTACCACAAGCCGATCATGCTGGCCGGTGGCATGGGCAACATCCGTGAAGACCACGTGCAGAAGGGCGAGATCACCGTCGGCGCCAAGCTGATCGTGCTCGGCGGCCCGGCCATGCTGATCGGCCTGGGCGGCGGCGCCGCTTCGTCGGTGGCGACCGGTGCCAGCTCGGCTGACCTGGACTTCGCTTCGGTACAGCGCGAAAACCCTGAAATGGAGCGCCGTTGCCAGGAAGTCATCGACCGCTGCTGGCAGCTGGGCGACAACAACCCGATCGCCTTCATCCACGACGTCGGCGCGGGCGGTATCTCCAATGCCTTCCCGGAACTGGTCAACGACGGTGGCCGTGGTGGCCGCTTCGAGCTGCGTAACGTGCCCAATGACGAGCCGGGCATGGCCCCGCACGAAATCTGGAGCAACGAATCGCAAGAGCGTTACGTGCTGGCTGTCAGCGCGGTCGACTTCGAGCGTTTCCAGGCCATCTGCGAGCGTGAGCGTTGCCCGTTTGCCGTGGTCGGCGAAGCGACTGAAGAGCCGCACCTGACCGTAAGCGACAGCCACTTCGGCAACACGCCTGTGGACATGCCGCTGGACGTGCTGCTGGGCAAACCGCCGCGCATGCACCGTTCGGTTACCCGCGAAGCCGAGCTGGGCGATGACTTCGACCCGAGCGAGCTGGACCTGGACAACGCCGTCCAGCGCGTGTTGAACCATCCGGCGGTGGCCAGCAAGAGCTTCCTGATCACCATCGGCGACCGCACCATCACCGGCCTGGTTGCCCGCGACCAGATGGTCGGCCCGTGGCAGGTACCGGTCGCCGACTGCGCCGTCACCGCCACCAGCTTCGACGTCTACACCGGTGAAGCCATGGCCATGGGCGAGCGCACCCCGCTGGCGCTGCTGGATGCCCCGGCGTCCGGCCGCATGGCCATCGGTGAAACCCTGACCAACCTGGCGGCCTCGCGCATCGAGAAGCTGTCCGACATCAAACTGTCGGCCAACTGGATGTCCGCTGCCGGCCACCCGGGTGAAGACGCCCGCCTGTACGACACCGTCAAGGCTGTCGGCATGGAGCTGTGCCCGGAGCTGGGCATTACCATTCCGGTCGGCAAAGACTCGATGTCGATGAAGACCAAGTGGAGCGATGAGGGCGGCGAGAAGAGCGTCACCTCGCCAATGTCGCTGATCATCACCGGCTTTGCCCCGGTCACCGACATCCGCAAGACCCTGACCCCTGAGCTGCGCATGGACAAGGGCGAAACCGACCTGATCCTGATCGACCTGGGCCGTGGCAAAAACCGCATGGGCGCCTCGATCCTGGCCCAGACCTACGGCAAGATCGCTGCCCAGGCACCGGACGTCGACGACGCCGAAGACCTCAAGGCCTTCTTCGCCGTGATTCAGGGCCTGAACGCCGACGGCCACCTGCTGGCCTACCACGACCGCTCCGACGGCGGCCTGGTCACCACCGTGCTGGAAATGGCCTTCGCCGGCCACTGCGGCCTCGACCTGCAACTCGACCCACTGACCGACAACCGCAAGGACGTCCCGGCCATCCTCTTCAACGAAGAGCTGGGTGCGGTCATCCAGGTTCGCCAGGATGCCACCCCGGACGTGCTGGCACAGTTCAGCGCCGCTGGCCTGGGCGAAGAGTGCGTCGCAGTGATCGGCAAGCCGGTCAACAACGCCGAAGTGTCCATCAGCCTGAACGGCGAAGTGCTGTTCGACGACGACCGTCGCATGCTGCAGCGCCAGTGGGCCGAGACCAGCTACCAGATCCAGCGCCTGCGCGACAACGCTGATTGTGCCGACCAGGAATTCGACCTGCTGCTCGAGGAAGACAACCCGGGCCTGTCGGTCAAGCTGGGCTTCGACGTCAACGACGACATCGCCGCGCCGTACATCAAGAAGGGCGTGCGCCCGCAAGTGGCCATCCTGCGTGAGCAGGGCGTCAACGGCCAGGTCGAGATGGCAGCCGCCTTCGACCGCGCCGGTTTCGCCGCCATCGACGTGCACATGAGCGACATCCTCGCGGGCCGAGTCGACTTCGAGGCCTTCAAGGGCCTGGTCGCCTGCGGTGGCTTCTCCTACGGTGACGTGCTGGGTGCCGGTGAAGGCTGGGCCAAGTCGGCGCTGTTCAACGCCCGTGCCCGTGACGCCTTCCAGGCCTTCTTCGAGCGTACCGACAGCTTCGCCCTGGGCGTGTGCAACGGTTGCCAGATGATGTCCAACCTGCACGAGCTGATCCCGGGCACCGAGTACTGGCCGCACTTCGTGCGTAACCGCTCGGAGCAGTTCGAGGCACGCGTGGCCATGGTCGAGGTGCAGAAGTCCAACTCGATCTTCCTGCAGGGCATGGCCGGTTCGCGCATGCCAATCGCCATCGCCCACGGTGAAGGCCATGCCGAGTTCGCCAACGAAGCGGCACTGCTGGAAGCCGACCTGTCCGGTTGCGTGGCCCTGCGCTACGTCGACAACCACGGCAAGGTCACCGAAGCCTACCCGGCCAACCCGAACGGCTCGCCGCGTGGTATCACCGGCCTGACCAGCCGCGACGGCCGTGTGACCATCATGATGCCGCACCCGGAGCGTGTGTTCCGCGCCGTGCAGAACTCCTGGCGCCCGGATGAGTGGCAGGAAGATGCCGCGCTGATGCGTATGTTCCGCAACGCGCGGGTGTGGGTGAACTAAGGCGTGTACAAGCTCGCCTTCTTCGTCCCCGCCAGCCACGTCGAAGTGGTCAAGGCCGCTGTGTTCGCTGCGGGTGGCGGGCGCATCGGTGACTATGACCACTGTGCCTGGCAAACCCTGGGCCAGGGCCAGTTCCGCCCGTTGGACGGCAGCCAGCCGTACCTCGGGCAAACCGGCCAGGTCGAGGTGGTGGAGGAGTGGAAGGTGGAGCTGGTGGTGGCTGACGACCTGATTACCCAGGTCGTCGCAGCGCTCAGGCAAAGCCACCCGTACGAGACGCCAGCCTATGAGGTCTGGCGGCTCGCCGAGTTCTAGACCGCATCAAGGCCATCGCCGGCAAGCCAGCTCCCACAGGGATAACACCCATATCAGACACTGTGATATCCCTGTGGGAGCTGGCTTGCCGGCGATAGGGCACTGTCAGCCAGCCACAATCTCCTTGCCTTGCTCAGGCTGCTTCAACATTCCACAAGCCAGCAACCCCACCTCGAACAGCACCCACATCGGCACCGCCAGCATCGTCTGCGAAAACACATCCGGCGGCGTCAGGATCATCCCCACCACAAAGCACCCGACGATCACGTAGGGCCTGCTGCGCCTCAGTGTGGCTACATCTGCCAACCCCACCCAGACCACGATGAACGTCGCCACCGGGATCTCGAACGCCAGCCCGAACGCCAGGAACAGCGCCAGGATGAAGTCCAGGTACTGGCTGATATCGGTCATCATCGCCACGCCGTCCGGCGTTACGCTGGCAAAAAAGCCGAACATCATCGGGAACACCAGAAAGAACGCGAACGCCATGCCGGCATAGAACAACACGATGCTCGACACCAGCAGCGGCAAGGCAATGCGCCGCTCTCGGCGGTACAGCCCCGGCGCCAGAAAACCCCAGGCCTGGTGCAGCAGTAGCGGCATAGCCACGAACAGTGCGCACATTGCGGTCAGCTTGAAGGGTGTCAAGAACGGCGAGGTGACGCTGGTGGCGATCATGCTCGCGCCTTCCGGCAAAAAGCGCCGCAGCGGCTCGGATATGAGCGTGTACAGCGTCTGGGCGAAAGGGAACAGGCCGGCGAACACCACTGCTACCAGCGCCAGGCAACGCACCAGGCGTTTGCGCAGGTCGCGCAGGTGTTCGGTCAGCGGCATGCCGGCCGCCGGGTCCATCGCAATACTCATGAGGCGTTTTCCTTGGGCAGCGTGACGGTGGCCGCGTCATTGGCCGGCTCCGTGTTCAGGCTGATGCCTTGGCGGATCTCCTGTTCCAGGCGCTGCAAGGGGGCGCTGTCGAGGTCGGGCAACTCGATCTCGCGCTCTACCTGCGTGCGCAAGGCATGCATGGCCCGGCGCGCCTGGCCCAGGCCGCGGCCAAGGGTGCGCGCTGCCACCGGCAGGCGCTCCGGGCCCAACACCAGCAGCGCGACGACGCCAACCAGCAGCAGCTCGCTGAAGCCTACCTCGAACATCAGGCCTGACGGTCCGCTTGAGGCTGCTGCGTGGCCTGGCCGGTCAGTGGGGCCTGTTGCTGAACCTGCGCCTGGCCAGGTGCGTTGGCGTCAGCGTCGCCGCCCATGGACTTGCGAAAACCCTGGATCGCCTCGCCCACATCGCTACCAAGGCCCTTGAGGCGCTTGGTACCAAACAGCAGAAATACGATCAGCAGTACGATCACCAGTTGCCAGATTCCAATGCCACCCATTGCGACCACTCCTGTAAGGTCATGAAAAGGAACGGCAATCCTGCCTCGTGTAGATGACGTGCACATGACGAGCGGGCATTGCCATCTACCTGCAACACGCCGCGTGTTCACTGGCGTCTTTCTTCCACGAGCGAGGCACGCACGGATGGGTGGCAGGCAACAGCAGGGTGCGGCCCTGCTGATGGTGATGGTGGTGTTGGCAATGCTGGCGGCGGGCATGGCCTGGCTGGTGGAAGATGGCCGGCGCCAGGTGGATGAAGTGCGCCTGCTGCACCAGCGGGTGCAGGCGCGGGCCATGGAGCAGGCTGGCCTGGCCTATGCCGGGCAGGCCCTGCGCGACCCCGCCTGGCGGCTTAGCCCGCTGTTTTGGCAGGCCTTGCGTGGGCAGCCGCTGAACTACGATTTTGGCGCCGGTCACGCGCAACTGCGGGTGCGCGACCAGCACACCTGCTTCAACGTCAATGCGCTGCTGGGCGCCGATGGCGAGCGTGCCGAACGCCAGTTGCGCTACCTGCTGGGCGACGACATGGCTGCCGAGCGCCTGGTCGATGCGCTGGCCGACTGGCTCGACGCCGACAGCGACACCCGCCTGCAGGGCGCCGAAAGCGCCCAGTACCTGCGCCAACAACCGCCGCGCCTGGCGGCCAACCAGCCGATGCTCGACACCAGCGAGCTGAACCTGCTGCTGGAGTCGGACTCCGCTCGCCAGGCTCGTTACCCGATGCTCTGCGCCTTGCCCCAGGTCACCGGCTGGCGCCTGAACGCCAATGCGCTTGGGCTGGAGCATCTTCCGTTACTGGAGGCGCTGTACGAAGGGCGCTATTCGCGGTCGTTGCTCAGCCGCATCATCAGCGGGCGGCCGGCGTCGGGGTACGTGGATGCGGCCGCGTTGCGCCAGGCGCTGGGGGCGGTGGATGACGAAACGTTCGAACGGCTGAGCGAAGGGTTGCTGCTGAACAGCGGGTATTTCCTGTTGCAGTTGTCGTTCGAGGAAGAGGGGCGGGCGATACGCAGCGAATTCCAGGTGGAAGCGCTGGGGGTGGTGCAATGGCATGCCCGGGTGCCGGCGCAGCAAGTGCGGGTGCGTAGCCGGGAGCCCATGGCCTGGTAGGGCTTGAGATTGTCGGGGCTGCTGTGCAGCCCTTTCGCCGGCAAGCCAGCTCCCACAGGAAACCACGATATTCAGAGGCTGTGTATCCGCTGGCTCCCGCAGGAAAAGGCATTCATGGCCTGTGATATCCCTGTGGGAGCTGGCTTGCCGGCGAAAGGGCCGCAAAGCGGCCCCCGGAAACAGCTCGATCAGGCAGTCCCGATTTCCCCGCCATCATTGCGTTGAATCACCACCGTCGAAGCCCGCGGCCTTACCTTGGCCCCAGCTGGAGTAGCATCGGTCGCCTTGTCGGTATACGGCCAGTTCCCGGGGTGCTGAATGTTGACGAACAAGGTCTTGTTGTCCGGGGTAAAGGCAATCCCGGTCACTTCGCACTCATTCGGCCCAACAAAGAAGCGGCGCAGGTCCACCTGGTTCTGTGCGTTCACCGGCACTTGCTTGCCGGTAGCGTCCACAAGGTCGGTAGGGATCACTGCCAGCAACTGGTCGTTGGTGTAATCGGTGAGGGTACTCTCGCCGTTGTCGGTCTCGAACCACAGCACGCCACGGCTATCGAAGCTCATGCCGTCGGGGCCTGCGAACTGGTTCAGTTCGGTCAGGCCGGAACGGTTGATGTCGGCAGTACCGGCGGCGTTTGCGCCGAACACGAAGATGTCCCAGTTGAAGCTCAACTGGTCGTCGCTGTCGTGCCAGCGAATGATGTGGCCGTGGCGGTTCGGGCCGCGCGGGTTGGCCGCGTCGACCTTTTCCGGGGTGCGCGCGCTGTTGTTGGTCAGGGTCAGGTACACGTCGCCGTTCAGCGGGTTGACCGTCGTCCATTCCGGGCGGTCCATCGGCGTTGCGCCCACGGCATCGCCAGCCCCACGGGTGTTGAGGATGATGCCTGGCAGGTCACCATACAGCGCACCCAGGGTGCTGCCAGCTGTGGTGGCGGTGGCCATGTCCAGCAGCAGCCATACGCCGGTGCCATCGGCATTGAAGCGCGCCACATAGAGCTTGCCCTGGTCCAGGTACTTGGCGCCGGTGGCCAGGCGGTCGGCCGGGTTGGCATCGGCGGCATCCCACACAGCGGTGGACACCCACTTGTACAGGTACTCGTTGTTCGAGTCGTCACCCATGTACCACACCAGCGGCTTGCCGGGGACTGGCAGGCCTGGGGCGCAGCCCTCGTGGCGGAAGCGGCCCAGCGCGGTGCGCTTGGTGGCCAGGGTGCTGCTGTTGTACGGGTCGATCTCGACGATGTAACCGTAGGTGCTGGCTTCGTTGCGGTAGTCGTCGGTCGCGCTGGCGCCCTTGATGGTGACGTCGAAACGGGCGAACTCGTCGGCCACTTCGGTGCTGTCACCGGCAGCGCTTTCCCACTTGTACTGGCCGCTGGAGGTGCCCACGCCAATACGGCGCTGGTCTTCGGGGCGGGTGCCCTTGTTGACGAAGATGCCCGGCCAGTTCTCTTCACAGGTCAGGTAGGTGCCCCACGGGGTGTAACCGTTGCCGCAGTTGTTGTTGGTGCCACGGCAGTGGGTACCGGCGGTGGAGTATTTGGTCTTGACGTGGTCGGTGCCGCGCAGCGGGCCGGTGATTTCCATGCGCGACGCTGTGGTGAAGCGGCGGTTCAGCGGGTCGTTGTCGACCACCTGCCAGCGGCCGCTGACTTTCTTCAGGCGCACCACGCCAGCCCCGTGGGCGTTGATTTCCTTGCGCACTTCCTCGACCGGGCGCTTGCCGTTGACATCGGTGGTCGGGCCGGCCGGGTGCAGGGCGGCGGTGTCGATGTATTCGAAGTTGATCGCCAGCAGGCCGTCTTCCGAACTGCCGTTGATAGGGAAGAAGTGCATGCCGTCATGGTGCATGCCCATGGCGTTGGCCTGGTCGGTCGAGGTGTTGCTGCCGTCGGACTTCCATGGGTTGCCGTTGCTGTTCAGCGGCGTGCCCCACGGCGCCAGCACGTAGGCGCTGTAACCGGCGGCAACCACACAGGCGTCGGTGCGCGAGCCCGGGATGGACTGGAAGCCCAGTGCCAGTTTTGGCACCTCCGGCTCAGTCACAGGCGGTTCGGTCACCGGTGGCTCGGTGACCGGATCATCGTGATCGGAACCACCACCGTCGAAGCAGCCTGTCAGGCCAGTACCGGCAATCATGGCGATGGCGGCGCCCAGGCTGCCGCGCATCACGCTGCGGCGGCTGAGGTAGGCGTCCATGACGTTGGCCATCGGCATGTTGGCGCTGTGGTTCCGGTCCAGGTTGTCGCCGGTATCTCGACTCATCAGGGTGTCCTTGTAATGGCTGAGTTAGAGGAACCCGCGACTTTAGTGAGGAAATATGATGATTGATTGGCAGAAATGTTAAGGGGTTTTTAAAACGCCTCGCTCTTAGAAGGTCCTCTGACAGATCAATTTGGAATGTCTGTCGGATTTCTGCCATCAAACTGTAATGCCAACGCCGCAACATCCGGGGCCCTGAATGAATGTGGAAAAGGACGGCGGGTGCGATGGCGAGCAGTGTGCACAGGCGCGAAGTGATCGGCTGGATGGGTGTCGGGGCATTGGCACCGCTGCTCGGCGCCTGTTCTGCCTTCCCTGGGCAGCAGGGCGGCAACGCCCGGCTCGACCTGTTGTACGTGGCCGATACGCTCGATGCCCGCCAACCCGGCCAGGCCGTGGTGCCAGCGACCCGCCTGGGGCCGGTCAGCCACTTGGGCCGCGCGCCGTGGATGACCGGCAGCAGCGCCAGCCTTGCCTACCCGCAACTGGCACCGCTGCTCGATGCCAGCCAGGCAGCCGCCGCGCAGCTGGGCGGCTATGCGGTGCTGGCGGCGCTGCTGGAGCAACTGCGCGGCGAGGCCGGCGCAGGCAATAGCCTGACCCTGGAGAATGGCCAAGGCTGGAACGGCAGTGGCCTGGCCTACCTGACCCAAGGCGAAAGCGGGGTGCAGGGCAGCCAACTGCTGGGCACCGAAGCGCGGGTCAGCAGTGACGAGCGTGTGCTGTGGCCACAACGCAGTACCGGGCTGTATCGCCAGGCTGGCGCCGTTACCCTCGGCGCAGGCCTGGCGGACGCGCAACGCAAAGCCCTGGGCCTTGAAGCCTTGCACGTCTTCGAGCGCGGCGGCGCACGGATTGCCGTGGTCGGCGTGAGCGACCCCTATGCCCAGGACCAGAAAGCTTCCCTCAAACTGTGGTACCAGTCGCTGCAGCCGGTGTTCGAGCAGGCCCGGCGCGAGGCCGACCTGGTGGTGGCCATGGCCGATGTCGGCACCGGCCCCGGGCTGTGGCTTGCCGAGAGGGTTCCGCAAATCGATGTGCTGTTGTGCGCCCGTGGCCAGGACCTGTGGCCGGCGCCCGTCGAGGTAACCCAGGCCAATGGTCGGCGTGTGCCGGTGCTGTTTGCCGGTTGCCGGGGCAGCGGTGCCTTCCGCCTGCGCTGCCAGCGCGTGGCCGGGCTGTGGCAGTTCGACGGGCGTTTCTTCCCGGCCTTTGCACAGCAACTGGCGCCAGCCGCGCAGCTGCGTGTCGGGGCATTGCAGGCACAGCTGCACCAGCAACGTGCCGGCCACGCGGCGTGGCTCGACCAGCCGCTGGCCCGCGCGCCACAGGCCTTGTGGCGCCGTGATACCCGTGGCGGCAGCTGGGACCGCCTGCTGCATCAGGCCTTGGCCGATGACAACGGCATGCCCGTGCTGTTGCCGGGCCTGCGTTACGACTACCCGCTGCCCACAGGTGCTTCGATCACACGTGAACACCTGATCAGCCTCACCGGTGGCTACCCGGCACCGGTGGTCGAAGCGCCGGCCCGGCAGGTGGAACAAGTGCTGGAGAACGCTGCAGAGCAGCTGTTCGGCGATCCGCTGCTGCTCGACAACAGCCAGGACCTGCCGCGCTGGCAGGGCCAGGCCTGGGGTGTCAGCTACAGTCCGCAAGGCAAGCGCATCACTGGGCTGGAGCCGATGCAGGGCCTGTGCCGCACCTTCGGCCTGCAGTTTGAAAGCCAGGCTGGCGAACCCCTGTGGCAACGGGTCGAAGCCTGGCTCGCCCGCCAACCTGGCGACTGGCAACTGGCGCCGCTCCAACTGCCCGAAGTGCGTTACGTGCAGGGGCACCCGGGGTGGCACCCACGGCAGTTGGCCTCGTGACACTCGCCTCGCGCTTGTTCACCGGCGCTGGCCTGACGCTGGCCGGCTGGCTGGCCGCCCAGTGCGTGCTGCAACTGAGCCGCCAGCCGCAACCGGCCATGGTGCCGGCGACGGTCGCCAACCCGCTGCCGGGGCTGATGGTCGGCCACTGGCAAGCGCCCATCGACGACGGTGCCATCGCCATTACCCGCCTGCCATTGCACTACCTCGGCGGCCTCAGGGCGCAGCCGCTGTCTTCCAGTGTGGTGGTGCTGCGCTACGGCGAGCAGGTGCGCACCCTGGCCCGCGGTCAGCGCCTGGCGCCGGGGATCGTGCTGCAGGACATCGACACCGATGGCCTGATTTTCAACAACCAGGGGCGGCGTGAACGCCTGCCCTGGCCGCCACGCCCCGCCGTGACCGGCTTCAAGCGGCAAGGATGAACGATGCCTGTTAGATACTGCGTGGCCGCCGTGCTGAGCCTGGCCCTGGCCATAGGCCTACCTGAGGCCCGCGCCGAAGAGCCGGTGTTCGATGAAAATGGTACGCCGATGTACGAGGTGAACTTCGTCGACACCGAACTGGGCGAGTTCATCGACAGCGTGTCGCGCATCACCGGCACCACCTTCATCGTCGACCCCCGGGTCAAGGGCAAGGTCACCGTGCGCACCGTCGACCTGCACGACGCCGATGCCATCTACGACATCTTCCTGGCGCAGTTGCGCGCCCAGGGTTACGCCACTGTCGACCTGCCCAATGGCAGCGTGAAGATCGTCCCCGACCAGGCCGCGCGCCTGGAGCCGGTGCCGGTCGAGGCGGGTGGGCAGCAGGGCGAAGGCAGTGACAGCGTGGCGACGCGGGTATTCAACGTGCGCAACGCCGCCAGCGAGCAGGTGCTGGGCATCCTCAAACCGCTGATCGACCCACGGGTCGGGGTAATCACACCGTACCCGGCGGCGCACCAGTTGGTGGTGACCGACTGGCGCAGCAACCTGGACCGAATCGCCAGCCTGCTGCGCCAGCTCGACCGCCCCCAGGAAGCACCTGGCAACGGCAGTACCCAGGTCATCTACCTTAGGCACGCCAATGCAGGTGAAGTGGTCAAGGTGCTGCGCGGGCTGAGCCAGGAAGGCATGGCGCCGGCTGAAGGCACGGGCGAAGGCGAGGGCAAGGACAGGCCGGTAATGGCCGCCGCCGGTGGCCCGGGCATTCGCCTGGAGTACGAAGAAGGCACCAACGCCGTGGTCATGGTCGGCCCCGACAGCGAGCTGGCCGACTACCGCGCCATCGTCGAACAGCTGGACATCCGTCGTGCCCAGGTGGTGGTGGAAGCCATCATCGCCGAGGTGTCCGACAGCAGCGCCCAGGAGCTGGGTGTGCAATGGCTGTTTGCCGACGAAAAATTCGGCGCCGGCATCGTCAATTTTGGCAGCAACGGGGTGAACATCGCCAATATCGCCGGGGCTGCTGCCAGTGGTGACAACGAGGCGCTTGGCGACCTGTTGTCCGCGACTACCGGCGCCACGGCGGGCATCGGCCATTTCGGCGGCGGGTTCAACTTTGCCATGCTGGTCAATGCACTGAAGGGCAAGAGCGGCTTCAACTTGCTGTCCACGCCCACCCTGTTGACCCTGGACAACGCCGAAGCGTCGATCCTGGTCGGCCAGGAAGTGCCCTTCGTTACCGGCTCGGTCACGCAAAACAACGCCAACCCGTACCAGACCATCGAGCGCAAAGAGGTCGGGGTGAAGCTGCGTATCAAGCCGCAGATCAACATCGACAACAGCGTGCGCCTGGACATTGTCCAGGAGGTGTCGTCGATTGCCGAGTCCAGCGCGGCCAGCGACGTGATCACCAACAAGCGCGAGATCAAGACCAAGGTCATGGTCGAAGACAATGGCCTGGTCATTCTCGGCGGCCTGATCAGCGACGAGTTGAGCACCAGTAACCAGCGCGTGCCGCTGCTCGGTGATATCCCTTACCTGGGCCGGCTGTTCCGCTCCGATGCCACCAGGAACACCAAGCAGAACCTGATGGTGTTCATCCGCCCGCGCATCCTGCGGGACGGGCCGAGCCTGGCCGGGCTCAGCGAAGACAAATACCGCACCCTGCAGCAGACCACACCGCTGCAACTGCCGGACCTTGCAGAGGGCACGCCGTTGTTGCAGGTGTTCCCCTCCAGCCGCGCACGCCTCGAAGGCGGTGCCTGGTGATGTTGCCGTATCGCCAGGCACGCCAGAGCGGGGTGGCCATGACCACGACGGAACAGGGCTGGCAGCTGTGGCTGCGGCCCGACGCCGACAGTGCCCAGTTGCAGGAACTGCTGCGGGTACATGGCCAGCCCTGCATGCTCGAATACCTGGAGCCTGCCGTGTTCGACGAGCGCCTCGGCCAGCTGTACCAGGCCGGCGATGGCGCCAATCAAGCGCTGATCGAAGGCATCGGCGACCAGGTCGACCTGGACAGCCTGATGAGCGAGATGCCGCAGGTCGAAGACCTGCTGGAAAGCGATGACGAAGCCCCGGTAATTCGCCTGATCAACGGCCTGTTCGGCCAGGCGCTGCGCCTGCGCGCCTCGGACATCCATATCGAAACCTTCGAGCAAAGCCTGGTGGTGCGCCTGCGCGTCGATGGCCACCTGCGCGAAGTGCTACGCCCGCCGCGTGCGCTGTCGGCCATGCTGGTGTCGCGGATCAAGGTCATGGCACGGCTGGATATTGCCGAGAAGCGCCAGCCCCAGGACGGCCGTATTACCCTGCGCGCGGCAGGGCGCGAGGTGGATGTGCGGGTTTCGACCCTGCCCGGCATCCATGGCGAGCGCGTGGTCATGCGTGTGCTCGACAAGCAGGCCAGCTTGCTCGCGCTGGGCAACCTGGGCATGCCGCCCGCGGTGTTGCAGGGCCTGCGCAGTTGCCTGGCGCGGCCCAACGGTATCGTGCTGTCCACCGGCCCGACCGGTTCGGGCAAGACCACCACCCTGTACGCCAGCCTCAACAGCCTCAACGATGGCAGCCGCAACATTCTCACCGTCGAGGATCCGGTGGAATACGCCATCGCCGGCATCGGCCAGACCGCCATCAACCCGCGTGCGGGGCTGACGTTCGCCAGTGGCTTGCGCGCCATCCTGCGTCAGGACCCGGACGTGATCATGCTCGGCGAAATCCGTGACCAGGAAACCGCGCAAATAGCCGTGCAGGCCAGCCTGACCGGCCACCTGGTGCTGTCCACCCTGCACACCAACAGTGCCGTGGGTGCGGTGACCCGCCTGCGCGACATGGGTATCGAGCCGTTTCTGATTGCCTCGTGCCTGCGCGGTGTGCTGGCCCAGCGGCTGGTGCGGCGTCTGTGCAGTTGCGCCGTGGCGCACCCGCTGCAAGCTGCCGAGCGTGACCTGTGGCCAGAACTGACGTCGCTGGGCAGCAGCTACCACGCGGTGGGCTGCGAGCAGTGCCAGGGCAGCGGCTATGCCGGGCGCCTGGGCCTGTACGAATTCATCGAACTGGATGCCGGGCTGATCGGCCTGCTGTATGACGGCGCCAGTGAACTGGCCATGCAGGAGTACCTGGCCGGGCGCCGGCAGAGCCTGGTCGCAATGGCCAGCGACTGCCTGGCCCGTGGCGAGACCAGCCTGGCCGAAGTACTGCGTGTGGTGCAGGGCTAAACCATGCCGACCTATCGCTACTTGGCCGTCGACCTCGCCGGCAAGACCCGCAAGGCCAGCGTGCAGGCTGACAGTGAACGCCATGCGCGTCAGTTGCTGCGCGATCAGGGGCTTTTTGCCCGCCAGTTGCAGCGCCAGGACAGCAGTAATCGGCAACCCCGGCGCCAGCGTTTGAGCCGTGCCCAGCTGTGTGAACTGACCCGTCAGCTGGCCACATTGACCGGTGCCGGCATCCCCTTGGTCGATGCCTTGGGCACCCTTGAGCGTCAGTTGCGTCAACCTGCCCTGCACAGTGTGATGGTGGCCCTGCGTGGCTCCCTTGCCGAAGGCCTGGGCCTGGCCCGCAGCCTGGCGCGCCAGGGGGCGCCATTCACTGGCTTGTACTGCGCGCTGGTCGAGGCCGGCGAACGCTCCGGGCGCCTGGCACAGGTGCTGACCCGGCTGGCCGATCACCTTGAACAGGTGCAACGGCAACAGCACAAGGCGCGTACTGCGCTGATCTATCCCACCGTACTGATGGGCGTATCGCTTGCCGTGGTCGTAGGCCTGATGACTTTTGTCGTGCCCAAGCTCACCGAACAGTTTGCCCACGCGGGGCAAAGCCTGCCGCTGATCACCGCGTTGCTGATCGGCCTGAGCGAGGGGCTGGTGCAGGCCGGGCCCTGGTTGCTGGGCCTGGCGCTATTGATGGGCGTGCTCGGCACCTTGCTGTTGCGCAAGCCGCACTGGTGCCTGCGCCGCGACCAGATGCTGCTGTGCCTGCCTCGTATCGGCAGCCTGTTGCAGGTGCTGGAAAGCGCACGCCTGGCACGCAGCCTGGCGATTCTCAGCGGCAGTGGCGTAGCCCTGCTCGAAGCCTTGCAAGTAGCTACCGAAACGGTCGGCAACCGGCGCATCCGCCTGGCCATGGAGCAGGTCCGCCAGCAAGTGCAGGGCGGCACCAGCCTGCACCGTGCGCTGGATGCCAGCCAGCAATTCCCACCGCTGCTGGTGAACATGGTCGGCAGCGGCGAGGCCAGCGGCACCCTGGCCGACATGCTTGAGCGCGTGGCCGACGACCAGGAGCGTGGCTTTGCCCGCCAGGTGGATACCGCCATGGCGCTGTTCGAACCCCTGATGATCCTGGTGATGGGCGCTGTGGTGCTGTTCATCGTGCTGGCGGTGCTGCTGCCGATCATGCAACTCAACCAGGGCCTGCAACTGTGAATACAAGGAGTACTGCCATGCAGCATCAACGTAACCGCCAGCGCGGTTTCACCCTCATGGAAATCATGGTGGTGATCTTCATCATCGGCCTGCTGATCGCCGTGGTCGCGCCCAGCGTGCTGGGCAACCAGGACAAGGCCATGAAGCAGAAGGTGATGGCCGACCTGGCCACCCTGGAGCAGGCGCTGGACATGTACCGCCTGGACAACCTGCGCTTTCCCAGCACTGAACAGGGCCTGGCCGCGCTGGTGAAAAAGCCGAGCCAGGAACCGCTGCCGCGGGCCTGGCGCAGTGACGGCTATGTGCGCCGCCTGCCGGAAGACCCATGGGGCACCCCGTACCAGTACCGCATGCCCGGTGAGCATGGCCGGGTGGATGTGTATTCGCTGGGTGCCGATGGCCAGCCGGGCGGTGAAGGCCAGGATGCCGACCTGGGTAACTGGGCGCTGTAAGGGTGAGCCGTCAGCGGGGCTTCAGCCTGATCGAGTTGCTGGTGGTGCTGGCCATCGCCGGCCTGATGACGGGGCTGGCAGTGGCAGGGCTCGGCAGCGGCCAGGCGCCTGTCGATCAGGCCCTGCAACGCCTGGCCAGCGAAACCCGGGCCCAGGCGGCGCTGGCCCGGCATGCGGGGCAGCTGCGTGGGCTGCGCTGGAATGGGCAGCGCCCGGAGTTCGTGCGGCGTGAGGGGAATGCCTGGGTGGTCGAGGCGGCCGGGCTTGGCGACTGGCCCAAGGGCCTGCACCCGGACTGGCCCGCCAGCCCGCAGCCCCACTTGCTGTTCACCCCGCACGGCTGGGCACAGCCGGGCAGCGTGCGCTGGCGCTGGGCCGATGGCAGCCAGCAATGGGCGTGGGGCCGCGATGGGCGCTTGCAGGTGGCGGTCGCGCCATGAAGCAACGTCAGCGTGGCTTCACCTTGCTGGAGGTCACTGTGGCCTTGGCGATTGCCGCCGTGCTGGCGGTGATCACCAGCCAGGTGCTGCGTCAGCGCCTGGCCGTGCAGGACAACCTGCAACAACACCGCATTGGCCTGTTGTGTGCCCGTGAACTGCAAACACGTTTCGCCGTCGAGCAATTCTGGCCTTCTGCCAATCAGGTGAAGGGTGAACTGAGCCAGGGTGGCCAGCCGTGTCATTGGCAACTGCAATTGCGCCGCACCGGCGTGCGCGACCTGCGCCGTGGCGAACTGCAATTGTACGCCGACCGCGACCAGCGCCTGCCGCTGGGCCAGTACACCGTGTTTCTGGAACGCCCATGATCTGGCTCACACCACTGATGGCTTGCACGACCTCTGTGGGAGCGGGCGTGCCCGCGAATCAGGCGACGCAGTGTATGGCACCGGCTATGCCGGTGTTCGCGGGCACGCCCGCTCCCACAGGTTGCCCATACAGCGGCCAGTACCGGGTTCGGCCTGTAAGGCACCGTCAGGCAGGCCTTACCCTGATTGAACTTATGGTGGCCCTGGCCCTGACTGTCCTGCTCGGCATCATGCTCGCTGCGTTGGTCAATGGCTGGATGAAAGTGCGCGAACGCCTGCAAGTGACCACCCAGGAAACCTCGGTGCTGGATTTCTGCCTGGCCCTTGAGCGGCGTTTCGACAGCCCGGTGCTGCGCCGCGTCTACGACCAGCGCCTGCCCCTGGCCAGCCGCTGGCTGGACTGGCAACCGGCAAGCAACCAATTACAGTGGGTCGCCACCACCGGCCTGCCGGAAGCCGAAGGTGGCTCGCGGCTGCAACGCCAGCGGCTGCGCTTCGAGGCCCGTGAGCAGCGCCTGCTGCTGGAAAGCTCGGTCGACCTGTACGCCGCCGCCACGCCCCGCTGGGTCCAGCGCGAGCGGCTCGACCGGGTTGGCGCCATGAACGTCCTTTATTACCAGGGCGGCCAGTGGCTGGCCTGGCCTTCTGACCAACCTGCGCACCCCGGCCGTGGCGTGCGTCTGGAACTGCAGCGTGATGGAGCACCCTATGTCTGCACCTTCGCCCTCCCGTGGGGGCGTTCATGAAATTTGAATGGCGACGGGGCGCACCTGCTCAACCGTGGTTGTTGCTGCGCCCGGGTGTTGTCTGGCACTGGGCGCTGGCCGAGGGCGGCATCGTGCAACGCCAGGGGCAGGGTGAGCCACCGGCAAACCTGCAAGCCCGGGTTGCCCTTGTTCTGCCTGCCGAGGCCTGTAGCGTCTTCCACGTGCCTGCCCCACCCGGGCTCAAGCGTGAGGAGTGGCCGTTGTTGCTCGAAGACCGCTTGCTGCAACCGCCGGACGAGGTGACCTGCGCCTGCCTGGCCCGTCAGCCCGGCCACCTTCGCTTGCTGGTGGTGGCGCGTCAGCAACTGGACGACTGGCGCGCACAGTGTGGCGTATGGGGCTTGCAGGTAGAACGTTGCTGGGCGGAGTTGCAGTTGCTGCCCAGGCCTGAGGCAGGCAGTGCCTGGCATTGGCAGCGAACGCCCGGCATGTCCTTGTACAAAGGGCTGGCCGAGGACGAGCAGGAGCATTGGCTGGCATGGCCGCAAGCACTGGGTGAAGCGCCGCAGCAACCCTGGGCACACATGCAAAGCGTGCCACTGAGTGGCGACTGGCCAAGCACCCTGGCACCGCTCGACGCGATGCCCGGCCTGTTCGAGCGCGCTCGCAAGGTACCTTCGTTGCCCATCGCTTCACGCCCGCAGCAACGCCTGTTGGCCGCCTGCCTGGTACTGGCGGCAGTCTGGGGTGGGCTGTGGTTGAACCAGCAGTGGCGTCAGGCACAACTCTGGCGCGCCCAGGTGTTTGCCGTGACGGGTGAGCAGGCCAGCCCACGGCACGCCGCGCAGGCCCTAAAACGCCTGCGGGAAAGCGAGCTTCAGCAGCAGATACGCACCCGCCAGCTCGAAGACCTGCAGGCAGCCTTGCAGGCCTGGCTGCGCGATCACCCCGGCTGGCGCCTGCAGGCGGTGCGCTTCGATGGCCAGCGCTGGCACCTGCGGCTAGAGGGCGACGGCGCCACGCCACCCTGGCAAGACATGGCCAACGCTGCCGGTGCTGCCGTACAGGTACAAGGTGGCGAAGTGGTCTTCGACTTGGGAGCCGCCGCATGAACCAGGACTGGATGCAGCGTCATCGGCTGAAGTTCGCCTGGTTGCTGATTGCGTTGCTGCTGGCTGTTCTGGCCCTGCGCGAGGGCTTGGCGCAATGGCGCGAGGTCAGCCAGTGGCGGGGGCTGGCAGAACAAGCCGCAAGCCTGCATGGCGGCCCGGGCTTGAGCCTGGAGCGCCTGAAGCAGTCGGCCGAGGCGCGACGGGTCGTACTGGCCGAGGTCGATGTGCAAGGCAAAGCCTGGCAACTGCGTGGCCAGGTGGCCGATGAACGGGTGCTGCAAGGCTGGTTGCAGTCCCTGCATGAAGAGGGCGTAACGCCGCTGCAATGGGGGCTGGAACAGGATGGCAAGGCGTTGCGCTTCGACCTGGTGGTGCAGCCATGAGCCGTAAAGGTATGGCGTGGGTGCTGCTGGTTTTCGGCCTGACCCTGCTCGTTGAGTTACCCGCCGCCTGGGTGGCTCGCGGGGCAGGTGTGCCGCTGCGGGATGCCAGTGGCAGCCTGTGGCAGGGCCAGGCGCAACAGTTGGGGCCGGTGGGGCCTCTGCGCTGGTCGGTGCAGCCTTGGCGCTTGCAGGCAACTGCACATTTGGGGTTTCAGGGGCAGGCCTGGCAATTGCGCGCCGAAGGCTGGCCGTGGCGCTGGCGGCTGGAGGCAACGGCGATGGGCGCCCAGGCGACGATGGCCACGGATTACCGCCTGGCCGGGCTGTGGCAGGGCGCAGTCCGCATGCAGGGGGCAGGGCGCCAATGCCTGGGCAGCGAGGGCCGTGTAACGGTGAGCGACCTGGCGCTCAGCGAACCGTGGTCACTGGGCCTGGGGCAGGGCTGGCTGGAAATGGACTGCCGCAGTGGCTGGCGCCTGCGGGGGCAACTGGCGCAACAGGGGCAACATGAGCTGTTCGTGGATGCTGACCTGCAAGGGCGGCGGGCCCAGGTGGTGTTCGAGCTGCAACCGGAGGCGGCGTTGGTGCCCTTGTTACGAGGTGCGCAGTGGCTGGGGCCGCAGGCGTTGGCAGGGCAACGCGACCTGCGGTGGTAAGCTGTGGGAGCAACTGTCTTTCACCATCACTCCGGCTTCTCTTCAGGGCCGGATTTCGATCAGCGTGCCATCGCGCACCAGCTCCCACACTTCCTGCATGTCACGGTTACGCATGGCAATGCAGCCATCGGTCCAGTCCAGGGTGTGGAAATACCACTCTGGGTACTCGTCGTTGATCGGCGTGCCGTGAATCATGATCATGCTGCCGGCACTCACCCCTTCGCGGGTGGCGCGGGCGGCATCGCTCACGTTCGGATAGTTGATGTGCATGGCCAGGTTGAAGCGGTCGCTCTGCTTGCGCCAGTCCAGCCAGTACAGGCCTTCAGGGGTTTTCTTGTCGCCTTCGCGTTCCTTGGCGCCCTTTGGTTGCTTGCCCAGGGAAATACGGTAGGTTTTCAGCGGCTCGCCGCGGCTGATCAGCTGCAGGCGACGCTCGGACTTGATCACCAGCACCTTGTCGATCAGCGGTTGCATCGCCTGCTGTGAAGGCGATGGCGTTTGCGCTGCCGGCACGGGCTTGCGAATGATGGTCTCGGTGAAAGCCGCCTGGGACACCGAGGTAACGCAAAGGCAGAAAAGGGCAAGCAACCAGCGCATGTAACGGTATCCCTGAAGGCTTCTTCTAAGTAGAGGTCGAGGTCGAGACGTTCATCGGCGGCAGGTACTCATGGCCTATGGGGTAGTGCTGCCCGATGCGGTCGCGATAGTAGCATTCTAGTGTGCGTGTGACGGTGCGGAAAGCCAGCTCGCCCCACGGTATCTCATGTTGCTCGAACAACCGCACTTCCAGGCTTTCGACACCCACATCAAACGCCAGGTCTGCCAGCTCGGCGCGGAAGAACACATGCACCTGGTCGATGTGCGGCAAATCGAACAGCTGGTACAGGCTCATCGGCCCGACCCGGGCGCAGGCTTCCTCGACGGTTTCGCGACGGGCGGCCTGGTCGAGGGTTTCGCCGTTCTCCATGAAGCCGGCGGGCAGGGTCCAGAAGCCGCGGCGTGGTTCGATGGCACGCCGGCACAGCAGCACCTGGCTGCCCCAGGTCGGTAGCACGCCGGCGACGATGTTGGGGTTCTGGTAATGGATGGTCTGGCAAGACTCGCAGACATACCGCAGGCGGCTATCGCCCTCGGGAATCCGCTGAGTGACCGGCTGGCCGCACGCGCTGCAGAATTTCATGTGGGGTTCCCTTTTGTTCAAGGCTATCTTGGCGCGCCGGCAGGGCCGCCGCAAGCGCGGGGGCTTGGGTGCTTCGCGGCTTTGGTGCATCATGCAAGGCAGGCCTTGGATACGAGCGTGCGCAATGCTGGACGAGCTACTTCGCCGAATGAGCAATCACCAACCCGCATCACTGGAAACCGACCGGCGGTTCCCCGAAGCGGCGGTCCTTTTGCCCATTACCCGCAGCGAAGCGCCCGAACTGGTCCTGACCCTGCGCGCCAAGGGGCTGTCCACCCATGGTGGCGAAGTGGCCTTTCCCGGTGGCCGACGCGACCCGGAAGACCCGGACCTGGTGTTTACCGCCCTGCGTGAAGCCGAAGAAGAAATCGGCCTGCCCCCCGGGCTGGTGGAAGTGATAGGCCCGCTGAGCCCGCTGATTTCGCTGCATGGCCTTAAAGTGACGCCATTCGTCGGGCTTATTCCCGACTTCGTCGAATACCGCGCCAATGATGCCGAAATCGCGGCAGTATTCACCGTGCCGCTGGAATTCTTCCGCCAGGACCCGCGTGATCATACCCACCGTATCGATTATCAGGGGCGCAGCTGGTACGTGCCCAGCTACCGCTATGGCGAATACAAGATCTGGGGGTTGTCGGCGATCATGATCGTCGAGCTGGTCAACGTGCTGTTCGATGCTGGCATCAGCCTGCACCAGCCCCCTGAGCGTTACATCGAAAACTGAGCGGGGCCTACCCCGCCGTCTGCGTTCCAGCCTGAGGAGCATGCATGAAATACCGCCTGGGCGACCTGCGGGTCGAAAGCCACCCCACCAGTTGGGCCGCACCCAACGCCACGCTGATCGGCAACGTGCGCCTGCAGGCCAATGCCAGTGTGTGGTTTGGCGCGGTGCTGCGCGGGGATAACGAGCTGATCGATATCGGCGAAGGCAGCAACGTGCAGGATGGCACGGTGATGCACACCGACATGGGCTCGCCGCTGACCCTGGGCAAGGGCGTCACCGTTGGTCACAACGCCATGCTGCATGGCTGCACGGTGGGCGACTACAGCCTGGTCGGTATCAATGCCGTGATCCTCAACGGCGCGCGCATTGGCAAGCACTGCATCATCGGCGCCAATGCACTGATCGCCGAGGGCAAGGAAATCCCCGACGGTTCGCTGGTGGTCGGCTCGCCCGGCAAGGTCGTACGTGAACTGACCGAGCAGCAGAAGCGCATGCTTGAAGCCAGTGCCGCGCATTACGTGCACAATGCCCAGCGTTATGCCCAGGAGCTGGTGGTTGATGATGAGTAATGTGGTAGAGCGGCCGGTGGCCTCGCCGTGCGTAAGCATTTGTGCGCTGGACGAGCAGGATATCTGCACCGGCTGCCAGCGCACCGTGGCGGAGATTGGCCGCTGGGGGCGGATGGACAACGATGAGCGGCGGGCGGTGCTGAAGCTGTGCCATGAACGGGCAGTAGAGGCCGGCCTCATCCTGTAGGGACGGCGTTGCCTGTCGAAGGCACCAGCGGTAATCTGTACGGCTTGCCCACAGACTACCCGCCATGTTCTATCTGATTGCCTACATCAGCAGCGTAGTGCTGATCAACTACGCCTTTTCCAGCGCCCCGCACCTGGACATCATCTGGTCTGCCTGGGGCGGCCTGGTGTTCATCCTGCGCGACATGGTGCAGACCCGCTTCGGCCATGGCGCCCTGGTTGCCATGCTGGTCGCCCTGGTGCTGTCCTATGTCACCTCGGAACCGGCCATCGCCCTGGCCAGCGCCACCGCGTTCTTCATTTCCGAGCTGATCGACTGGCTGGTGTTCAGCATCACCCGCCGGCCGCTGCGCGACCGCCTGTGGCTGAGCTCGGCGCTGAGTATCCCGGTGGATACCTTCATCTTTTTCGGCATGATCGGCGCCCTGACCCCGGCAGTGATCGGCACCGCCATGGCGTCGAAGTTCGCCGGTGTCACTGCCGTGTGGCTGGCCATGGCATTTCGCGCCCGACGGGCTGCCGTCGCCGGTTGATGGTGTAGAATAGCGGTCCTTTTTCAGCGGGCGGCGCTCAGCCTGGCGCGGCCCCGGACGCCTTCGAGGACCTGAAATGACCCGTATCGGAACCCCCTTGTCGCCCACCGCGACCCGTGTACTGCTGTGCGGCTGTGGCGAGTTGGGCAAGGAAGTGGTGATCGAGCTGCAGCGCCTGGGCGTCGAAGTGATCGCCGTCGACCGCTACGCCAATGCCCCGGCCATGCAAGTGGCGCACCGCAGCCACGTGGTCAACATGCTCGATGGCGTTGCCCTGCGCGCGGTGATCGAGGCCGAGAAGCCGCATTATATCGTCCCGGAAATCGAAGCCATCGCCACCGCCACCCTGGTCGAGCTGGAAAACGAAGGGTTCAACGTGGTGCCGACCGCCCGCGCCACGCAGCTGACCATGAACCGTGAAGGCATTCGCCGTCTGGCCGCCGAAGAGCTGGACCTGCCGACCTCGCCGTATCACTTCGCCGACACCTATGAAGACTACGCCAAGGCCGTGGCCGATGTCGGTTACCCATGCGTGGTCAAGCCGGTGATGAGTTCGTCGGGCAAAGGCCAGAGCCTGCTGCGCAGCGACGCCGACCTGCAGAAGTCGTGGGACTACGCCCAGGAAGGCGGCCGCGCCGGCAAGGGCCGAGTAATCGTCGAGGGCTTTATCGACTTTGAATACGAAATCACCCTGCTGACCGTGCGCCACGTCGGCGGTACCACCTTCCTGGAGCCGGTTGGCCACCGTCAGGAAAAGGGCGACTATCAGGAGTCGTGGCAGCCGCAGGCCATGAGCCCGAAAGCGCTTGCCGAGTCGCAGCGCGTGGCCAAGGCTGTTACCGATGCCCTTGGCGGTCGTGGCCTGTTCGGCGTGGAACTGTTCGTGAAGGGCGACCAGGTGTGGTTCAGCGAAGTGTCGCCGCGCCCGCATGACACCGGCCTGGTCACCCTGATTTCCCAGGACCTGTCGCAGTTCGCCCTGCATGCCCGTGCGATTCTCGGCCTGCCGATTCCGGTGGTGCGCCAGTTTGGCCCGTCGGCCTCGGCGGTGATCCTGCCAGAAGGGCAGTCGCAGCAGACCAGCTTCGCCAACCTGGGCGCAGCGCTGAGCGAACCGGATACCGCCATTCGCCTGTTCGGCAAGCCGGAAATCAACGGCACCCGCCGCATGGGCGTGTGCCTGGCGCGTGATGAGTCGGTCGAGTTGGCGCGGGCCAAGGCGACCCGCGCTTCGCAGGCGGTAAAGGTCGAGTTCTGATTCGAAACCGCAGGGGGCCGCGTTGCGGCCCCCATTGCTTACAGCTCGGTATTACGGGTCTCTTTCAGGCACAGCACCGCAATCAGGCTGATCACCGCCGCAGCCGACACATAGCCCCCCACCCAGCTCAACCCGCCCATGCTGACCAGCTTCTGGGCAAAGAACGGTGCCGCCGAGGCCCCGACAATCCCGCCCAGGTTATACGCCGCCGAAGCCCCGGTATAACGCACGTGAGTCGGGAACAGCTCGGGCAGCAGTGCCCCCATCGGCGCAAAGGTCACACCCATCAGGAACAGCTCGATGGCCAGGAACAGCGCCACACCCGTCGTCGATCCCGAAGTCAGCAGTGGCTCCATGGCAAAGCCCGAAGCTACGGCCAGCAGGCCGCCGACGATCAGCACCGGCTTGCGCCCGTAACGGTCGCTGAGCCAGGCCGACAGCGGCGTGGCCAGGGCCATGAACACCACCGCGAAGCACAGCAGGCCCAGGAACGTCTCGCGGCTGTAGCCCAACGTGGTCACGCCGTAGCTCAGCGAGAACACCGTGGAGATATAGAACAGCGCGTAGCACACCACCATCGCCGCCGCGCCCAGCAGGGTGGGCAGCCAGTAGCTGGAAAACAGCTCGACCACTGGCATTTTCACCCGCTCGTGGCGGGCGACAGCCTTGGCGAAGACTGGGCTTTCTTCAAGTTTCAGGCGCACATACAGGCCCACCAGCACCAGCGCCGCACTGAGCAGGAACGGAATACGCCAGCCCCATTCACGGAACTGCTCGTCGCTGAGCGTCAGGGCCAGGGTCAGGAAAAGGCCGTTGGCGGCCAAAAAGCCGATCGAAGGGCCCAACTGGGGGAACATGCCGAACCAGGCGCGCTTGCCTTCGGGGGCGTTCTCGGTGGCCAGCAGCGCCGCGCCACCCCATTCACCGCCCAGGCCCAGGCCTTGGCCAAAGCGCAGCAGGCACAGGATGATCGGCGCCCACACGCCAATGCTGTCATAGCCCGGCAATACGCCGATGGCGGTGGTGGAGACACCCATCAGCAGCAGCGAGGCAACCAGGGTCGATTTGCGGCCGATACGGTCGCCAAAGTGGCCGAACAACGCCGAACCCAGCGGGCGAGCGAGGAAGGCGATGCCGAAGGTGAGGAAGGCAGCCAGCATTTGCGCGGTGCCCGACCCGGATGGGAAGAATACCGGGCCGATCACCAGGGCAGCAGCAGTGGCGTACACGTAGAAGTCGTAGAACTCGATGGCGGTGCCGATGAAGCTGGCAGTGGCTACCCGCGCGGGCGAGTTGACCGGCGCGGCAGGCGCTTCGGCGTAGGTGCTGCTTGTCATTAAGTAGGTCCCTAACAGTCTGGTCCGGCTCCATGGGCGGGGCCCGCGCGGTGTGCTGAGCGAAAGGGCAGGCACGGTTGCGCGGACGCCGGAGCGTTTGTTGTTGTGTGCGCTCGACTGACGATAGCCCAAGGGGGATAGGGGCGGGGCGGGCACTGTTCGGGGTGTTGAAGCAGGACCGCGGGGCGTGTCAGTGGAGCGGACTGGCCGTGGAACGCCGGGTGCGGGTAGCAGGCGTGACGGCGGGGCTGGGTAAGCGTGACCCGAGTATAGCTATCGGGTCACGGTCCACACCAGTACCTTACTGGCACAATTGTCCTCTGTTTCGAGGATTTCCAGGCGATAGCGGCCGATCTTCAGGCAAACGGCACTTTCCGGGATGCTTTCCAGTGCTTCGGTAACCAGCCCGTTGAGGGTTTTCGGCCCGCCGTCGCAGGGCAGGTGCCAGCCCAGGGTGCGGTTGATTTCGCGCAGCGAAGCGTTGCCGTCGATGACGAAGGTGCCATCGGGTTGCGGGTGTACGTGGGGGTTTTCCAGGCTCTGTTCGTCCTCGAACTCGCCAACGATCTCTTCGAGGATGTCTTCCAGGGTGACGATGCCCTGCACCTCGCCGTACTCGTCCACTACCACACCCAGCCGGCGCTGCTGCTTGTGGAAGTTCAGCAGCTGCATTTGCAGGGGCGTGCTTTCTGGTACGAAATAGGGTTCGTAGCAGGCGCTGTGCAGCGCCTCCAGGGTCAGGTCGGCCTTGGGCAGCAGGTGGCTGATCAGCTTGGTGTTGAGGATTGCTTCAACCTGGTTGATGTCGTTGTGGTAGACCGGCAGACGGGTGTGGCGGCTGATGATCAACTGCTCGATGATGCGCCCGATCGGCTCGTCGAGGTTGATGCCGTCCACTTCGTTGCGCGGTACCAGGATGTCGTTGACGGTGACCTTGTCCAGCGACTGCAGGCCGTCGAGCAGGCCGTGGCGGGGTGTTTCGTGCTCCTCGTCTTCGTCAAAGTCGTCGGCTTCCTGAGGGTGCAGGGCCACGGCCGTAGGTTGCACGCGGAACGGGCGCAGGAGCAGCTTGGCGAAACCGTCCAGCAGGCAGGCCAGCGGCTGCAGGAGGGCGAGGGGCACTTTAAGCAGGCTGCTACCGAGGCTGACGCAGGCCTGCGGGTTACGCCGGGCCAGGCGCCGCGGCACGTACTCGGCAAACACCAGCAAGGTGAGGGTGGCGGCCAGCCCTGCCAGCCAGAAGCCGTGCTCGCCGCTATGGCGCTGGCCTATCAGGCAGGCGAGGCCCAGCACCAGCAGCTTGCCCAAACTGGCGCACAGCACCAGTGCCTGGGCCGGGAGCAAGGGCTGGCCGTCATCAAAGGTGCGCAGCGAGCCATTGAGCAGCAGGCGGGCGGCATCCACCGTGGTGAACAGCGCCGACCACAGCAGCGCCAGTGCGAGGGTGCCGAGTAGCGGTGCGTACGGCAGTGTGTCCATGAGCGGCCGTCAGATATGCAGGATGAATTCGCGAACCAGCTTGCTGCCGAAATAGGCCAGCATCAGCAGGCAGAAACCGGCCAGCGTCCAGCGGATGGCCTTGTGACCACGCCAGCCCAGGCGGGTGCGGCCCCACAACAGTACGCTGAACACCACCCAGGCGACACAGGCCAGCAAGGTCTTGTGGACCAGGTGCTGGGCAAACAGGTTGTCGAGGAACAGCCAGCCGGAGATCAGCGACAGCGACAGCAGGCACCAGCCGGCCCAGAGGAAGCCGAACAGCAGGCTTTCCATGGTTTGCAGGGGCGGGAAGTTGCGAATCAGCCCGGAGGGGTGCTTGTTCTTCAGCTGGCGGTCTTGCAGCAGCAGCAGCAGCGACTGGAACACCGCGATGGTGAACAGCCCGTACGCCAGGATCGACAGCAGGATATGCGCGAGGATGCCCGGCTCTTCGTTGATCAGCGGCACGGTGCCAGGCGGCGCGAACTGCGCCAGCAGCGCCGTCACCGCGCCCAGCGGGAACAGCAGCACCAGCAGGTTTTCGACCGGTATGCGCAGGCAGGCCAGCAGGGTCAGGCCGATGACGGCCACGGCGATCAGGCTGGCGGCGCTGAAGAAGTCCAGGCTCAGGCCCAGCGGGGTGATCAGCTGGAAGTACAGCGCACCAGCCTGGGCGAGCACCGCGAAGGTACCCAGCAGGGCGAGCAGGCGCTTGTCGGACTTGCGGCCCTGGGCCAGGTGCGAGCCCTGGTAGATGGCCGCCGCTATATATAGGCCGGCAGCGATCAGGTTGGGGATGAGGCTGGGAGAGGAGACCATAAGTCCTGGTTGGCGAGCCTTAAAGAGACGGAGTTTGGCATAGATTCCGCCGCTCTAGGAAGACTGGCAGACCGCGTAACGGCATTCGCGGGTGAACCCGCTCCCACAGGTACCGTGCAAGCCTCCAGTGTAGTGAAGATCCTGTGGGAGCGGGCGTGCCCGCGAAGGGGGCAGTGCAGCCACCGAATATCTCCCAAGGTGTGCGCCGCCGCCGCACTTCGCTATAATCGCCGCCTTGCTGTGCCCGGCGGGTGTGTATTTCCCCCAGGGTGCCTGACAAACCTCGGCTTTTACTGGGCCTGAAAGGATCACCATGTTCGAAAACCTGACCGACCGCCTGTCACAGACGCTGCGCCATGTCACCGGCAAGGCCAAGCTGACCGAAGACAACATCAAGGACACGCTGCGCGAAGTGCGCATGGCCCTGCTCGAGGCCGACGTTGCCCTGCCGGTGGTCAAGGATTTCGTCAATAGCGTCAAGGAACGTGCGGTCGGCACCGAAGTGTCGCGCAGCCTGACCCCGGGCCAGGCGTTCGTGAAGATCGTCCAGGCCGAGCTGGAAAGCCTGATGGGCGCGGCCAACGAAGACCTCGCGCTCAATGCCGCACCGCCTGCCGTGGTACTGATGGCCGGCCTGCAGGGTGCGGGTAAGACCACCACCGCCGGCAAGCTGGCGCGCTTCCTTAAAGAGCGCAAGAAAAAGACCGTGATGGTGGTATCCGCCGACGTCTACCGCCCGGCGGCGATCAAGCAGCTGGAAACCCTGGCCAACGACATCGGCGTCACCTTCTTCCCGTCTGACATCAGCCAGAAGCCGGTGGCCATTGCCGAAGCGGCCATCCGCGAAGCCAAGCTGAAGTTCATCGATGTGGTGATCGTCGACACCGCCGGCCGTCTGCACATCGACGCCGACATGATGGACGAGATCAAGGCGCTGCACGCTGCGGTCAAGCCGATCGAGACCCTGTTCGTGGTCGACGCCATGACCGGCCAGGACGCCGCCAACACTGCCAAGGCCTTTGGCGAGGCCCTGCCGCTGACCGGCGTGGTGCTCACCAAGGTTGACGGTGACGCCCGTGGCGGTGCTGCACTGTCGGTACGTGCCATCACCGGCAAGCCTATCAAGTTCATCGGTATGGGTGAGAAGACCGAGGCCCTCGAGCCGTTCCACCCCGACCGTGTCGCTTCGCGCATCCTCGGCATGGGCGACGTGCTCAGCCTGATCGAGCAGGCCGAGCAGACCATCGACAAGGCCAAGGCCGACAAGCTGGCCAAGAAGCTGAAGAAGGGCAAGGGCTTCGACCTCGAAGACTTCCGCGACCAGCTGCAACAGATGAAGAACATGGGCGGCCTGGGCGGCCTGATGGACAAGCTGCCGAGCATCGGCGGGGTCAACCTGTCGCAGATGGGCAATGCCCAGGGCGCGGCCGAGAAGCAGTTCAAGCAGATGGAAGCGATCATCAACTCCATGACCCCGGCGGAGCGCCGCGACCCTGACCTAATCAGCGGTTCGCGCAAGCGCCGTATCGCCCTTGGCTCCGGCACCCAGGTGCAGGACATCGGCCGGCTGATCAAGCAGCACAAGCAAATGCAGAAGATGATGAAGAAATTTTCTGCCAAAGGCGGCATGGCCAAGATGATGCGCGGCCTTGGCGGCATGATGCCCGGCGGCGGCATGCCCAAGCTGTAAACAGATTCAGGCCAGTGGCGGCAACTCCGCCACTGACCGGAACCCGCTTCGGCGGGAACACCGCCGCCCCTATGATGAGGCGGCTTAATAGCAGATCAGCAGGCTGGCCGTTTTATTTGAAGTAAAAAGGCATTTGCAAATGTCCGTATATTCCTTGAGAATGTGCGGCCTTTCGGGCACCCGTGTGCCCGCTGTGCATCATGATTTGCAGCACCGACTACAGGAACGATGTTCAATGCTTACCATTCGTCTTGCCCGTGGCGGCTCCAAAAAGCGCCCGTTTTACCAACTGACCGTAACCGACTCGCGTAACCCGCGTGACGGCTCCCACATCGAACAGGTTGGCTTCTTCAACCCGATCGCTCGTGGTCAGGAAGTTCGTCTGTCCGTTAAACAAGACCGCGTTGCTCACTGGCTGAGCATCGGCGCACAGCCGTCTGAGCGTGTTGCTCAGCTGCTGAAGGAAGCGGCCAAGGCTGCTGCCTGAACCGTATGAACGCGACGCCAGAAAAGGCTGACGACCTCATCGTCGTTGGCAAGATTTTTTCGGTTCACGGCGTTCGCGGCGAGGTGAAGGTGTATTCCTTTACCGATCCGATTGAAAACCTGTTGGATTACCGTAACTGGACGCTTCGGCGCGAAGGGTCGGTCAAGCAGGTTGAGCTGGTCAGTGGCCGTTCCAATAAAAAGGAGCTGGTCGCCAAGCTCAAAGGGCTCGACGATCGTGACGAAGCGCGTCTTCTGAGCGGTTACGAGATTTGCATCTCGCGCAGCCTTTTGCCCAACCTGACGGACGACGAGTACTACTGGTACCAGTTGGTCGGTCTGAAAGTCATCAACCAGGACGAACAGCTGTTCGGCACGGTTGATCACCTGTTGGAGACCGGCGCGAACGATGTAATGGTGGTCAAGCCTTGCGCAGGCAGCCTGGATGACCGTGAGCGCTTGTTGCCCTATACGGCGCAATGTGTGCTGGCAGTCGACCTTGAAGCCGGTGTGATGCGGGTCGAATGGGACGCGGATTTCTAACTGATGGGTAACCTTCGCGTAGAAGTCATCACGTTGTTCCCCGAGATGTTCTCGGCCATTACGGAGTACGGCATTACCAGCCGCGCGGTGAAGCAGGGCTTGTTGCAAGTCACTTGCTGGAATCCGCGGGACTACACCAGTGATCGCCACCACACGGTGGATGATCGGCCTTTTGGCGGTGGTCCGGGGATGGTGATGAAGATCAAGCCTCTGGAAGATGCGCTGGCCAGTGCCAGGCAAGCGACCGGAGCATCGGCAAAGGTAATCTACCTTTCGCCACAAGGCCGCAAGCTGGATCAGCAAGCGGTCAAAGGCTTGGCCGAACAGGAATCTTTGATCCTGATCGCCGGCCGTTATGAAGGCATTGACGAGCGTTTTATTGATGCTTATGTCGATGAAGAGTGGTCGATTGGCGACTATGTGCTTTCCGGTGGTGAGCTACCGGCCATGGTACTGATCGATGCGGTTACGCGGCTGCTGCCCGGAGCTTTAGGGCATGTAGGCTCGGCGGAGGAAGATTCCTTCACCGATGGCTTGCTGGATTGCCCGCACTACACCCGACCTGAGGTGTATGCGGATCAGCGTGTTCCCGACGTGTTGCTAAGTGGCAACCATGCACATATCCGGCGATGGCGGATGAAGCAGTCCCTTGGTAGGACCTTCGAACGACGCGCCGATCTTCTGGAAAGTCGCTCACTTTCTGGAGAAGAGAAAAAGCTGCTCGAGGAATACCTCCGCGAGCGGAACGATAGTTAACGTATCGATGGTGGATCACGTTTGTCCACCTTAGGAGCACAGCATGACTAACAAAATCATCCAGCAGCTCGAAGCAGAGCAGATGAGCAAGGAAATCCCGACCTTCGCACCAGGCGACACCGTTGTCGTTCAGGTTAAAGTGAAGGAAGGTGAGCGTTCCCGTCTGCAGGCGTTCGAAGGCGTTGTTATCGCCAAGCGTAACCGTGGTCTGAACAGCGCCTTCACCGTGCGCAAGATCTCGAGCGGCGTTGGTGTTGAGCGTACCTTCCAGACCTACAGCCCGCAAATCGACAGCCTGGCCGTGAAACGTCGTGGTGACGTGCGTAAAGCCAAGCTGTACTACCTGCGCGACCTGTCCGGCAAAGCCGCTCGCATCAAGGAAAAACTGTCCTGAGGACAGTTTGCCCGGTGGCCAAGGCCGCCTAGCGAGAAAAAAGCAGCCTTCGGGCTGCTTTTTTGCGTTTTGAACCCCGAAGATGTGATTGCCATGACTACCCGAGACCAGGAAATCCAGCGCCGCACCGAGTTGTCGGTGACCCGCGTGACCAAGGCGGTGTTCCCCAACACCACCAACCACCACAACACCCTGTTCGGCGGCACCGCCCTGGCCTGGATGGACGAAGTGTCGTTCATTGCCGCCACGCGCTTCTGTCGCCTGCCGCTGGTGACCGTGTCCACTGACCGCATCGACTTCAAGCACCCGATCCCGGCGGGCTCGATCGTCGAATTGGTGGGCTCGGTAATCAAGGTCGGCAATACCAGCCTGCAGGTGCAGGTGGACGTGTTTGTCGAGAACATGTACCTGGACGGCCGCGAGCGGGCGATTCACGGTGTCTTCAGTTTCGTCGCCATTGATGAAGACAAGCGCCCGGTGCCGGTGCTGCCAGGCGCCTGAGTATCATGCTTGCGGCGCTGGTTCGATCAGTGCCACCAAGGTCCACCCCGGTTGCGGCTGCAACGGGTTGTCGGGGCTGGCTACATGCACCCAGCCATGCCCGTCGCGAGCAAATAGCAAGTGTGCACGCTCGCCGTGCAGGGCCTGGTAGGCGTCCCAATCAAAGCCTTCGGTCAGGTTGGTGCTGTACAGCTCGGCGCCCTGGTGCAAGCGGTTGGCCAGTTGCAGATACGTCATCGAGCTGGCCCCCAGCAAGTGCCCGCGGTGCTCCTCGGCCGCCCGATGCTTGTCGCTGCGTTGTTTCTCCAGGCCGCTTGCCAGCACGAACAGCCGGCCGTGGCCGAAATCATGGCGGAACCTGGCGCAGGCCAGGGCATTGATTTCGCCGGCGGGGGAGAGGCCAAGCAAGTGCCCGAGCCCGACCAGGTCCAGGTGGGCGTCGGCATGCTGCGAGGCGGGGTTGCCAAAATAAGTCGGTAGCCCGTCCATGCGCGCGGCGCGAATGTTTTCCCAGCTGGAATCCGTCAGTAAAACCCGGCAGCCCAATTGTTGCAGGGCTTTGGCGATGGCCCGGGCCGGCCCGTTGGCACCGACGATGAGAAACCCGCTGGGTGCCGGTTCGGCGACCTTCAGCAGGCGCGCCAGCGGCCTGGCCGTGGCGCTTTGCAGTACCACCGTGCCGATGATCACGGCGAAGGTGAGCGGTACCAGCAGCAAGGCGTCCTCGTGGCCAGCCTGGTGCAGGCGGATGGCGAAAATCGCCGAAACGGCTGCAGCAACGATACCGCGTGGCGCGATCCACGCCAGCAGCGTGCGCTCCCGCCAGCTGAGTGACGAGCCCAGTGTGGCCAGCCATACGTTGAGCGGGCGTGCCAGCAACTGGATCACCAGCAGCAATGCCAATACTGCCGGGCCGAGCCCCAGCAGGGCATGCAGGTTAAGGCGCGCAGCCAGCAGGATGAACAGACCGGAAATCAGCAGCACGCTGAGGTTTTCCTTGAAGTGCAGGATTTGCCGCACATCGACCCCGCGCATGTTGGCCAGCCACATCCCCATCACGGTCACCGCCAGCAACCCGGACTCGTGCATTATCTGGTTGGCGGCGATGAAAATACCCAGCACAGCCGCCAGCGAGGCCAAATTGTGCAGATACTCTGGTAGCCACTGCTCGCGCATGATCTGCCCCAGTAGCCACCCACCGGCCGCGCCCAGGGCACTGCCGCAAAAAATCACCCCGGCAAAGGTGGTCAGGCTCTGGCTCAGGCCGTTGCCGTCGGCGCTGGCGATGATGAAGCTGTACACCACCACGGCGAGCAGCGCGCCGATCGGGTCGATCATGATCCCTTCCCAGCGCAGGATATTGGCGATGGTCGACTTTGGCCGCACTACACGCAGCATGGGCACGATTACCGTGGGGCCGGTCACCAGGGTCAAGGTGCCGAACAGGATAGACAGCGGCCAGTCGAACCCGAGCAACCAGTGGGTCGCCAGGGCGATCACCAGCCAGGTGACCAATGCGCCGACGGTGACAAGGCGATGCACCACGCTGCCGATCTCGCGCCACTGCGACAGGTGCAGGGTCAGGCTGCCTTCGAACAGGATCAGCGCCACGGCCAGCGACACCAGCGGCATCAGCAATGGGCCGAACAGCGCCTCGGGGTCGAGCCAGCCCAGTGCCGGCCCTGCGATGATCCCGGCCAGCAGCAGAAATAGAATCGCCGGTAGTTTCAGGCGCCAGGCCAGCCATTGGCAGGCAAGCGCAGCGGCACCGATACCACCGACGCTGAGAAGAATCTGCTGTTCGTTCATACGGGCTCCCTATGCCTGCAGTGTTATGAAAGACTAAGCGCCAATTCGCCGTTTGCCACCGAGTCTTCATGCCCGCCCTCGACCACCCCCTGATCGACCAGTTTCTCGACGCCCTGTGGCTTGAAAAAGGCCTGTCCGACAACACCCGCGTGTCCTACCGCAGCGATCTGGCGCTGTTCAACGGCTGGTTGCAGGAACATTCGGTTTCCCTGCCCGACGCCGGCCGTGACCTGATCCTCGACCACCTGGCCTGGCGCCTCGATCAGGGCTACAAGCCACGCTCCACGGCGCGCTTCCTGTCCGGCCTGCGCGGTTTCTTCCGCTATCTGCTGCGGGAAAAGCTGGTGGCGGTAGACCCGACCCTGCAGGTCGACATGCCGCAACTAGGCAAGCCGCTGCCCAAGTCGTTGTCCGAAGCCGACGTTGAAGCCTTGCTGCAGGCCCCGGACCTGGGCGAAGCCATCGGCCAGCGCGACCGCGCCATGCTCGAAGTGCTCTATGCGTGCGGCCTGCGCGTCACCGAGCTGGTCAGCCTGACCCTCGACCAGGTCAACCTGCGCCAGGGTGTGCTGCGGGTGATGGGCAAGGGCAGCAAGGAGCGCCTGGTGCCCATGGGCGAGGAGGCAGTGGTGTGGCTGGAGCGCTACCAGCGCAATGGCCGTGCCGAGTTGCTCAATGGCCGCCCCAGCGATGTGCTGTTCCCCAGCCAGCGCGGCGAGCAGATGACCCGCCAGACTTTCTGGCACCGCATCAAGCACCATGCCCGGGTGGCAGGTATCGACAAATCGCTGTCGCCGCACACGCTGCGCCACGCGTTCGCCACCCACCTGCTCAACCATGGCGCCGACCTGCGCGTGGTGCAGATGCTGCTTGGTCACAGCGACCTTTCGACCACCCAGATCTACACCCACGTCGCCAAGGCCCGCCTGCAGCAGTTGCACGCGCAGCACCACCCGCGTGGATGAATGTTTTTCATGTTCCGCCGACTGGTCCTTGCAAGGCCCTTCACCGGTGGTGTGATGTGGTAGGCTTGGGCGGTTTGCACCAAGGGCCGCACAGCCACCGCGTCTTTTCCGCAGGTGGCGCCCTCCGGTCCCTGTCCGCCTTCAGGAGTTCCCATGCGCGTGACCCAGTTTTTCGCCGCCGCCGCGTTGGCGCTGGCCAGTACCTTCGCTGTTGCCGCGGCAACCGATAGCAACGCCGTCGCCGAGCAGGCCATCCGCAAATCGCTGCAAAACCTCGAGCTGGAAGTGCCCGTCGAAAGCGTGGCCAGCAGCCCGCTGAACGGCCTGTATGAAGTCAAGCTGCAGGGCGGCCGCGTGCTGTACGCCAGCGCCGACGGCCAGTTCGTGATGCAGGGCTACCTGTTCCAGATCCAGGACGGCAAGCCGGTCAACCTCACCGAGAAAACCGAGCGTATGGGCGTCGCCAAGCTCATCAACGGCATTCCAGCGGCCGAGATGGTGGTTTATCCTGCCAAGGGCGAGACCAAGTCGCACATCACCGTGTTCACCGACACCACCTGCCCGTATTGCCACAAGCTGCACGCCGAAGTGCCCGAGCTGAACCGTCGCGGTATCGAAGTGCGCTATGTCGCCTTCCCGCGCCAGGGGCTGGGCTCGCCGGGTGACCAGCAGTTGCAGGCTGTGTGGTGCTCCAGCGATCGCCGTGGGGCGATGGACAAGATGGTCGAAGGTGAAGAGATCAAGGCCGCCAAGTGCGCCAACCCGGTCGGCAAGCAGTTCCAGTTGGGGCAGTCGATCGGCGTAAATGGCACGCCGGCCATCGTCCTTGAAAGCGGCCAGGTCATTCCGGGCTACCAGCCGGCACCGCAAGTCGCCAAGCTGGCACTTGCCAAGTAATCCAATTCAGTACGCCGTCGTCATGGGGTGACGGCATGTTTCACGGTCGGCGAAGGTGTCGGCCGTTCAATGGGGAGTTCACAGTGAAACCGGTCAAAGTAGGCATCTGTGGGTTGGGGACCGTCGGTGGCGGAACCTTCAATGTACTTCAGCGCAACGCCGAGGAGATTGCCCGCCGTGCCGGGCGCGGTATTGAAGTGGCACAGATCGCCATGCGCTCGCAGAACCCGAACTGCCAGATTACCGGTACCCCCATTACCGCTGACGTGTTCGAAGTTGCGAGCAACCCGGAGATCGACATTGTCATCGAGCTGATCGGTGGCTACACCATCGCCCGCGACCTGGTGCTCAAGGCCATCGAAAACGGCAAGCACGTGGTCACCGCCAACAAGGCGCTGATTGCCGTGCACGGTAACGAAATCTTTGCCAAGGCCCGCGAGAAGGGCGTGATCGTCGCCTTCGAAGCGGCCGTGGCGGGCGGCATCCCGGTGATCAAGGCCATCCGCGAAGGCCTGTCGGCCAACCGCATCAACTGGCTGGCCGGCATCATCAACGGCACCGGCAACTTCATCCTCACCGAAATGCGTGAGAAGGGCCGTGCCTTCCCGGACGTGCTGGCCGAAGCCCAGGCGCTGGGTTACGCCGAAGCCGACCCGACCTTCGACGTCGAGGGCATCGACGCCGCGCACAAGCTGACCATCCTGGCGTCGATCGCTTTTGGCATTCCGCTGCAGTTCGACAAGGCCTACACCGAAGGCATTACCCAGCTGACCACTGCTGACGTGAACTATGCCGAGGCCCTGGGCTACCGCATCAAGCACCTGGGCGTGGCGCGTCGCACCGCCGAAGGCATCGAGCTGCGCGTGCACCCGACGCTGATACCGGCCGACCGCCTGATCGCCAACGTCAACGGCGTGATGAACGCTGTCATGGTCAACGGTGACGCCGCCGGTTCCACCCTGTACTACGGTGCGGGCGCCGGCATGGAGCCTACTGCTTCGTCGGTGGTGGGCGACCTGGTCGACGTGGTCCGTGCCATGACCTCCGACCCGGAAAACCGCGTACCGCACCTGGCCTTCCAGCCAGACTCGCTGTCGGCGCACCCGATTCTGCCGATCGAAGCCTGCGAAAGCGCCTACTACCTGCGCATCCAGGCCAAGGATCACCCGGGCGTACTGGCCCAGGTGGCCAGCATCCTGTCGGAGCGTGGCATCAACATCGAGTCGATCATGCAGAAGGAAGCCGAGGAGCAGGACGGCCTGGTGCCGATGATCCTCCTGACCCATGGTGTGGTCGAACAGAGCATCAACGACGCCATCGTCGCCCTGGAAGCCCTGCAGGACGTGATCGGCAAGGTCGTGCGTATCCGCGTCGAACAGCTCAACTGACAAAATTATTGCCGTCGGGCCGCCAGCGCGGCCCCGGCCCCAGCATCGAAGGTTTGCACCCATGCGCTATATCAGTACCCGCGGCCAGGCACCGGCCCTGAATTTCGAAGACGTGCTGCTGGCTGGCCTGGCCAGTGACGGCGGCCTGTACGTGCCAGAAAACCTGCCACGCTTCACCCAGGAAGAAATCGCTTCCTGGGCTGGCCTGCCATACCACGAGCTGGCTTTCCGCGTGATGCGCCCGTTCGTTGAAGGCAGCATCGCCGACGCCGATTTCAAGAAGATCCTCGAAGAAACCTACGGCGAGTTCGCCCACGCTGCGGTCGCACCGCTGCGTCAGCTGAACAGCAACGAGTGGGTGCTGGAGCTGTTCCACGGCCCGACCTTGGCGTTCAAGGACTTCGCCCTGCAACTGCTCGGCCGTCTGCTCGACCACGTGCTGGCAAAGCGCAACGAGCGCGTGGTGATCATTGGCGCCACCAGTGGTGACACCGGTTCCGCCGCCATCGAAGGCTGCCGCCGTTGCGACAACGTCGACATCTTCATCCTGCACCCGCACCAGCGCGTGTCGGAAGTGCAGCGCCGCCAGATGACCACCATCTTCGGGGACAACATCCACAACATCGCCATCGAAGGCAACTTCGACGACTGCCAGGAAATGGTCAAGGCCAGCTTCGCCGACCAGTCGTTCCTCAAGGGCACCCGCCTGGTGGCAGTCAACTCGATCAACTGGGCGCGCATCATGGCCCAGATCGTCTACTACTTCCACGCAGCCCTGCAGCTGGGCGGCCCGGCACGTTCGGTGGCGTTCTCGGTACCAACCGGCAACTTCGGCGACATCTTCGCCGGTTACCTGGCGCGCAACATGGGCCTGCCGATCAGCCAGCTGATCGTCGCCACCAACCGCAACGACATCCTGCACCGCTTCATGAGCGGCAACCAGTACGTCAAGGACACCCTGCACGCGACCCTGTCGCCGTCGATGGACATCATGGTCTCGTCCAACTTCGAGCGCCTGCTGTTCGACCTGCACGGCCGCAACGGCGCCTCCATTGCCGAGCTGATGGACAACTTCAAGCAAGGTGGCGGCTTCAGCGTCGAGCAAGGCCGCTGGACCGAAGCCCGCAAACTGTTCGACTCGCTGGCCGTCAGCGACGAGCAGACCTGCGAGACCATTGCCGAAGTCTTCGCTGCCACCGGTGAAGTGCTGGACCCGCACACCGCGATTGGCGTCAAGGCTGCCCGCGAGTGCCGTCGTAGCCTGGACACGCCAATGGTGGTGTTGGGTACCGCGCACCCGGTCAAGTTCCCGGAAGCGGTGGAAAAGGCGGGTGTAGGCAAGGCGCTGGAGCTGCCGGCGCACCTCAGTGACCTGTTCAGCCGTGAAGAGCGTTGCACGGTGCTGGCCAATGACCTGAAAGCAGTGCAGGGCTTTGTCAGCCAGCACGGCAACCGCGGCAAACCGTTGTAAGCGCGTTGCCATGTGGGGCCGCAAAGCGGCCCCACATGGCAACCTTTTCCTTTGATCCTTCAGAAATTTCCTCTTCGACCCGTCCAGCGCCAAGCCTAAATTAGCCGGTCCTCCCACCAGGAGCGGCATATGCACCAGCCCTACGTGTTGATCCACCAGGCTCGCCCGTCCCACCAGATCCTCCTGCACCAGGCCCTCAACGCCCAAGGCATGTTCAACGTGCGCATCAGCGCAAACGCCACCGACCTGGACGCTTGCCTGGCTGCTGAACGTCGCCCCGACCTGCTGATTCTCGACCACGCCATGCCAACCCGGGCCGGCCTTTCTTTGCTCGCACGGCAGCATCGATCACGAGCGTTGCTGTTCGTCGGCCAGGCTACCCCCAAGCACCAGAACCTTGCCCAGGAGGCAAGAAAGCGGGGCCTCTGGGTACTCGCCGAACTCCCTTGGCCGCTTTCGACGACACGCCTGCAGCGTGCCCTGCAAGCGCTGCAGGAGCGTCCGTGGCGGCGTATTCAAACTGTCATGTCTGCCCCGCATGCTCAATGAAACAGCTGCGGCATACGAACTTTGCGCTGCGCCTGTTGGTCAGTTCCTTTATATCCCACCACGCAGCGAGTGAACCGGATGGAAAGAATCTGCAAACTGCTCAACGAAGCCCTGACTCCCTATCAGGCCCAGCTTGGCATCGCCGACGCCAGCGGCAATCGTCAGTTGACCGTTCACGACCGCGTTGCCGGCATTACCTTGCGACGCATGGTCAGCGAGCGTCAGTTGCAGGAGCAACGCCTGTTGATCGATCTGGTGGATGGCCTGCACCGTGACTTGCAGATTGCCGAAGGGCGGTTGCAGCCTTGTGTGATCGCGGCGCTGCAGCAGCGTCAGCAACCCCAGGGAACCTTTGCCTGAGTGGTGTATCAGACAGTGTAAGGGTAGCCAGCCAGTGCTTTGCTCCGGTGCTGGCAAGGCTGCCTCGGTAAGTCCCCAAGGACTTTCGCTTGGCCCCGGGCGTCCTCCCCAGCGTCCGGGGTTTCTTTTTTCTGCGCAGGCTCATTTCCCTGTAGGAGCAGCCTTGTGCTGCGAAAGGGCCAGTGCAGCTTGAGAATGTCGTTTGTCATGAGGGCCTCTTCGCAGCACAAGGCTGCTCCTACAGCGACCGTGTATGTCGGTTGGCTTATTGGCCTTCAAAGAAGCGTTTGCTGTCTTCCAGATAGTCTTCCTGTAACGCCGGATCCAGCCAACGCGCATACAACGCCGGCAAAACATCCCGGCGCAGTGCAGGTAACAGCCGATCAATATGCGCGATCGCTTCGCGGCCCAGGGGGCTGTCCGTGCAACCCACATGCAGAAACTGGTAGCGCTCGACCCCCTGCACCGGATGAAACTGGTAATCCGCCAGTGCCCCCCCTTGCTGCTGAATCAGATAGCGAACTTCCGGCCAGTAGCCGAGCACCATGCGCAGGCGCCCCAGCTGTTGCATCTGTAGCAGGTTGGCGGTGGCATCGTTGCCGTAGTGGCGGCTGAGCACGCTGTCGGGCAACTGGCGCAGGATGGCGTCGATCTGGGTGCCGTAGCTGCGTTCTGCAACAATCCCCAGCTTCAGCGAGCCGTTGCTCAGCAGGCCATGCAGGTCTACCTGCTGACCGTCGAGGTAGGGAACCGCCAGCGCCTGGTTTTCCTTGCGCAGCACCAGGCCACCGCTGAGCACGCCCAGCGATGGCATGGAAAAGCGCACATATTCGGCCCGTTCCGGGGTCCATAGCAGGGTAGGGTCGCAGGTGAAGCTGTTGCGGTCTTGCAGCATCTGGATGCCACGGGCGCGGTTGACCCGCACAATGCTGTGGTCGTATTCGGGCATCTGCCCAATCAGCAGCGGCAACAACTGGTCGATCACCCCTTGGCCTTTTTCCGGGCCTGCAAAAATGGTGAACGGCGGCAGGTCACGCACCAGCCAGAAGATGCGTTCCTTGGCACTGACAGGCTGTAGCAGCAATGCGGGCAGTAGCCCGCACAGCAGGATCAGGTGGCGTAGCCCGCGGGTAGCGCGCATGGGCGAGGGCGGCGCCAGGCGTCAGACCGCGCCGGCTTCGCGCAGGCCGGCAATGGCCGCTGCGTCGTAGCCCAGGCGGGTGAGCAATGCCTCGGTGTGTTCGCCCAGCGCCGGGCCGACCCATTCGGTGGAGCCAGGCGTATCCGACAGCTTCGGCACGATGCCCGGCATGCGGAACGGCTTGCCGTCCGGCAGCTTGGCCTGCAGGAACATTTCCCGCGCCAGGTACTGCGGGTCATTGAACATGTCTTCGGCCGAATAGATACGGCTGGCCGGTACTTCGGCCGTGGTCAGCACCTGCATCAGTTGCTCAAGAGGCAGGCTGTTGGCCCAGCGGTCGATCACCCCGTACAGCTCGTCACGGCGCAGGTCGCGGCCATCGTTGCTGGCCAGGGTCGGGTCATCTGCCAGGTCGGCACGGCCGATGGCCTGCATGAAGCGCTTGAAGATCGCATCGCCGTTGGCGCCGATCTGCACGTGCTTGCCGTCGGCGCTGGTATGGATGGAGGAGGGGGTGATACCCGGCATGATGTTGCCGGTGCGCTCGCGGATAAAACCGAACACATCGAACTCCGGGACCATGCTTTCCATCATGGCGAAGATCGCCTCGTACAGCGCCACGTCCACCACCTGGCCCTGGCCGCCATTGACCTCGCGGTGGCGCAGCGCCATCAACGCACCGATCACCCCCCACAGGGCGGCGATCGAGTCGCCGATGGAAATGCCCGTGCGTACTGGCGGGCGGTCGTCGAAGCCGGTGATGTAGCGCAAACCGCCCATCGACTCGCCCACCGCGCCGAAGCCCGGTTGGTCTTTCATCGGCCCGGTCTGGCCAAAGCCCGAGAGGCGCACCATCACCAGGCGCGGGTTAAGGGCATGCAGCACATCCCAACCCAGGCCGAATTTTTCCAGCACGCCGGGGCGGAAGTTCTCGATCAGGATGTCGGCGTCGGCCAGCAGGCGCTTCAGAATCTCGATGCCTTCGGGGTGCTTGAGGTTGAGGGTGAGCGATTGCTTGTTGCGCGCCTGCACGAACCACCACAGCGAAGTGCCCTCGTACAGCTTGCGCCACTTGCGCAACGGGTCGCCGCCATCGGGGGATTCGACCTTGATCACCTCGGCGCCGAATTCGGCACAGATGCGCGAGGCGAACGGCCCGGCAATCAGGGTGCCAAGTTCGACAACTTTGAGGCCGGCGAGGGGTTTGCTGGGCGTCGACATGGGGCATCCGTGGCAGCTGGGCAGAGCCGTGGTTTTATCACACGTCGGTTTCGCCGGGTACTGCTGCGGCGCATGGAAGGTGCGGATGGGTTAGACTGTGCCACTTTTCTTTTGCACGAAGCCCGTCGACCATGGCCCAGCCGTCCACCACCTACAAGTTCGAATTGAATCTGACCGACCTTGATCGCAATGTCTACGAAAGCGTCAAGCAGACCATCGCTCGCCACCCTTCGGAAACCGAAGAGCGTATGGCGGTTCGTCTGTTGGCGTATGCGCTCTGGTACAACGAGAACTTGTCGTTTGGCCGCGGTCTGTCGGATGTCGATGAGCCGGCACTGTGGGAAAAGAGCCTGGACGATCGCGTGCTGCACTGGATCGAAGTGGGCCAGCCAGACGCCGACCGCCTGACCTGGTGCTCGCGCCGTACCGAACGCACCAGCCTGCTGGCCTATGGCAGCCTGCGTGTGTGGGAAGGCAAGGTGGTGGGCGCGGTCAAGAACCTGAAAAACCTGAACATCGCTGCCGTGCCTCAGGAGGTGCTGGAGACGCTGGCCACTGACATGCCGCGCAGCATCAAGTGGGACGTGATGATCAGCGAAGGCACGGTGTTCGTGACGGATGACCGTGGCCAGCACGAAGTGCAACTGCAGTGGCTGCTCGGTGAGCGTGGCTGAAGCGACCCATGCGCATCGAACCTCGCCCCCTGCCGCCGACCCTGCCATTTCTGGGTAACTTGCCACCCTTGCTGACCCGCCTGTACGCCGCGCGCGGCGTGCAGTCCGAGGCCGAACTGGACAAAAGCCTGGCGCGCCTGCTGCCGTACCAGCAGCTCAAGGGCATCGAGGCCGGTGTCGACCTGCTTGTCGAGGCGCTGGACCAGCGCCAGCGCATCCTTATCGTTGGCGACTTCGATGCCGATGGCGCCACCGCCAGCACCGTCGGGGTGCTGGGCCTGCGCCTGATGGGTGCAGCCCACGTCGATTACCTGGTGCCCAACCGCTTCGAATACGGCTATGGCCTCACCCCGGAAATCGTCGAGGTGGCGCTGCAGCGTCAGCCGCAACTGCTGATCACCGTGGACAACGGCATTTCCAGCGTCGAGGGTGTGGCGGCAGCCAAGGCCGCCGGGCTCAAGGTGCTGGTGACTGACCACCACCTGCCGGGCCAGCAACTGCCCGAGGCCGACGCCATCATCAACCCTAACCAGCCGGGCTGTACGTTCCCGAGCAAGGCGCTGGCCGGGGTAGGGGTGATCTTCTATGTGCTGATGGCCCTGCGCGCGCGCTTGCGCACCCTGGGGCGCTACGAGACGCAACCACAGCCGAACATCGGCGAACTGCTCGACCTGGTCGCGTTGGGCAGCGTCGCCGACGTGGTGCCGCTGGATGCCAACAACCGCATCCTGGTGCACCAGGGCCTCGAGCGCATCCGCGCCGGCCGCGCCCGGCCAGGGCTGAAGGCGATTCTCGAAGTGGCCCGCCGCGATCACCGGCGCATCACCTCGACTGACCTGGGTTTCATCCTCGGCCCACGGCTGAACGCCGCCGGTCGCCTGGACGACATGAGCCTGGGCATTGAATGCCTGCTGTGCGAAGACGCGGCACTGGCCCAGGACATGGCCCAGCAGCTGGACGACCTGAACCAGGACCGCAAGTCCATCGAGCAGGGCATGCAGCGCGAGGCCCTGGCCCAGCTCAAGGACCTGCCGGTCGAGTCGATGCCGTATGGACTGTGCCTGTTCGATGCCGACTGGCACCAGGGTGTGATCGGTATTCTGGCTTCGCGCCTTAAAGAGCGTTATCACCGGCCAACCATCGCGTTCGCGGATGCCGGCGAGGGCATGCTCAAAGGTTCGGCGCGCTCGGTACCAGGCTTCCACATCCGCGATGCACTGGATGCCGTGGCGGCGCGTCACCCGCAGCTGATCAGCAAGTTCGGTGGCCACGCCATGGCTGCGGGCTTATCGTTGCCTGAGGATAATTTCCCGGCCTTTGCCGAGGCGTTCGACGAAGAAGTGCGGCGCCAGCTGCGTGAGGAAGACCTGACAGGCCGGCTGTTGTCAGATGGCAGCCTGGCCGTGGAGGAATTTCACCTCGACCTGGCCAAGGCCCTGCGCCATGCCGGGCCTTGGGGCCAGCATTTCCCCGAGCCGCTGTTCCACGGCGTGTTCCAGCTGGTGGAGCAGCGCGTGGTGGGCGAGCGGCACCTGAAGGTGGTGCTCAAGAGCGAGTGTGGTTCGGTGCGCCTGGATGGTATTGCATTTGGCGTCGACCGAGAAGTGTGGCCGAACCCGACCGTGCGCTGGGTCGAACTGGCGTACAAGCTGGACGTGAACGAGTTTCGTGGCAACGAAAGTGTGCAGTTGATGATTGCCCACATGGAGCCGCGCTGACGGGTTCGCTGGGCTTGCCTTGAGTTGTTTGGTGTGGCGGAAATCGAGCGCCGCGCGGGCGGCGCTCGATCTCACCGGCGACATCACTTTCGAGCCTGACATTCCCGCACCCCACCCAAAATCCCATGGAACCTCCCCCCCACCCATTCTGGTCTAGTCTGAAGTTATGACCGGACCTGGGCCAGGGACGTGCAATTGAGTGTCCGGGCCGGATCACCATTGGAGTCCTTGGGAGGTGCCCTCATGAGCCTGCTGCTCGAGCCTTACACCCTGCGTCAGCTGACCCTGCCCAACCGCATCGCCGTATCGCCGATGTGCCAGTATTCCGCCGTCGATGGTCTGGCCAACGACTGGCACCTTGTCCATTTAGGCAGCCGTGCCGTTGGGGGCGCGGGCTTGGTGATCACGGAAGCCGTGGCGGTGACCGCCATCGGCCGCATCACCGCCGAAGACCTCGGCCTGTGGGACGACGCCCAGATCGCGCCGCTGCAACGCATCACCCGTTTCATCACCGCCCAGGGCGCCGTGCCGGGCATACAGTTGGCGCACGCCGGGCGCAAGGCCAGTACCTATCGCCCATGGCTGGGCAAACAGGGCAGTGTGAAGCTTGAAGAGGGAGGCTGGCAGCCAGTAGGCCCATCGAAGATCGCGTTCGACCCGCAACACACACCGCCACACGAGCTGACCCCGGATGAGATCCAGGGCGTGATCGCGGCCTTTGTCGCCGCGACCGAACGCGCCTTGAAGGCCGGTTTCAAGGTAGTCGAAATACACGCTGCCCATGGCTACCTGCTGCACCAGTTCCTGTCACCGCTGAGCAACCAGCGCCGCGACGAGTACGGCAGTTGTTTCGAAAACCGCATCCGCCTGACCCTGCAGGTGGTCGAGGCTGTGCGCACGGCCTGGCCTACCGAATTGCCGCTGTTGGTGCGGGTATCGGCAACCGATTGGGTGGAGGATGGCTGGAACCCGGATGAAACCGTCGAACTGGCCCGTCGACTGCGAGGGTTGGGTGTGGACCTGATCGATGTATCCTCTGGCGGTACCTCGGTAAACGCCGAGATCCCCACCGGCCCCGGCTACCAGACCCGCTTCGCCGAACGCGTGCGCAAGGAATCGGAAATTGCCACCGGCACCGTGGGCATGATCACCGAACCGGCCCAGGCCGAGCACATCCTGCGCACCGGCCAGGCCGACCTCATCTTCCTCGCCCGCGAACTGCTGCGCGACCCGTACTGGCCACTGCACGCCGACGACGACCTGGGCGGCAACAAGGCCACCTGGCCTGCGCAATACCAACGCGCGACCAGCCGCGCCAACCCGATTCACGAGTCCGACCTGCGCGATTAGGTTCTACCTGTGCCGGCCTCTTCGCGGGCGAGCCCGCGAAGAGGCCAGTGGCTAGAACCTCGGGCTAGTGCTTGATCATCACATGCCGCACACAGGTGTAGTCCTCCAGCCCATACATCGACATATCCTTCCCATACCCCGAATGCTTCTGCCCGCCATGAGGCATTTCGCTGACCAGCATGAAGTGGGTATTCACCCAGGTGCAGCCATACTGCAAGCGCGCCGCCAGGCGGTGGGCGCGGCCGGTGTCGCGGGTCCAGACCGATGAGGCCAGGCCGTAGTTGGAGTCGTTGGCCCATTCCAGCGCCTGGGCTTCGTCATTGAAGCGGGTGACGGATACCACCGGGCCGAACACTTCGTTGCGCACGATCTCGTCGTCCTGCAGGGCGTCGGCCAGCACGGTCGGTTCGAAGAAGAAGCCATCGCCATCAATCGCCTTGCCACCGGTCACCAGGCGAATGTGCGGTTGGTCGATGGCCCGCTGCACCAGCCCGGCGACCTTGTCGCGATGCTGGGCACTGATCAACGGCCCCAGCTCGGTGTCCTCGGCGTCCTGCAGGCCCGGTTTGAGGCTGGCTACTGCTTCACCCAGGCGCTCGACGAAGCGCTCGTAGATGCCGTCCTGCACGTACAGGCGGCAGGCTGCGGTGCAGTCCTGGCCGGCGTTGTAGAAGCCGAAAGTGCGGATGCCGTCGATGGCAGCGTCGATGTCGGCGTCGTCGAACACCAGCACCGGGGCCTTGCCACCCAGCTCCATGTGCATGCGTTTAACGCTGTCGGCGGTGGCGCTGATGATGTGCGCGCCAGTGGGTATGGAGCCTGTCAGCGACACCATGCGCACCTTGGGATGGTTGACCAGCGGGTTGCCGACGGTCTGGCCGCGGCCAAAGAGAATGTTGAGGACGCCCGGTGGCAGCAGATCCTGGGCCAGTTCACCCAGGCGCAAGGCGGTCAGCGGGGTCAGTTCGGAGGGTTTGATCACCACCGTGTTGCCGGCTGCCAGGGCCGGGGCGATCTTCCACGCCAACATCATCAACGGATAGTTCCACGGTGCGATGGAAGCAACTACGCCCAATGGGTCGCGGCGGATCATCGAGGTGTGGCCGGGCAGGTACTCGCCCGCCGCCAAACCGCCCAGGCAGCGTGCCGCGCCGGCAAAATAGCGGAACACGTCGGCAATCGCCGGGATTTCATCGTTCAACGCGGCGCTCAGGGGCTTGCCGCAGTTCTGCGATTCCAGCCGGGCCAGTTCATCGCCATGGGCTTCGATGGCATCCGCCAGCGCCAGCAAGGTTTGCGAGCGGTCCTTGGGGCTGGTTTGCGACCAGCTGTCGAAGGCCTGGTCGGCGGCGCGCACGGCGCTGTCCACTTGGGCCTCGGTGGCTTCGTTGATCTGTGCCAGCGCGGTTCCCAGCGCCGGGTTGAGCACGGTCCAGGCCGGGCCTTGGCCAGCGACCAGTTGGCCATTGATCAGCATCTGCGTTTGCATCGGGGACTCCTCCAGGGTCATTTGCCACTGCCCGCGACGCTCTCGCCGCCACGGGTCAGGTAGTAGGCGCCAAGGATTGGCAGCATGGTCACCAACATCACCAGCATGGCGACCACGTTGGTCACCGGCACGTCGCGCGGGCGGCTGAGCTGGTTCAACAGCCAGATCGGCAGGGTGCGTTCGTGGCCGGCGGTGAAGGTGGTGACGATGATTTCATCGAACGACAGGGCAAAAGCCAGCATGCCACCGGCCAGCAGTGCCGAGCCAAGGTTGGGCAGGATGATGTAGCGGAAGGTCTGCCAGCCATCGGCGCCCAAATCCATCGACGCTTCAATCAGGCTCTGCGAGGTGCGCCGCAGGCGGGCGATCACGTTGTTGTAGACGATCACCACGCAGAACGTGGCGTGACCGACCACGATGGTGAACACCCCGGGCTCTATCCCCAGGGACTTGAAGGCCGAGAGCAGGGCGATGCCGGTGATGATGCCGGGCAGGGCGATAGGCAGGATCAGCATCAGCGAAATGCTCTCTTTGCCGAAGAAGCTGCGCCGATACAACGCGACCGACGCCAGTGTGCCCAGCACCAGGGCAATCAGCGTGGCCAGGCAGGCCACCTGCAGCGACAGCTTGATCGCCTCCAGTACATCGGGCCGGGCGAAAGCCACACCGATCCACTTCAGGGTAAAGCCCTTGGGCGGGAAGCTGAACGCCGCGTCTTCGGTGTTGAAGGCGTACAGGAAGATGATCAGGATCGGGAAGTGCAGGAATAGCAGCCCGCCCCAAGCCGCCAGTCGCAGCCCTGTTGAAGCATTTTCAGAGTGCATCGAAGGCCCCCAGGCGCTTGACGATGGACAGGTACAAGGCAATAAGCACGATGGGCACCAGGGTGAACGCGGCGGCCATCGGCATGTTGCCGATCGCCCCTTGCTGGGCATAGACCATGCTGCCGATGAAGTAACCGGGTGGGCCGACCAGCTGCGGCACGATGAAGTCACCCAGGGTGAGCGAGAAGGTGAAGATCGAGCCGGCGGCGATGCCTGGGATCGAAAGCGGCAGGATCACTTGCACGAAGGTTTGCCCGGGCCGTGCGCCAAGGTCTGCCGAGGCTTGCAGCAGCGAAGGCGGCAGGCGCTCCAGCGAGGCCTGGATCGGCAGGATCATGAATGGCAGCCAGATGTACACGAACACCATGAAGCGCCCCAGGTGGGAAGTCGACAGCGTGCTGCCGCCCACGCCCGGCACGGCCAGCACCGCCTGCAGCAGGCCATCCAGGTGCAACTGCTGGACGAACCACTGAGCGACGCCGCCCTTTGCCAGCAGCAGGGTCCAGGCATAGGTCTTGACGATGTAACTGGCCCACATCGGCATCATCACCGCGATGTAGAAAAACGCCTTGGTCTTGCCGCTGGTGAAGCGCGCCATGTAGTAGGCGATGGGGAAGGCCAGTACCGCGCTGGCCAATGACACGGCCACCGCCATGCCCAAGGTGCGCAGGATGATGTCGAAGTTCGACGGGTTGAACAGCGCGGCGAAGTTGCCCAGGGTCAGGTCCGGGGTCACCGCCATGGTGAAGTCGTCGAAAGTGTAGAAACCTTGCCACAGCAGGTTCAGCAACGAGCCCAGGTAGATTGCGCCGAACCACGTCAGCGGGGGTGCCAGCAGCAGTGCCAGGTACAGGTTCGGGCGCCGGTACAGCAGGTTGGACAGGTTGCGCAGAGTGCTCATGTCAGCGGGCCTCGGTTTCCTGCAGCACCGTCATGGCCTCGCGGGGCCAATGTGCCAGCACCCGTTGCCCGGGCTGCCACACTTGGGGCTGCGCTTGCCAGCGGTCGTTGGCCTGGCTCACCGCCAACAGCTGGCCGCTTTCCAGTTGCAGCTCGAAGCGTGTGGCGCTGCCCTGATACTGGACATCGCGCAACAAGCCGCTGACCTGCACTTCATGGCTGGTCACCACCGGCTCGCCCAGGCGGATGTGCTCGGGGCGGATGGAGAAGGGCGCCGGGCTGCCGTTGAGCTGCATGGCCAGCTCGCCACGCACCACGTTGGAGGTGCCGACGAATTCGGCGACGAAGGTGGTAGCGGGCTTCATGTACAGGTTGCGCGGGGTGTCGACCTGTTCGATACGGCCGCGGTTGAACACCGCGACCCGGTCGGACATCGACAGGGCCTCGGTCTGGTCGTGGGTGACGAAGATGAAGGTGATGCCCAGTTGGCGCTGCAGTTTTTTCAGCTCGCCCTGCATCTGTTCGCGCAACTTCAGGTCCAGCGCGCCCAAGGGTTCATCCAGCAGCAATACCCGTGGCCGGTTGACCAAGGCGCGGGCCAGGGCCACGCGCTGGCGCTGGCCGCCGGACAGCTGCGCCGGCTTGCGCGCGCCATATCCGGCCAGGGCCACCATGGCCAGGGCTTCTTCGGCGCGGCCGTGGCGCTCGGCCTTGGCCACACCTTTCACTTTCAGGCCATAAGCGATGTTGTCCAGCACGTTCATGTGCGGGAACAGCGCGTAGTCCTGGAACACGGTGTTGACGTCGCGCTGGTAGGGCGGCACGCCAGTGGCTTCGATACCGTGGATACGGATTGAACCGCTGGTGGGTTGTTCGAAGCCGGCGATCAGGCGCAGGCAGGTGGTCTTGCCCGAGCCGGAAGGGCCGAGCATCGAGAAGAATTCGCCATCGATGATGTCGATGCTGACCTGATCGACAGCCTTGACCTCGCCGAAGGTGCGGGAAACCTGGGTGAACTGGACGGCTAGGGGCATAGGCTGTACTCAGTTGTCTATGTATTGCCTGCCCTGGCCCTGTCGCCGGCAAGCCAGCTCCCACCAGTCCTGCACAAGGCTGGGGCCTTTGCAGACACTGTGGGAGCTGGCTTGCCGGCGATAGGGCCAATGCAGGCCAAGTAACTTTTAGCGCCCACCCATGATCGCAATGTAGTCCTGGGTCCAGCGGCTATACGGCACGAACTTGCCCCCCTGGGCCTGCGGGGTTTTCCAGAAGGCGATCTTGTCGAAATTGTCGAACCCGTTGGTCTTGCAGCCCTCGGCGCCCAGCAGTTCGCTGCCGGTGCACGCTGCCGGCACCGCCGGCAACGAACCGAACCAGGCCGCTACGTCACCCTGCACCTTAGGTTGCAGCGACCAGTCCATCCACTTGTAGGCGCAGTTGGGGTGCTTGGCCTCGCTGTGCAGCATGGTGGTGTCGGCCCAGCCGGTTGCGCCTTCCTTGGGAATGGTCGAGGCCACCGGCTGGTTCTCGGCCTTCAGGCCATTGACCATGTAGCCCCAGGAACTGGAGGCGACCACGCCTTCGTTCTTCACGTCGCTCATCTGCACGGTGGCGTCATGCCAGTAACGGTGGATCAGCGGTTGCTGCTGGCGCAGCAGTTCCAGCACGGCCTGGTATTGCTCCTCGTTCAGCTCGTAAGGGTCCTTGATGCCCAGTTCTGGCTTGGTCGACTTCAGGTACAGCGCCGCGTCGGCGATGTAGATCGGCCCGTCGTAGGCCTGGACGCGGCCTTTGTTCGGCTTGCCGTCGGGCAGGTTCTGCGGCTCGAACACCACGCCCCAGCTGGTAGGGGCCTGCTTGAATGTGTTGGTGTTGTACAGCAGCACGTTCGGCCCCCACTGATAGGGGGTGCCGTACACCTGCTTGTCGACTACGTACCAGCCACCGTTCTGCAGGCGCGGGTCGATGTTCTTCCAGTTGGGGATCAGGGCGGTGTTGATCGGCTGCACGCGCTTGCCCACGATCAGCCGCAGCGAGGCATCGCCCGAGGCGGTGACCAGGTCATAACCGCCCTTGGTCATCAGGCTGACCATCTCGTCCGAGGTGGCGGCGGTCTTCACACTGACCTTGCAGCCGGTTTCCTTCTCGAAGCCGGTCACCCAGTCGTAGGCCTTGTCGCTTTCACCGCGCTCGATGTAGCCGGGCCAGGCAACGATATCCAGGCGCCCCTCGCCGGGCCCCAGGGCCTTGGGCGGTTCGGCAGCCTGCAGGCTGGCGCTGGCCAGCACGGCACCGGTCATGGCGCCGAGCAATGCGGTCTTGTGCACTGACATGGTGTTCCCTCTTTTTGGAGATCTTGTTCGGGGCAGTCATCAAGCAAGCCGTGAAGCAATTGTTATAAGCGTAGTGCGATCGCGCGAGGTATTGGCGATATCGAGTCTAGTTGGCTTTTTGCCAGCCAATGCAACATCCGGAAGCAAATCCGCGATGGCGTGCGTTCTGCCAAGCCTTACTCTGGCGGTTGAATCTTCTTGCGTGGAGACACATGAATGAACACTCGGGGCTTGCTTGATCAACTCCTCAAATCCGGCCAGCAGATGCTCGAAAAACAGGGGGGCGCCAACAAGTCCGGCAGCGCTGGCGGTGGGCTTGGCGGGCTGTTGTCCGGTGCCGGTGGCGGCCTGTTGGGTGGGGGCGCCCTGGGCCTGCTGCTCGGTAGCAAGAAAGCCCGCAAGTACGGCGGCAAGGCCCTGACCTACGGCGGCCTGGCTGCGCTGGGTGTGCTGGCCTACAAAGCCTACGGCAACTGGCAGGCCAATCAGCAGGGGGCCGCAGCCGAACCGCAAACCGTCGACCGCCTGCCGCCTGCCCAGGTCGAGCAGCACAGCCAGGCGGTGCTGCGGGCACTGGTAGCGGCGGCCAAGTCCGATGGCCATATCGACGAGCGCGAACGGGCGCTGATCGAGGGCGAATTTACCCGCCTGGACAGCGACCGTGAACTGCAGCACTGGCTGCATGCCGAGCTGAACAAACCGCTTGACCCGGCCGAAGTGGCCCGCGCCGCGCAAACACCAGAAATGGCCGCCGAGATGTACCTGGCCAGCGTGATGATGGTCGACCAGGAAAACTTCATGGAGCGTGCCTACCTGGACGAACTGGCCCGCCAGCTGCGTTTGGACCCAGCCCTGCGCCGAGAGCTGGAAAGCCAGGTACGGATAGCCGCAGACCAGTGATTGAGCGCAGTGGGGCCGCTGTGCGGCCCTTCGCGGGCACGCCCGCTCCCAAGGGTCAGCGCAACCTTCAGTCTTTTGGTGAAACCTGTGGGAGCGGGCGTGCCCGCGAAGGGCTGCAAGCAGCCCCAGTGGCATGTCCATCAGCAGGGATGCCTGTTTACCCCTCACTTCACCCGAAAATGTGTAAGGCCTCTGGGCTATACTTCAGCGATTTTTCCCGCTCGTTGAGAATTCCTGAGGGCTGAATGTGAAGAACTGGACCTTGCGCCAACGGATCCTGGCAAGTTTCGCCGTGATCATCGCCATCATGCTGCTGATGATCGTGGCCGCCTACTCGCGGTTGGTGGCCATCGAAACCGCCGAGGAGGCAGTGGGGACCGACAGCATTCCCGGGGTCTACTACAGCTCGATGATCCGCAGCGCCTGGGTCGACAGCTACGTCACCAGCCAGCAACTGGTGGGCCTGTCCAACCACCGTGAAATCACTTCGGCCGACATGGAGCTGTTCAAAAGCTTCGAAGACAGGCTGAAACAGCACATGGCCAGCTACCAGGCCACCATCCAGGACAAAGACGACCAGACCCGCTTCGAGAGCTTCGTGCAACTGGAGGAGAACTACCTCAGGATCGTCAATCAGGTGCTGGATGCGTACCGCCAGCGCAACTACGCCGAAGCCGAACGGCTGATCATGGAGGTGCTGACGCCGGCCTGGGTGGAAGGGCGCAAGCACCTGAATGAAGTGATCGAATTCAATCGGGCGTCTGCCGATTCCGCGACCAGCGAGATCGTCAGCGCCGTCAGCACGGCCAAAGGCAGCATGGTGGTTTCGCTGCTGCTGGCAATTGTCGCGGCCGCCATTTGTGGCCTGCTGCTGATGCGTGCCATCACCGCCCCCATGCAGCGTATCGTGCATGCCCTCGACAGGCTGCGCTCCGGCGACCTGAGCATGCGCCTGAGCCTGGACCGCAAGGACGAGTTCGGCGCCATCGAAAGTGGCTTCAACGAAATGGCCGAGGCGCTGGCCAACCTGGTGGCCCAGGCCCAGCGTTCGTCGGTGCAGGTCACCACGTCGGTGACCGAGATCGCCGCCACGTCCAAGCAACAGCAGGCCACCGCCACCGAAACCGCCGCCACCACCACGGAAATCGGCGCCACCTCACGGGAAATTGCCGCCACCTCGCGTGATCTGGTGCGCACCATGACCGAAGTCACCTCCGCCGCTGATCAGGCTTCCAGCCTCGCCGGCTCTGGCCAGCAGGGGCTGGCGCGGATGGAAGAGACCATGCACCAGGTGATGGGCGCTGCGGATCTGGTCAACGCCAAACTCGGCATCCTCAACGAAAAGGCCAGCAACATCACCCAGATGGTGGTGACCATCGTCAAGGTTGCCGACCAGACCAACCTGCTGTCGCTCAACGCCGCCATCGAAGCGGAAAAGGCCGGTGAGTACGGGCGTGGCTTTGCCGTGGTAGCCACCGAAGTGCGCCGCCTGGCTGACCAGACCGCCGTGGCCACCTACGACATCGAGCAGATGGTGCGTGAAATCCAGTCGGCGGTGTCTGCCGGGGTCATGGGCATGGACAAGTTTTCCGAAGAAGTGCGCCGCGGCATGTTCGAGGTGCAGCAGGTGGGCGAGCAGCTCAGCCAGATCATTCACCAGGTGCAGGCCCTGGCGCCGCGTGTGCTGATGGTCAACGAAGGCATGCAGGCCCAGGCCACCGGTGCCGAGCAGATCAACCAGGCGCTGGCGCAGCTCAGCGATGCCAGTACCCAGACCGTCGAGTCGCTGCGACAGGCCAGCTTTGCCATCGATGAATTGAGCCAGGTGGCCGCCGGCCTGCGTGGCGGCGTGTCGCGTTTCAAAGTCTGAACGCGATGAACGACTTGCCACCGCACGCCGCATCCGCGCACAACGCCAAGGGCGCGTTGTACCTGCAGTTTCGCCTCAGGGAACAGCGCTTTGCCCTGAGCGTGCACGAGGTGATCGAGGTGCTGCCGCGCCAGCCGCTCAAGCCGATTGCCCAGGCACCTGCCTGGGTCGCGGGCATCCTCGCCCATCGTGGCCATCTGGTTCCTGTGATCGACCTTGCCGCGCTGAGTTTCGGTCAGCCGGCGGCGCAGCGCACCAGTACGCGACTGGTGCTGGTGCATTATCGTGGCAGCCTGCAACTCGGCCTGATCCTGGAGCAGGCCACCGAGACCCTGCGTTGCCACCCGGACGAGTTCCAGCCTTATGGCGTGGACAGCGGCGAAGCCCCGTATCTGGGCCCGGTACGCCAGGATGAGCAGGGCCTGCTGCAGCGCATCGAAGTCAACGATCTGCTGCCTGATGCCGTGCACCACCTGCTGTACAGGGATGAGCCGACAGGGATGCCGACATGAACGAACAGCGTTTCTTCCGCTTCTTGCGCGAGCGCATCGGCCTGGACGTTGAGTCGGTAGGTGCGCCCATGGTCGAGCGCGCGCTGCGTCAGCGTTGCGTGGCCGTGGGCGCCGTCGACCTGGACCATTACTGGCTGCGCCTGCAGCAGTCGGCGGATGAGCAACAGGCGTTGATCGAGGCGGTGATCGTCCCGGAAACCTGGTTTTTCCGTTACCCGGAGTCTTTTACCGCCCTGGCCAGCCTGGCACACAAGCGCCTGGCCGAACTGGCCGGGGCCCGCCCACTGCGCCTGCTCAGCCTGCCATGCTCGACCGGCGAGGAACCCTATTCGCTGGCCATGGCCTTGCTCGACGCGGGCATTGCGCCTGGGACGTTTCTGATCGATGGCATGGATATCAGCCCCAGCTCGGTGACCAAGGCCGGGCAGGCCGTGTATGGGCGCAATGCGTTTCGCGGCAGCGACCTGGGCTTTCGCGAGCGCTACTTCGATGCCCTCGATGAAGGCCACCGCCTGCACGGTCGGGTGCAGCAGCAAGTCAGCCTGCAGGTGGGCAATGTGCTCGACCCCGCGCTGGCCAGCCGCGACGGCCTGTACGACTTCGTGTTCTGTCGCAACCTGTTGATCTATTTTGACGTGCCGACCCAGCAGCGTGTATTCGAGGTGCTCAAGCGCCTGCTGCATCCGCAGGGTGTGCTGTTCATCGGCCCGGCCGAAGGCAGCTTGCTGGCGCGGCTGGGCATGCGCCCGCTAGGGATCGCCCAGTCGTTTGCCTATGTGCGCCAGGAGGGTGGCAATGCCCCGTTGGCAGTGCCACCCGTGCAACCCGCGCGGCGCACCCTACCGCCGCTGGCCACGGCGAGTTATCCGCCACCCGGCGCGCCGCTGCCGCGCCCGCTGCGTGTATTGCCGATGGCGCCCAAGCCAGCGCCGGCCCGCGAGCATGCGCGTGAGGGCGCGAGCGAGCTGCTGGCCAGCATCGCCCGGCTTGCCAACGCTGGCGCCAGCGAGCAGGCGCGTGCCGAATGCCAGCGCTACCTGGGCCAGTTCGCGCCGTCGGCGCAGGTGTACTACTGGCTGGGGCTGCTCAGTGATACCGAAGGCGATGCGCAGCAGGCGCTGACCCATTATCGCAAAGCCCTGTACCTGGAGCCGCAGCACCCCGAGGCGCTGGTACACCTGGCGGCCTTGTTGGCGTCCCAAGGTGACCTGGCCGGTGCCCGGCGCCTGCAGGACCGCGCTGCACGGGTTGGCAGGGAGCCTGAACGATGAAGGGTGAAATGGCGATGCAGCTGCTGGCCGAAGATGACGCGCACATCGACGACTGCTGGAACCGCATTGGCGTGCACGGCGACAAGCAGTGCCCGCTGCTGGAGCGGCATGTCCACTGCCGAAACTGCGACGTGTATGCGGCTTCGGCCACCCGGCTGCTTGACCGCTACGCGCTGATGCAGGACCACCAGGCTGCCCCGGCGCAGCCAGTGGAGGAAAACACCGGCCGCTCCATGCTGCTGTTCCGCCTGGGCGAAGAGTGGCTGGCGCTGGCCACCGCCAGCCTGGCCGAGATCGCCCCGATGCAGGCCGTGCATTCGCTGCCGCATCAGCGCTCGCGGCTGCTGCAGGGGGTTGCCAATGTGCGCGGTGCGTTGGTGCCGTGCCTGTCACTGGCTGACTTGCTGGGTGTGCAGGCCGACACCGCCGAGCAACGCAGCGGTCGGGCCATGCCACGCATGCTGATTCTGGCGGCCGAGGGAGGGCCGGTAGTGATGGCCGTTGAGGAAATCGACGGTATTCACCGGCTAGACCCACTGCTGCTGGGCAGCGGCCAGGACGCCACGCGCTTTACCGCCGCAGTCCTGCAGTGGCGCGGCCGCAGCGTGCGGGTGCTGGACGATCAACACTTACTGTCTGCCGTGCAGCGGAGCCTGTCATGACCCCAGAGCAAATGCGCGACGCATCGTTGCTCGAACTGTTCAGCCTGGAGGCAGAGGCGCAGACCCAGGTCCTCAGCGCCGGCCTGATGGCGCTGGAACGCAACCCTACCCAGGCTGACCAGCTTGAGGCTTGCATGCGCGCCGCCCACTCGCTGAAGGGCGCGGCGCGCATCGTTGGGGTGGATGCCGGCGTCAGCGTCGCCCACGTCATGGAAGACTGCCTGGTGGCGGCACAGGAGGGCCGCTTGCGCCTGAGTGCCGAGCACATCGACGCGCTGTTGCAAGGCACCGACCTGCTGATGCGTATCGCCACACCGGGCGACGTCGGGGCGCAGGCGACCCTGCCCGTCTTCCTGGCGCAAATGGCCAGCCTGCTCGACCCAGGGGCTGTGGCCATGCCTGCCGTGCCGCCGCCAGTGCCCGTGCTGCCAGACTTGCCGCTGGCAACCTTGCCAGCCGAGCCTGTGGCGTTGCCACTTGATGCTTTGGAGTCCGACCCCGAACCTGCCCCGCGCCGCAAGGCCGGCAAACGCGGCGGCGAAGGTGCCGAGCGGGTGCTGCGGGTCACCGCCGACCGCCTCAACAGCCTGCTCGACCTGTCCAGCAAGTCGCTGGTGGAAACCCAGCGGCTCAAACCTTACCTGGCCACCTTGCAGCGGCTCAAGCGCATGCATGGCCAGGGTATGCAGGCGCTTGATGGCCTGCGCATGCAGTTGGAGGACAGTGGCCAGGGCAGCGAGGTGCTCGAAGCCCTGGCACAAACCCAGCGTCTGCTGGCCGAAACCCAGCAGATCCTGCAGCAGCAGGCCGCCGATCTGGACGAATTCGGCTGGCAGGCCAGCCAGCGTGCACAGTTGTTGTACGACACCGCGCTGGCCTGCCGAATGCGGCCGTTCGCCGATGTGCTGACCGGCCAGAGCCGTATGGTCCGAGACCTTGGCCGCTCGCTCGGCAAACCGGTACAGCTGGCGGTAGAGGGGGAAAAGACCCAGGTCGACCGCGATGTGCTGGAAAAGCTTGAAGCACCGTTGACCCACCTGCTGCGCAACGCGGTTGACCACGGCATCGAGCTGCCGGAGCGTCGCCTGCTGGCGGGCAAGCCAGAGGAAGGCGTGATTCGCCTGCGCGCCTCGCACCAGGCCGGCATGCTCAGCCTGGAACTGATCGACGATGGTGCCGGCATCGACCTGGAGCGCTTGCGCAGCAGCATCGTCGAGCGCGCCCTGTCGCCTGCCGACACGGTGGCGCGGATGAGTGATGCAGAACTGCTGACGTTCCTTTTCCTGCCCGGCTTTAGCCTGCGCGACAAGGTCACCGAGGTATCTGGGCGCGGCGTGGGGCTGGATGCGGTGCAACACATGATCCGCGAGCTACGCGGCTCCATCGAGCTGACCCAGGTGGCGGGTCAGGGCTGTCGCTTCCATCTGCAGGTGCCATTGACCCTGTCGGTGGTGCGCAGCCTGGTGATCGAGGTGGGTGGCGAGGCCTATGCCTTCCCGCTTGCCCACATCGAACGCACGCTGGAAGTGACCACCGAGCAGATCGTGCAGATCGAAGGGCGTCAGCATTTCTGGCACGAAGGCCGGCTTATCGGCCTGGTGGCGGCCAGCCAGTTGTTGAACCGGCCTGCCGGCCAGGCGCAAGACGGCAGCCTGCGGGTGGTGGTGATCCGTGAGCGCGAGCAACTGTACGGCGTGGCCGTGGAGCGGCTGATAGGTGAGCGGGTACTGGTGGTGATGCCGCTCGACCCACGGCTGGGCAAGGTGCAGGACATTTCTTCCGGCGCCTTGCTCGATGACGGCTCGGTGGTGTTGATCGTCGATGTCGAAGACCTGCTGCGTTCGGTGGAGAAACTGCTCAGTACCGGCAGCCTGGAGCGCGTCGAACGCGGGAGCAGCGGCGCCCGTGGTGTGGTGCGCAAGCGCATCCTGGTGGTCGACGATTCGCTGACCGTGCGCGAGCTGCAACGCAAGCTGCTGGGCAACCGTGGCTACGATGTGGCGGTGGCGGTAGATGGCATGGACGGCTGGAACGCCCTGCGCAGCGAGGACTTCGACCTGCTGATCACTGACATCGATATGCCGCGAATGGACGGCATCGAGCTGGTGACCCTGGTACGCCGCGATCAGCGCCTGCAGTCGCTGCCGGTGATGGTGGTGTCCTACAAGGACCGTGAGGAAGACCGACGGCGTGGCCTGGATGCAGGCGCCGACTACTATTTGGCAAAGGCCAGTTTCCACGACGATGCGTTGCTGGATGCTGTGGTGGAGCTGATCGGAGGTGCTCAGGGATGAAGATCGCCATCGTCAATGACATGCCTATGGCCGTCGAGGCGCTGCGTCGGGCGGTCGCCCTGGAGCCTGCGCACCAGGTGGTGTGGGTGGCCAGCAATGGCGCCGAGGCGGTGCAGCGTTGCGCCGAGCAACTGCCGGACCTGATCCTGATGGATCTGATCATGCCGGTCATGGACGGCGTGGAGGCCACGCGGCGGATCATGGCCGAAACCCCCTGCGCCATCGTCATCGTCACGGTCGACCGCAAGCAGAACGTGCACCGGGTGTTCGAAGCCATGGGCCATGGCGCCCTCGACGTGGTCGACACCCCGGCACTGGGCGCTGGCGATGCCCGCGAAGCGGCGGCGCCACTGCTGCGCAAAATCCTCAATATCGGCTGGCTGGTCGGCCAGCAGCGCACGCCAGCGGCAAGGCCGGTGGCTACACCGCTGCGTGAGGCCTCGCAGCGTCGCGGGCTGGTGGCGATCGGTTCGTCGGCGGGTGGCCCGGCAGCCCTCGAAGTGCTGCTCAAGGGCTTGCCTGCTGCGTTTCCGGCGGCCATCGTGCTGGTCCAGCATGTGGACCAGGTGTTTGCTGCCGGCATGGCGGAGTGGCTCAGCAGCGCAGCCGGCCTGCCGGTGCGTCTGGCCCGTGAAGGCGAGCCGCCGCAGCCGGGCCAGGTATTGCTGGCCGGCACCAACCACCATATTCGCCTGCTACAAAATGGCCAACTGGCCTACACTGCCGAACCTGTCAATGAAATCTACCGGCCCTCGATCGATGTGTTCTTCGAGAGCGTGGCACGTTACTGGAATGGCGATGCGGTGGGCGTGCTGCTCACCGGCATGGGGCGCGACGGCGCCCAGGGCCTGAAGCTGATGCGTCAGCAGGGGTTTCTGACCATTGCCCAGGACCAGGCCAGCAGCGCAGTGTACGGCATGCCCAAGGCCGCCGCGGCAATCGATGCCGCAGTGGAAATTCGCCCGCTGGAACGCATCGCCGGGCGCTTGATGGACTTTTTCGCAAAATGACGAAATGTATTGAATCACGCCGCCAGAACGGCAGTGATCGGGTGAACAGGTATGAATGACTTACCGATCGAAGGTTTTGCCACCACCAACGAAAACTCTGCGATGGTGCTGCTGGTCGACGACCAGGCCATGATCGGCGAGGCGGTGCGGCGTGGTCTGGCCAATGAAGACAACATCGACTTCCACTTCTGTGCCGACCCGCACCAGGCGGTGGTCCAGGCCATGCGCATCAAGCCCACGGTCATCCTCCAGGACCTGATCATGCCTGGCCTGGACGGCTTGACCCTGGTACGCGAATACCGCAACAACCCGGCCACCCAGGACATCCCGATCATCGTACTGTCGACCAAGGAGGACCCGCTGGTCAAAAGCGCGGCGTTTGCCGCCGGGGCCAACGATTACCTGGTCAAGCTGCCGGACACCATCGAACTGGTAGCGCGCATTCGCTACCATTCGCGCTCCTACCTTACCCTGCTGCAACGCGACGAGGCTTACCGCGCCCTGCGCGTCAGCCAGCAGCAGTTGCTCGACTCCAACCTGATGCTGCAGCGGCTGATGAACTCCGATGGCCTGACCGGGCTGTCCAACCGCCGCCACTTCGACGAGTACCTGGAGCTGGAATGGCGGCGCGCCATGCGTGAACAGCAGCAGTTGTCGTTGCTGATGATCGATGTGGACTATTTCAAGGCCTACAACGACAGCTTCGGCCACCTGGCCGGCGACGAGGCCTTGCGCCAGGTGGCCGAGGCGATTCGTGGCTCATGCTCGCGGCCGACCGACCTGCCGGCCCGCTATGGCGGCGAGGAGTTTGCCCTGGTGCTGCCCAACACCTCGCCAGGCGGGGCACGCCTGGTGGCTGAAAAGCTGCGTCAGACCGTTTTCGGCCTTGGCATCCCGCACAGCGCCCCGGTGGCCGACTCGCACCTGACCGTGAGCATCGGCCTGGCCACCCATACCCCGGCCGTGGGCAGCCACTGCCGGCAACTGATTTCGGCGGCGGACAAAGGCTTGTACCAGGCCAAGAACAGCGGGCGTAACCAAGTCGGCATCGCCTGAGAAACGGTGCACGGCCCCTTTTAGGAGCGGCCTTGTGTCGCGATGGACTGCGCAAGGCCGCTCTTGCAAGGGCGGTGATACGTTCTGCGAATGTGACCGCCCGGCGGGTCTGCCGCCGTGCCGCGGACTCGGTTATACTCGCGGGCTTTTCACCGAATTCGTACGAGAGCCGCGCGCCCATGGAAATCCAACCGATTCTGAACACCATCAAGGACCTCACCGAGCGTTCCCAGTCCATTCGGGGGTATCTTTGACTACGATCACAAGCATGACCGCCTGATCGAAGTCAATCGCGAGCTGGAAGACCCAAACGTCTGGAACAAGCCCGAATACGCCCAGGAACTGGGCCGCGAGCTCGCTGCCCTGAAGCAGATCGTCGAAACCCTGGATGAACTGTCCGGTGGCCTGAACGACTGCCGCGACTTGCTGGACATGGCCGTCGAAGAAAAAGACGAAGCCGCTGTCGAGGACGTGACCGCCGAGCTGCAGCGCCTGGAAGAAGCCCTGGCGAAGCTTGAGTTCCGCCGCATGTTCAGCGGCGAGATGGACATGAACAACGCCTACCTGGACATCCAGGCCGGTTCCGGCGGCACCGAAGCCCAGGACTGGGCCAACATTCTGTTGCGCATGTACCTGCGCTGGGCCGACAAGCGCGGTTTCGACGCCACCATCATCGAGCTTTCCGAAGGTGAAGTCGCCGGCATCAAAGGCGCTACCGTGCACATCAAGGGCGAGTACGCCTTTGGCTGGCTGCGCACCGAGATCGGCGTGCACCGCCTGGTGCGCAAGAGCCCGTTCGACTCCGGCGCCCGTCGTCACACCTCGTTCTCGGCGGTATTCGTGTCGCCCGAGATCGACGACAAGGTCGAGATCGACATCAACCCGTCCGACCTGCGTATCGACACCTACCGCTCCTCGGGCGCCGGTGGTCAGCACGTGAACACCACCGACTCCGCGGTACGTATCACCCACGTGCCGACCAACACCGTGGTGGCTTGCCAGAACGAACGCTCCCAGCACGCCAACAAGGACACCGCCATGAAAATGCTGCGGGCCAAGTTGTACGAGCTGGAAATGCAGAAGCGCAACGCCGCTTCGCAAGCGCTGGAAGACAGCAAGTCGGACATCGGCTGGGGTCACCAGATCCGCTCGTACGTGCTCGACGCGTCGCGGATCAAGGACCTGCGTACCAACGTTGAACGCAGCGACTGCAACAAGGTGCTCGACGGTGATATCGACGAATACCTGGAAGCCAGCCTGAAACAGGGCCTGTAAGCTTCACTCCTGCTGAAAGACCCTCGCCTGCGGGCGAGGGCAATGAATTCCCTGATGGAAGATGTGACGACATGAGCGACCTCAAGACCGACTCGCAAGACCTGCAACAGGAAGAAAATGCCCTGATCGCCCTGCGCAAGGAAAAACTTGCCGCCGAGCGCGCCAAAGGCAACGCCTTCCCCAACGACTTCCGTCGCGACAGCTACTGCAACGACCTGCAGAAACAGTACGCGGACAAGACCAAGGAAGAGCTGGAAGCAGCCGCGATTCCGGTCAAGGTTGCCGGCCGTATCATGCTCAACCGTGGCTCGTTCATGGTTATCCAGGACATGACCGGTCGCATCCAGGTCTACGTCAACCGCAAGACCCTGTCGGAAGAAACCCTGGCCGCAGTCAAGACCTGGGACCTGGGCGACATCATCAGCGCCGAAGGCACCCTGGCACGTTCCGGCAAGGGTGACCTGTACGTCGAAATGACCAACGTGCGCCTGCTGACCAAGTCGCTGCGCCCGCTGCCCGACAAGCACCACGGCCTGACCGACACCGAACAGCGCTACCGCCAGCGTTACGTCGACCTGATGGTCAACGAAGAAACCCGCCACACCTTCCGTGTGCGTTCGCAGGTGATCTCGCACATTCGCAAGTTCCTCACCGAGCGTGACTTCCTCGAAGTCGAGACGCCGATGCTGCAAACCATCCCGGGCGGCGCGGCGGCCAAGCCGTTCGAAACCCACCACAACGCCCTGGACATGGCCATGTTCCTGCGTATCGCGCCGGAGCTGTACCTCAAGCGCCTGGTGGTGGGCGGCTTTGAGAAAGTGTTCGAGATCAACCGCAACTTCCGTAACGAAGGTGTTTCGACGCGTCATAACCCCGAATTCACCATGCTCGAGTTTTACCAGGCCTACGCCGACTACAACGACAACATGGACCTCACCGAGGAACTGTTCCGCGAGCTGGCGCAGTTGGTACTGGGCAGCACCGACGTGCCTTACGGCGACAAGGTGTTCCATTTCGGCGAGCCGTTCGTGCGCCTGTCGGTGTTCGACTCGATCCTCAAGTACAACCCGGAACTGACCGCTGCCGACCTGCAGGACGTTGACCGCGCCCGCGACATCGCCAAGAAGGCCGGTGCCAAGGTGCTGGGCCACGAAGGCCTGGGCAAGCTGCAGGTGATGATTTTCGAAGAGCTGGTCGAGCACAAGCTGGAGCAGCCTCACTTCATCACCGAGTACCCGTTCGAAGTGTCGCCGCTGGCTCGTCGCAACGACGACAACCCGGCCGTTACCGACCGCTTCGAGCTGTTCATCGGTGGCCGCGAAATCGCCAACGCCTACTCCGAGCTCAACGATGCCGAAGACCAGGCCGAGCGCTTCCTGGCCCAGGTGGCCGAGAAGGACGCTGGTGACGACGAAGCCATGCACTACGACGCCGACTTCGTGCGTGCGCTGGAGTACGGCATGCCGCCGACCGCCGGTGAAGGCATCGGCATCGACCGCCTGGTCATGTTGCTGACCAACTCGCCGTCGATCCGCGACGTGATCCTGTTCCCGCACATGCGTCCACAGGCCTGAGTGAATTGAACAAGCCGCCTTTCGAGGCGGCTTTTTCTTGCCTGAAGCTTTATGTTGTCTGTACTGGCTCCATCGCTGGCAAGCCAGCTCCCACAGGTGCTGCATAGGTCCTGACTATGGTGCGGGCCCGTGGGAGCTGGCTTGCCGGCGATGAGGCCAGTGCAGGCCGCAGATGACTTGAACCGTGAGGTATGCCCTGTGACACCCGCCATGCCTGATCAAGGCGCCGCCGGCATCGCTACCGCCGTCGCCGAAAACGTGCAATACCAAGGCCGCAAGACTGCCCGCCAAGGCAGCGAACAGCGCCGCCAGCTGATCCTCGACGCCGCCATGCGTATCGTCGTGCGCGATGGCGTGCGCGGTGTGCGCCACCGTGCGGTGGCCGCCGAGGCCGCTGTGCCGCTGTCGGCCACCACCTACTACTTCAAGGACATCGAGGACCTGCTCACCGATACCTTCGCCCAGTATGTCGAGCGTAGTGCCGCCTACATGGCCAAGCTGTGGGCCAACACCGAAGTGGTACTGCGCCAGTTGCTGGCCCAGGGTGACGGCAGCCCGGCGGCACGGGCGCGGCTGGCTGACGAAGTGGCGCGCATGACTGCCGACTATGTTCAGCGGCAACTGCTGAACCGCCGCGACTTCCTGATGGCCGAACAGGCCTTCCGCCAAGAGGCGCTGCTGTGCCCACGCCTGGCTGAGCTGGTGCGTGCCCACGAGCAGATCCTGCTGCACGGCACCCGTCAATTGCTGCAGGTGGTGGGGTCGCGACAACCAGAACAGGACGCCCAGATGTTGACGGCGATTATCGAGCAGATGGAATATCAGGGCCTGCTCAAGGATGCGAACGCGCAAGCCGATGGGCAGATGCTCGCTATGCTTACCCGATACCTGCAGCTGGTGCTGGCATCGGCCTGAGCCGAGACCGATTTTTCAAGGAGAACCTGATGAAAGCCTGGCGTGTGGTGTTGTTGACTCTGTCATTCCTGCTGCTGGGCGGTTGTCTGGTGACCTTCCATGAGCCCTTGCCCAGCAACCAGGCGGCGCCCAAGGCGCTGCTCGGCAAGTGGAGCAGCAAGGACGCCTGGGGCGAGCCGTTGAAGCTGACCATCAGCCGCAGCGGCGGCGGTGCCTACAAGGCGGTGGCCACGGCCAAGGGCAAGGCCCCCGAGGAATACGTGTTCACCGTGTCGCGCCACGGCAACCGCTGGTACCTGTCGGCCGGCGTGCCCAAACGCCTGGGAGGCAACTTCCTGATCGGCGGTTTCGACATCGTCGAGGGCAAGGAGCTGGTGGTCTACAACCTGGATGTCGAGCAGGTGCAGCAGGCGGTGGACAAGAAGGAACTGACCGGGCGCAGCACCGAGGTGCCTGAAGACAACGGCGACGGCGTGCTGATCGATAGCCCCTCGGCGCGGGTGCTGGCGTACCTGGACGACCCGGCCAACTCCGACCTGTTCGTCGAAGTGGCGCGGTTCCAGCGGACTGGCAAGTAGTTACCTGTGCCGGCCTCTTCGCGGCTAAAGCCGCTCCCACAGGTACTGCACCAGGCTTGAGACCTGTGCGGTCCCTGTGGGAGCGGCTTTAGCCGCGAAGAGGCCAGCACAGGCAACACAAGGCTTGGCTCATTGTTGCAATAAGGAGTCCCCAGTGGACGAATACCAGCAAACCATCCGCGCCCTGTCAGACCGCATCGTTGCGGCGCAGACCCCGATCCGGGTCCTGGACGCGGTTAAATGGGACGAAAACATTCGTCAGGGCTTCCTCAAAGCCAAGGGCAAGGAGCCGCCGGCCGTCGACCGTGCCTATTACCAGTCGCGCCCGCTATCGTTCGACTCCGGCGCGGTGAAGGCCGAGTTCCAGGGCATCGAGCGTGACATCATCCGCCAGCTAGGTCAGTTCAACCCGGTCGGGCAGATCATGAAGCGCATGTGCCGTGAGTACCGCATGGTGGTGCGCATGCTCGAAGCGCGCGGTACCGAGGACTTCGGCCTGATCTCCCAGGAGCTGTATGGCGCTGCCTCCGACGCCTTCCATGCCGGTGACCCGACCCTGGCCGACCTCGGTCTGATGCTGTCGGATTACCTCAACAATATCGATGGCCGGGGCGACCTGAAGGACGAGCCGAAGAACCTCACCGCCAAAGAGGCGGTGGAGATCCTCCAGCGCCGGCTGAACAAGGTGTTCGGCGAGGCCGAGGAAACCATCCGCGTGTTCGAGTCCGACGGTATCGTCGCCGATGCCGCGGCCGGTGCCGACTACATCAAGGTGCGCGCCGATGCCATGTTCAATGCCCGCGACGTGCGCGCCCTGGAGGTGCACGAAGGGCTGGTGCATGTCGGTACCACGCTCAATGGCCTGAACCAGCCGATCTGCACCTTCCTGGCCAAGGGCCCGCCCTCGTCGACGGTGACCCAGGAAGGCCTGGCCATCCTCATGGAAGTGATTGCCTTCGCCTCCTACCCCAGCCGGCTGCGCAAGCTCACCAACCGCACTCGCGCCATCCACATGGTCGAGGAGGGCGCCGATTTCCTCCAGGTGTTCGATTTTTTCCGTGGGCAAGGCTTCGAGATGGCACAGAGCTACAGCAACGCCAGCCGGGTGTTCCGCGGTTCGGTGCCCAATGGCCTGCCATTCACCAAGGACTTGTCCTACCTCAAGGGCTTCATCATGGTTTACAACTACATTCAGTTGGCCGTGAAGAAGGGCAAGCTCGAACAGATCCCGTTGCTGTTCTGTGGCAAGACCACCCTGGAAGACATGCGTACCTTGCGCCAGCTGGTGGAGGAGGGCCTGGTTGCGCCGCCCAAGTACTTGCCCGAGCAGTTCCGCGACCTTAACGCGCTGTCGGCCTGGATGTGCTTCTCCAACTTCCTCAACCACCTGAGCCTGGACCGTATTGAAGCCGACTACGCGAACATTCTCTGAGTGCTGCCGCCTGCTGGCCCTGGGCTTGGTCCTGTTGGGCCTTGGCGGCTGCAGCAGCCTGCTGTTCTACCCCGAGCGTGGGCAGGCCTTTACGCCTGAGCGGGCCAAGCTGGCGTACCGCGATGTAACGTTGACCACAACTGATGGCATCCGCCTGCACGGTTGGTGGTTGCCGGCCAAGGCCGGGGTCGAGGTCAAAGGTACGGTACTGCACTTGCACGGCAACGGCGGCAACCTGCCGGGGCACCTGGGTGGCAGCTACTGGCTGCCGGAGCAGGGCTATCAGGTGCTGATGATCGATTACCGCGGTTATGGCCTGTCGCAGGGGGCGCCAAGCCTGCCAGAGGTGTACGAAGATATCGCCGCCGCCATGGCCTGGCTGGACCAGGCGCCCGAGGTAAAGGGCAAGCCCCTGGTGCTGCTGGGGCAAAGCCTTGGCGGCGCCATGGCCATTCATTACCTGGCGGCCCACCCCGAGCAGCGCGAGCGCTTCAGTGCCCTGGTGTTCGATGGCGTACCGGCCAGTTACCGTTCAGTCGGGCGCTTTGCCCTCAGCACGTCGTGGATGACCTGGCCGTTGCAGGTGCCGCTGTCGTGGCTGGTGCCGGACGGCGACAGTGCAATCCGTTCGATCGAGCAACTGAGCAGCCCGCCCAAGCTGTTCTTCCACAGCATCGACGACAACCTGGTGCCGATGGACAACGGTATTCGCCTGTACCAGCACGCGCCACCTCCGCGGGTGCTGCAACTGACCCGCGGTGGCCACGTGCAGACCTTCGCCGACCCCACATGGCGCCAGGTGATGCTGCGTTTCCTCGACGACCCTAGCCATTTCAACGGCCTGCGGCGGCTTGCCGAAGTGCCCAATTTCCCTGACGAGAAGAACAAGCAATGAGTGAAGAACGCAACGCCATCCCGCTGATCCTGACCGGCGTCGGCAGCATCATCGTGACGGTGGGGGCCTTGTGGTACTACGGTTACCTGCATTTCGCCAAACCCGAGGATGCCCTGTTGCTGCAGGACTTCACCATGCTCAAGACCATCCCGGGCGAGGACTACAAGGTTTCGCTGGACCCGGCGCCGCAAGTGGCCCAGTGCGTCGATGGCGTGCTGGTGTTGTTCGACACCGAGCAGAAAGGCCTGACCGGCGTGCTGGTGGACAACCGCAAGCGTGCGGTGCGCTGCATGGGCGAGGAAACCCCGCAGCAGGTGAAGTGAGCCAACCTTTTCAGCGCCTGTTCCGGCCCATTCGCGGCTAAAGCCGCTCCCACAGGGACCGCTTCAGTTTCGGGGGGGGCAATACCTGTGGGAGCGGCTTTAGCCGCGAAGAGGCCGGTACAGGCAAAAAAAAGCCCCACGTCGAGCGCGGGGCTTTTTTTTCAGCTAGCCAGCCTTACCGCTGAACCTGGCTCACCGAACGGGGTGCCACTGGCTGGTTGTCGTTGGAGATGGTCACCTCCACGCGACGGTTTTGCGCACGGCCCGAGTTGCTGCCGTTGTCCGCTACCGGGTACTCCTTGCCATAGCCCTGGGAGACGATGCGCGCCGGGTCTACGCCGGCACGTACCAGTGCCATGCGTACGCTGTTGGCGCGGCGCTCGGACAGGGTCTGGTTGTAGTTGGCCGAGCCGACGCTGTCGGTGTAGCCCTCGACAATCACCTTGCGCTCCGGGTTTTCCTGGAGGAACTGGGCCAGCTTGGTGACGTTCGGGTAGGCGTTGCTCTTGAGCTCGGCCTTGTTGAAGTCGAACAGCACATCGCCAAAGGTCACCAGCGTACCGCGGTCGGTCTGCTTGGCGTTGAGGCTGTCCTGCAGCTTGGCGATCTGCGCGTCGCGGGCATCCAGCTTGGCCTGTGCGCGTTGGGCCGAGGCGTTTTTCAGCTCGCCTTCGGCGGTGCGCAGGGCAATGGTCTGCTTGGCCACTTCAACACGCTGGTTGGTCAGGTAGGCGAGTTGGTCGACCTTCTTCTGGTCTTCACGGTCCATGTAGGCCTTGTCGGCCTTGTTCAGCCAGTCCTGGGCGTCCTTGGTCTCCAGTGCCGCGACCTTGCTCGATTGCGGATCGCTCTGCAGCGAGGAGAAGTTGGTGCGGGCCGATTCCAGGTTGGCGTTAGGGTCGTGCGAGCAGGCAGCAAGACCAACGCTGAGGGCCAGCAGGGCGGGAATCATGACGTAATTGCGCATAGTGTTCATCCTTTGATCGTGTGCGAAGGCTAAGGTTGGCGGTGCAGGGCTCACTGAGCGCTGCGCAGGCCTTCCTCACGTACGTCCTGAACGCCCTGGCGGGCATCCTGCACGGCCTTCTGGGCCTTGGCCGCCTGGGCCTTGCGTTCGGCGAGGCGGGCGTCCCACTCGGCCTGTTGGGCCAGGCGCTTGGCCTCGTCGTACTTCTTGTCGTGCATGGCGATTTCGGCTTGCTTGAACTTGTCCTGGGCCGCTTTCATTTCCACGGCGGCGAACTCAGTGCCACCCGCGCTCACGGCGGAGTTCACGGCGGACTGGGTGACAGCATACTGCTCGGTAGGCGGGTTGCCCGCACAGCCGGCCAGGACCAGGCTACTGCCCAGGGCCAGCGCGGCCAGCTTGAACCCGCGCACATGAGTGGATGACAGTTTGCTAGTGCGGGTCTTCATGGTGGTCAGTTCCATTGGATCACTCCTGATTACGACGATGTCCGTAGCAGTCCATCGCTTATTCCCTGACAAAACCGCGCGCTTCAGCTGAACGGTGCACGAGGGCAGTGTGCAGGGTTTTAGCGTGATGGCTATTGGCTCCGACTCGACCGTTTTTGGAATGGTTCAGAAAAAAGTGCACTGAACGAGGAATTATTTCTGACTGATCGGTCAGCGCGATTTGCCTGGAACTTTCGCAGGCAAAGGCGGTATTCCGGGCCTTGCCGAGGCCCGGAACGGTGGGGCGGGTGGTTATCTTTCGCTATCGTCGTCGGTGGTGCTCAGGCTGTGCAGGTGCTGTCGCGAGAGGGACAGAAAGCGCGGAGTAGAGCCGACATCCTCGTACAGCGGGTCACCTTCTTCATCGGTGGCGATGACCTGGTGACCCTGCACATAGGGGAAGCTGGCTTCCAGCTCTTCGAGGGCGGCCGCCACCAGTTCGCCGAGCAGTTCCTCGGCGGTCCGCTTGGGGTACATGTCGATCAGCGCGGCCAGGCGCGCCTCGGACTCCAGGTCCAGGTGCAATACATGGCCCGTGCGGCTGAGAGTGCCGGCGGCATTCTGTTCCCAGTGCTGGGCGAGTTCACGGATTTTCATGATGACCTCTGTTGACGCCTGCTAAGGCTGCATTGCATGGGAGTGCTTGCTTTCACTTTAGTTTGCTTTGGCTGATCACGGCTTGCCATTGGCGTTCGGCTGGGGGCACTCTTCAGTGCAGATGCAGTGCCTGTGGGAGCGGGCATGCCCGCGAAGAATCAAAACGCGGTGCCTGGCACCGGCTGCGCCGGTGTTCACGGGCATGCCCGCTCCCACAGGGATCGCGTGGAGCCTGAAAGGGATGCGACGGAGAGAGGGCCGATGACTGATATCGATGTGCGTTTGCGTGAAGATGTCCATGTGTTGGGTGAGCTGCTCGGCGAAACCATTCGCCAGCAGCATGGCGATGCGTTCTTGCAGAAAATTGAAGACATCCGCCACAGCGCCAAGGCCGACCGCCGCGGCCCCGGCGAGCAATTGACCTCGACCCTGGCCGACCTTGCCGAAGAAGACTTGCTACCCGTCGCCAGGGCCTTCAACCAGTTCCTCAACCTGGCCAACATGGCCGAGCAGTACCAGTTGATCCGCCGCCGCGACGCCGGCCAGGCCGAACCCTTCGAGGCCCGTGTGCTGCCCGAATTGCTGGCGCGCCTGAAGCAGGCCGGGCATAGCAACGATGCCCTGGCCCGGCAACTGGCCAAGCTCGACATCCAATTGGTGCTTACGGCGCACCCCACCGAGGTGGCCCGTCGCACCTTGATCCAGAAGTACGACGCCATCGCCGGCCAGCTGGCTGCCCAGGACCACCGTGACCTGACCCCGGACGAACGCCATCAGGTGCGTGAACGCTTGCGCCGGCTGATTGCCGAGGCCTGGCACACCGAAGAAATCCGCCGCACCCGGCCGACGCCGGTAGACGAAGCCAAGTGGGGCTTCGCGGTGATCGAGCATTCGCTGTGGCACGCCATCCCCAGCCACCTGCGCAAGGTCGACAAGGCCCTGCTGGATGCCACCGGCTTGCGCCTGCCGCTGGAGGCCGCGCCAATTCGCTTTGCCTCGTGGATGGGCGGTGACCGTGACGGCAACCCCAATGTGACTGCCGCCGTTACCCGGGAAGTGCTGTTGCTGGCGCGCTGGATGGCCGCCGACCTGTTCCTGCGCGACATCGATGCACTGGCCGCCGAGTTGTCCATGCAGCAGGCCAGTGACGCGTTGCGCGAACGGGTGGGCGACAGTGCCGAACCCTACCGCGCCGTGCTCAAGCAACTGCGCGACCGCCTGCGGGCGACGCGTGCATGGGCGCATACCGCTTTGACCAGCAGCCAGCCGGCCAGCGCCGAGGTGCTGGTGGATAACCGCGACCTGATTGCGCCACTGGAGCTGTGCTATCAGTCGCTGCACGAATGCGGCATGGGCGTTATCGCCGAAGGGCCGTTGCTCGATTGCCTGCGCCGCGCCGTCACTTTCGGCCTTTTCCTGGGCCGCCTGGACGTGCGCCAGGACGCTGCCCGCCACCGTGACGCGCTGACCGAAATCACCGACTACCTGGGCCTGGGCCGCTATGCCGACTGGGATGAAGATCGCCGCATCGAATTCCTTCAGGCCGAGCTGAAAAACCGCCGCCCGCTGTTGCCCGCACACTTCAGGCCGCAGGCAGACACCGCCGAGGTGCTGGCCACCTGCCGGGAAGTCGCCGCCGCGCCCGCTGCCTCGCTGGGCTCCTATGTCATTTCCATGGCCGGTGCCGCTTCGGATGTGCTGGCGGTGCAACTGTTGCTCAAGGAAGCCGGCCTGACCCGCCCCATGCGTGTGGTACCGCTGTTCGAGACCCTGGCTGACCTGGACAACGCCGGGCCGGTGATGCAGCGCCTGCTCGGCCTGCCGGGTTACCGGGCCGGGCTGCGCGGCCCGCAGGAAGTGATGATCGGCTACTCCGACTCGGCCAAGGATGCTGGCACCACGGCGGCGGCCTGGGCGCAGTACCGGGCCCAGGAAAACCTGGTGCGCATCTGCGCCGAACACCAGGTCGAACTGCTGCTGTTCCACGGCCGGGGCGGTACGGTAGGGCGCGGCGGTGGCCCGGCCCACGCAGCGATCCTGTCGCAGCCACCGGGTTCGGTGGCGGGGCGGTTCCGCACCACCGAGCAGGGCGAAATGATCCGCTTCAAGTTCGGTTTGCCGGGCATCGCCGAGCAAAACCTGAACCTGTACCTGGCCGCTGTGCTCGAAGCCACGCTGTTGCCCCCGCCGCCCCCGCAACCGGCCTGGCGCGAGGTGATGGACCAGTTGGCTGCTGATGGCGTCAAGGCGTACCGCAGTGTGGTGCGCGACAACCCCGATTTCGTCGAGTACTTCCGCCAGTCGACGCCAGAACAGGAACTGGGGCGCCTGCCGCTGGGCAGCCGCCCCGCCAAGCGCCGGGCAGGCGGGATCGAAAGCCTGCGGGCCATCCCATGGATCTTCGGCTGGACCCAGACCCGGCTGATGCTGCCGGCCTGGCTGGGCTGGGAAACCGCGCTGAGCAATGCCTTGGCCCGTGGCCAAGGTGAGTTGCTGGCACAGATGCGCGAGCAGTGGCCGTTTTTCCGTACCCGCATCGACATGCTGGAAATGGTGCTGGCCAAGGCCGATGCGCAAATAGCCGAGGCCTACGACGAACGTCTGGTGCAACCGGACTTGCTTCCTTTAGGTGCACACCTGCGCGACCTATTGTCGCAGTCTTGCCAGGTGGTACTGGGGCTGACCGGGCAGCAGGTGCTACTGGCGCACAGCCCCGAGACGCTGGAATTCATCAGCCTGCGCAACACCTACCTGGACCCGCTGCACCGCCTGCAGGCCGAGTTGCTGGCCCGCTCGCGCAGCCGCGAAGCCGCTCTGGACAGCCCGTTGGAGCAGGCCTTGCTGGTGACCGTGGCGGGTATTGCCGCCGGGCTGCGCAATACCGGCTGAAGGTGTGCCCAAGCCAGCAGGGGTGAGTGGCGTGCAGGCCATGCACGGGTGAGGGGAGGGTGGTTGCGCCGGGCGCAACCACCTGCCCGGTCGGGCACAAGTGGCGCATTCCTGCAACTTTGGGACGCTTGTATGGCTGCCGGGCGCTGTGTATCTTGAGCAGCCTTCTGACCGTTTTATGGTCATACCCGATTTTCCGGACTTGGCCCTGGTTGCCGAATCCATTGAATTTCATAAAAAAATTTGAGGAGCACAAGATGCGCGTAATTCTGCTGGGAGCTCCCGGGGCCGGTAAAGGTACTCAGGCAAAGTTCATCACCGAAAAGTTCGGTATTCCACAGATCTCCACCGGCGACATGCTGCGTGCCGCCGTCAAGGCCGGCACCCCGCTGGGCCTGGAACTGAAGAAAGTCATGGATGCCGGCCAGCTGGTCTCCGACGAGCTGATCATCAGCCTGGTCAAGGAGCGCATCGCCCAGCCTGATTGCGCCAACGGCTGCCTGTTCGACGGCTTCCCACGCACCATCCCGCAGGCCGAAGCCATGGTCTCTGCCGGTGTCGACATCGACGCCGTGGTCGAAATCGCCGTGGACGACGAAGAAATCGTCGGCCGCATGGCTGGCCGCCGCGTACACCTGGCCTCGGGCCGTACCTACCACATTCAGTACAACCCGCCGAAAGTGGAAGGCAAGGACGACGTCACTGGTGAAGACCTGATCCAGCGCGACGACGACAAGGAAGAAACCGTTCGTCATCGCCTGTCGGTCTACCACACCCAGACCAAGCCGCTGGTGGAGTTCTACCAGAAGCTGTCGGCCGCCAATGCCGGCAAGCCGAAGTACAGCCACATTGAAGGTGTCGGTTCGGTCGACGCCATCACTGCCAAGGTCCTGGCAGCCCTGAGCTGATCAGCGCCTGACGCCCCCCGACAACGGCCCGCTAGCGGGCCGTTGTCGTTTCCGGCCTGCGATCCACGGCCTGGCGCTCCTACAGGGACCGCGCCAGGCCACCTTCAAAGGCCGCACTGCGCCCCTTCGGGACACAACGCCGCTGCTGCTCTATACTGCCGCTCTTTTCATTCGCACCTGGATACCCGTTCGATGACCACCCTGCTGGCCCTGGATACCGCCACCGAAGCCTGTTCCGTCGCGCTGCTGCATGACGGCAAGGTAACCAGCCATTACGAGGTGATCCCGCGTCAGCACGCGCAGAAGCTGCTGCCGATGATCAAGCAGTTGCTGGCCGAATCCGGCGTTGCGCTGAATGCACTGGATGCCATCGCCTTTGGCCGTGGCCCGGGCGCTTTCACCGGCGTGCGCATTGCCATTGGTGTGGTCCAGGGCCTGGCCTTCGCGCTGGAGCGCCCGGTGCTGCCGGTGTCCAACCTGGCCGCGCTGGCCCAGGGTGCCTTGCGCGAGCAGGGCGTGCAGCAGGTGGCGGCTGCCATCGATGCGCGCATGGATGAAGTGTACTGGGGCTGCTACCAGGCCACGGCCGGCGAAATGCGCCTGGTCGGCCGCGAGGCGGTGTTGCCGCCCGAACAGGTAGCGCTGCCGGCGGGCAGCAGTGGCGAGTGGTTCGGTGCCGGTACCGGATGGGGCTATGCCGAGCGCCTGGCGGTACAGGTGGCGGCCAGCAACCCTGGCGCCTTGCCCAATGCGCTGGACATTCTCAGCCTGGCTACCTTCGCCTGGGCTCGTGATGAGGCAATCGTTGCCGAGCAGGCGCAACCGGTATATCTGCGCGATAATGTAGCTACGCCCAAGAAGCACTGAGTGCTGTTCGTCGGTTATCGCCGATCACTCTAAAACCTTTTGCGCGATCTGTGGTCCAGTTATCAGTCAAGCATTAGCGACGGAACCCTGATGCTGCTAAATTGCCATCATTGGTCCTGAGTGCTCATGCCATGCGTATCGACGGTTTCTCTTCGCAGTCCTACCCGGTCAAGCGCACCCCGCGCAAGGCACCGGCGCGTGACGAGGCCATCGATGATGCCGAGCTGATTGAAGACAGCCAGGGCGCCCCCGTGGAGGCCACCGCCCGCCGCCGCAGCGGTGGCCTGCCAGCCCGCCAGCAGGACATGGTCTTCCCCCGCGCCCGTGACCGGCGCACCGCCACTGCCTTGGCCAGCTACCTGAGCACCGCCGGTTTCACCGACTGGGACATGGAAGTACTGGGGCTCGACCTGTACATTTAGTGGATGAGTCCACCACCACTGCCTTATTTTCTCGGTTGCCCGTCCTGGAGCGAAAACGCCTGGCGCGACTACCTCTATCCCGCCGACGCCACCAGTAACGAAATGCTTGGCCTCTACAGCCAGGTGTTCAACGCCGTCGAGGGCAATACCACCTTCTATGCACGCCCCGCTCCCGGCACCATTGCCCGCTGGGCGCAGGTGATGCCCGGGCACTTCCGTTTCACCGCCAAGTTTCCCCGGGACATCAGCCACGAGGGTGACCTGCGTGATCAACTGGAGCCTGCCTTCGACTTCACACGGCTGATGGCCCCGCTGGGCAAGCGCGTTTCGCCGTACTGGCTGCAGTTGCCGGCCAAGTTCGGCCCGGCGCGCCTGGGCGAGCTTTGCCACTTCCTCGACGAGATCGGCCTGCCGGTGGCCGTGGAAGTGCGTAACCAGGCCTTCTTCGCCAAGGGTGAAGAAGAACGCCTGCTCAACCGCCTGCTGCACGAACGCGGCGTGGAGCGCATCTGCCTGGACCCGCGGGCGTTGTTCAGCTGCACCTCGCGCGACCCTGCCGTGCTGCATGCGCAGTCGAAGAAGCCCAAGGTACCACCACGCCCTGCGGCCTTCAGCCAGCACCCACAGGTGCGCTTCATCGGCCATCCGGAGCTGGAGGCCAATCACACCTTCCTCAGCCCTTGGGTAGAAAAAATCGCCGATTGGATCGAGGAAGGCCGCAACCCCTATATCTTCCTGCACACTTCGGACAATCGCCTGGCTGCGGCGTTGGCCCGGCATTTCCATCAACGCCTGATGGCACGCCTGCCAGGTCTTGCACCTTTGCCGGAATTGCCGCGCGCGCCCGAGGTCGAACAACTGGGCTTACTCTGACCTTTCCCTGACTGCCGGAGGTTGAACCATGGATGTGCAAACCCTGCGAGCCGAAGCCTTCAAGGCTTTACACGAGCGCGAAGGCGCGTTCGTCATCCCCAACCCGTGGGACGCCGGCTCCGCCAAGCTGCTTGCCAGCCTGGGTTTCGAGGCGCTGGCCACTACCAGTGCTGGCCTGGCGTTCAGCCTGGGCCGGCCAGACGCCGAAGGCGCCTTGAGCCTGGACGATACCCTGGACAATGCCGGCGAGATCGTCGACGCCACTGCGTTGCCGGTGGCCGCGGACCTTGAGAACGGTTTCGGCGACATGCCTGAAGATTGTGCCCAGACCATCTTGCGTGCTGCCGAAATCGGCCTGGTAGGTGGCTCCATCGAGGATGCCAGTGGCCGCAGTGATGCGCCCATCTATGACCTCGGGCTGGCCGTGGAGCGCGTGCGCGCCGCCGTGCAGGCTGCGCGTAGCCTGCCGTTCCCGTTTACGTTGTGCGCCCGGGCAGAAAACCTGCTGCATGGCCGCATGGACCTCGACGACACCATCCTGCGCCTGCAAGCCTATGCCGAGGCCGGCGCCGATGTGCTCTATGCCCCCGGGCTGCGCACCGTCGAGGAAGTACGTGCGGTGGTGCAGGCGGTCGCCCCGCGGCCGGTGAATGTATTGATGGGCATGGCGGGTGTGCCACTGAGCGTGAACCAGTTGCAGGACCTGGGCGTGCGCCGCATCAGCGTCGGCTCGTCGCTGGCCCGTGCCGCGCTGGGGGCCTTCCACCGTGCTGCGTTGGAGATTCGCAACGAGGGTACGTTCGGCTACGGTGAGCAGGCACTGCCGTTTGCCCAGCTCAACGACCTGTTCCGCCGCTGATGCGGGCAATGCTGGCGCTGCTGGCCGGCCTGTTGGTGCTGGCCGGCCTGGCCTGGCACTTCGGCTGGCGCCTGCCTGCCGTGTGGAACCCCTGGGCGCCGCTGGATGTGCGTCAGCCGCCCAACCTGCTGACGCCGTACAAGCTTTCACGCCTGCGCGATGACCCGGCCTTGTGCCGGCAGGCACTGGAAACCAGCCAGCTGCGCTACCGGGCGCAAGCCGACAGCCCGGCTGCGGCCAACTGCCCGTTGCAGAACGTGTGGCGCATCGAGGGCGGGCAGGCGCGGCTCAGCAGCAGCTTCCTGGCCAGTTGCCCGCTGGCGGTGGCCTACGCGCTGTTCGAGAACCATGGCTTGCAGCCGGTGGCGCAGCGGGTGCTGGGCCAACCGGTGACCCAGGTCGATCACCTGGGCAGCTTCGCCTGTCGCAATGTCTACCACCGCAAGCAGGGCCGCTTGAGCCAGCACGCTACCGCCAATGCGTTGGACATCAGCGGTTTTCGCCTGCAGGACGGCCGGCGCATCGTGCTGGCGCGTGACTGGCAGGCGGGCGGGCAGAAGGCAGAGTTCTTGCGGCAGGTGCAGCAGGCGGCTTGCGAGAGCTTCAGCACGGTACTGGGGCCGGATTACAACGCCGCGCACCACAATCACTTCCACCTGGACATGGGGCGCTGGCAGATCTGCCGTTAGCTTCAGGCGTGAACGCGCACGTTGTTCAGCACCACCGGGCGCGCCCAGTGGATGTCGAACTCCAGGTCGTTTTGCTGTTTGGCCAGGGTGGCCTCGTCGAACGGTTCGGGTGCCGGGTCCAGCAGGTTGGTCTCGAACTCGGCAATGGGCAGGAACAACGACCGCGGGGCGGGGCCCGGGCCGGGCTCGGCAATCGGATGGCCCTGGCTCATCACCACCGGGCGCATCCAGCTGTTGCTGGTGTCGAGCTGGCGCTGCTGTTCAATCAGTTCCATGGCACTGAACGGCTCAGGCGCAGGCGGCAGCAGGCTGGCTTCAAGCTCTGCCTTGGGCAAGAACAGCGGCTCGGGCGGTGTTACCTCGGTGTCCAGCACCGGGCAGGCGCGTTGGGCGTCGATCAGGGCCAGCGCACGGGCGCCGCCGATGGGTTCGCCGCTGTCGTGGTCGTACTGCACGAACGACTGGCTGACGCTGTCTACGGGCTCTTCCTGCTGCTCGGCCATGGCCCGGGCAAAGAAATCCTGCCACAGGTGGCTGACGCCCCCGAGTGCCTGGGTGTTGTGCTGACTGTAGTTGCCGACAGGCGACAAATAGGTCAAGCCGATAGGAAGAGTATCTGACATGGCAGTCGCGCGCGTTGTGCTCTGGCAGAATAGCGGGATATTGCCTGTATCGGCCGTGGCTGCTGATTCATTAAGGCTTGGTTTGATTTTTTAGGTGTGGACGATGGAAGAGCAAGGCACGGGTATCAGGGTCGAGGCGATGTCGGCTGAGTATGCGGAGCAGGCCAAGGTGTGGGCTGAACGCCTAAGCCTGCCGCTACAGGACGAGAGCGCCGGCTTCGCCGTGCAGGTGGGCGCCGAGGGTTTGCAGATCCAGCAGCTTGGGCCGCAGGCACCAGGGCCGGTGCGGGTGGACTTTGTCGAAGGCCAGGCCGCGCACCGGCGCCAGTTTGGTGGTGGCAACGGGCAGATGATTGCCAAGGCCGTGGGCATTGCCCAAGGCGTGCGGCCACAAGTGCTGGATGCCACGGCAGGCCTTGGCAAAGATGCGTTCGTGCTGGCCAGCCTGGGCTGCCAGATGACCCTGATCGAGCGCCAGCCGCTGATTGCCGCGCTGCTGGAAGATGGCCTGGCGCGGGCGCGCTCGGATGACGAGGTGGGCCCGATTGTCGGGCGCATGCGCCTGCTGACCGGCAACGCCATCGAGCGTATGCGCGCCTGGGAAGGGGAGGCGCCGCAAGTCATCTACCTCGACCCCATGTTCCCGCACCGCGACAAGAGCGCCCTGGTGAAAAAGGAAATGCGCGTGTTCCGGCCCTTGGTGGGTGACGACCTGGATGCCCCGGCCCTGCTCGAAGCAGCCCTGGCGCTGGCCAGCCACCGGGTGGTGGTGAAGCGCCCGCGCAAGGCGCCGATCATCGACGGGCCGAAGCCGAGCCATAGCCTGGAAGGCAAGTCGAGCCGGTATGACATTTACCCGAAGAGAGCCTTGAAGGCCTGAATTTCGTTATATCTGTGCTGGCCTCTTCGCGGGTAAACCCGCTCCCACAGGATCGACTTGGCGTTGAATCCTGTGCAGTACCAGTGGGAGCGGGTTTACCCGCGAAGAGGCCGCACAGGCATCCAGATATCAGGGTTTGAACGCCCGCAAGAACACCCTCACCACCTCGCGCACATGTGCCTCGGCCTCTTCGCCCTGGAGCGGCCCCGCGCACCCCAGCAGCAAGCGATAATCCGGTGCCCCCTTGACCAGGCAGAAGAAGTGCTCCGCCGCACGCAGCGGGTTGTCGATACGCAGCAGCCCGCGTTCATTGGCCCCGCGCAGCAGCGCTTCCATCCCTGCCAGCACGCGCTTGGGGCCGGCTTCGTAGAAGTACTCGCCAAAGCTTGGGTCCAGGCTCCCCTGGGCCATGATCAGGCGGCTGAGCTTGACCGCTTCGTCGCTGCTGATCAGTGCCTGGAAGCCACGGGCAATGGTCAACAATACCTCCTCCACCGGTGCCCCCTCGGGATACTCGAACAGCAGGTCAGGTAGCTGGATCTGGCAGGTGGCCATGACCGCTGAGCAGAACAGGGTCTGCTTGTCGGTGAAGTGGCTGTACACGGTAAGTTTTGAAACACCTGCCGCCGCAGCGACCGCATCCATGCTGGTGTTGGCGTAACCAAGGCTGAGGAACAGGGCCTTGGCTGCTTCGAGAATCGCCTCGCGCTTGACCAGGTCCTTTGGCCGGCCTGGGCCGATGGGTGCGTCGTTGGGCATTGTGGTCTGCATCTGGTTTAAGGATCACCATCTTAACGGGTCGGGCGCGATCCGGCTAAAACCAGGTCACATTGCCTGCTGTCTGCCAGCGGACAGTTGTCCGCCAGTGATGCCGTCGCTCAGGCGTCAGCGAGGTGTCGACACCACCCCCGACAAACCGAACACCACAGATATAGCGCTATCCTCGACACCGACGCAAATCCCTGTGGGAGCGGCGGTGCGGCGGTCCGATTTACCCGCGAAGAATACGACGCGGTGCATGGCACCGGCTTCGCCGGTGTTCGCGGGTGAACCCGCTCCCACAATGTACGCGCTGCGCTTGCGATCACTGTTTCATGACCACCCGCGCAGCCCTGGCCTCAGGACTGCTTGGCACCCCACCAATCTGCCACACGTATGGCGGATGCGCCGTGCGGGCGGCGCTCGATCTCCAAGGCGCCAAAAAGACTTCAGCCGTACCCCTGGAAAAACCACCGCAAACCCTTCCCGGCATCGCTAACCTGACTTAATATACTCGCCAGTACAAATATTCGAAGTGCCCTCCGCGAAAGGATTCATCATGTTGCGCCATGCCTTGTCCATCGCCTTGCCCGCCGTTGCCGCGTTGCTACTGACGGCATGCGGTCAGGAAGCCACCCCGCCTGCCGCGCCGCGCCCGGCGCTGGTGGTGCAGCCGCAGCCGGCCGAAGCGGCTGCCGACAGCTACCCCGGCGAAGTACGTGCGCGCTTCGAGCCGGACCTGGCCTTCCGCATTGGCGGCAAGGTCACCAAGCGTCTGGTTGAGGAGGGGCAGCGAGTCAAGGCCGACCAGCCGCTGGCTGAGCTGGACCCGCAGGACGTGCGCCTGCAACTGGAAGCCAACCGCGCCCAGATGGCGGCTGCCGAGGCCAACCTGGCGCTGGTGCGCGCCGAGCGTGACCGCTACCAGAAGCTGCTGGACCGGCAGATGGTCAGCCATTCCCAGTTCGACAATGCCGAGAATTTGTACCGCGCCGGCCTTGCCCGGCTGAAACAGGCCAAGGCCGAGTTCGACGTGGCTGGCAACCAGGCCGAATATGCCGTGCTGCGCGCGCCGCAGGCCGGGGTGGTTGCCAAGCGTCAGGTAGAAGTGGGCCAGGTGGTTGCCGCCGGGCAAACCGTGTTCACCCTGGCCGCCGATGGCGAGCGCGAAGTGGTGATCGGCCTGCCGGAGCAGCAGTTCGCCCGCTTTGCCGTGGGGCAACCGGTCAGTGTGGAGCTGTGGTCACACCCGCAAGCGCGCTTTCAGGGGCGTATCCGCGAGCTGTCACCGGCCGCCGACCCCCGCTCGCGCACCTTTGCTGCGCGCATCGCCTTTACTTCGGCCGCCACGCCGGCGGAGCTGGGCCAGAGTGCCCGGGTGTTCATCGCCCATGATGGGCTGATCCCGTTGGCAGTGCCGCTGTCAGCGGTTACAGCGGAAAACGGCCAGGCCTATGTGTGGCGCGTCAACAAGGACAGCCGCCTGGAGCGGGCCGAGGTGCGTCTGGGGGCTTATGGCAGCGACAGTGTGCCAGTGCTCGAAGGCCTCGCCGCCGGTGACTGGGTGGTCGCCGCCGGTGGCCATGTACTGCGTGAGGGCCAGGAAATACGCCCTGTGGACCGCAGCAACCGTGTAGTGAAGCTGACGGCCAAGGAGTAAGTCCCGATGGGTTTCAACCTTTCTGCCTGGGCGCTGCGCAACCGCCAGATCGTCCTGTTCCTGATGATCCTGCTGGCGGCCATTGGCGCCATGTCCTACACCAAGCTCGGCCAGAGCGAGGACCCGCCATTCACCTTCAAGGCCATGGTCATTCGTACCCTGTGGCCGGGCGCCAGCGCCGAGGAAGTGTCGCGCCAGGTCACCGAACGTATCGAGAAGAAGCTGATGGAAACCGGCGAGTACGAGAAGATTGTCTCGTTCTCGCGCCCCGGCGAGTCGCAAGTCACTTTCATGGCCCGCGACTCGCTGCATTCCAAGGACATCCCCGAGCTGTGGTACCAGATCCGCAAGAAGGTCGCGGACATTCGCCACACCCTGCCACCGGAGATCCAGGGCCCGTTCTTCAACGATGAGTTCGGCACCACCTTCGGCAATATCTATGCGCTGACCGGTAAGGGCTTCGACTACGCGGTGCTCAAGGACTACGCAGACCGCATCCAGATCCAGCTGCAGCGGGTCAAGGATGTGGGCAAGGTCGAGCTGGTGGGCCTGCAGGACGAGAAAATCTGGATCGAGCTGTCCAACCTCAAGCTGGCCACCCTCGGCGTACCCCTGGAGGCCGTGCAGCAGGCCCTGCAGGAACAGAACGCGGTGAGCACCGCCGGCTTCTTCGAGACGCCCAGCGAGCGGCTGCAACTGCGGGTGAGCGGGCGCTTCGACAGCGTGGAGCAGATTCGCCAGTTCCCCATCCGCGTAGGTGACCGCACGTTCCGCATCGGCGATGTGGCCGAAGTGCACCGTGGCTTCAATGACCCACCCGCGCCACGTATGCGCTTCATGGGCGAGGATGCCATTGGCCTGGCCGTGTCGATGAAGGACGGCGGCGACATCCTGGTACTGGGCAAGGCCCTGGAAGGCGAGTTCGAGCGCGTGGCGCGCAACCTGCCGGCTGGCATGGAGTTGCGCAAGGTCTCGGACCAACCTGCGGCGGTCAAGGCCGGTGTGGGCGAATTTGTCCAGGTGCTGGTCGAGGCACTGGTCATCGTGCTGCTGGTGAGCTTCTTCTCGCTGGGCCTGCGCACCGGCCTGGTGGTGGCGCTGGCCATCCCGCTGGTGCTGGCCATGACTTTCGCCGCCATGCACTATTTCGGCATCGGCCTGCACAAGATTTCCCTTGGTGCGCTGGTGCTGGCGCTGGGCCTGCTGGTGGACGACGCGATCATTGCCGTGGAAATGATGGCGATCAAGATGGAGCAGGGTTACGACCGGCTCAAGGCAGCCAGCTATGCCTGGAGCAGCACTGCCTTCCCGATGCTTACTGGTACCCTGATCACTGCAGCAGGCTTCTTGCCCATCGCCACTGCTGCTTCCAGCACTGGCGAATACACCCGCTCGATCTTCCAGGTGGTGACCATCGCCCTGTTGACCTCGTGGGTGGCGGCGGTGGTGTTCGTGCCCTACCTGGGCGAGCGCCTGCTGCCAGACCTGGCCAAGCTGCACGCTGCGCGTCATGGCAAGGACGGCCACGCGCCAGACCCTTACGCCACGCCCTTCTACCAGCGTGTGCGGCGGGTGGTGGAGTGGTGCGTGCGGCGGCGCAAGACGGTGATCCTGCTGACCATCGCGGCCTTTGTCGGCAGTATCCTGCTGTTCCGCTTCGTGCCCCAGCAGTTCTTCCCTGCCTCCGGGCGCCCGGAGTTGATGGTTGACCTGAAGCTGGCCGAAGGCGCCTCGCTGGCCAATACCGCCGAGCGGGTCAAGCAATTGGAGGCACTGCTCAAGCAGCAGGACGGTATCGATAACTACGTGGCCTACGTGGGCACCGGCTCGCCGCGCTTCTACCTGCCGCTGGACCAGCAGCTGCCTGCAGCCAGCTTTGCCCAGTTCGTGGTGCTGGCCAAGTCGATGGAGGACCGCGAGCGCCTGCGCAGCTGGCTGATCAGCACCGTGGACCAGCAATTCCCCGACTTGCGTGCCCGCGTCACGCGCCTGGAAAACGGCCCGCCCGTGGGTTACCCGGTGCAGTTCCGGGTCACCGGCGAGCACATCGAGAAGGCCCGTGCGCTGGCCCGCGAAGTGGCCGACAGGGTGCGCGAGAACCCGCATGTGGTGAACGTGCACCTGGACTGGGAAGAACCCAGCAAGGCTGTGTTCCTCGAAATCGACCAGGACCGCGCCCGCGCCCTGGGCGTGAGCACCGCGCACCTGGCCAGCTTCCTGCAAAGCTCGTTGACTGGTACCACGGTCAGCCAGTACCGCGAGGACAACGAGCTGATCGAGATCCTGTTGCGCGGCACCCAGCAGGAGCGCGGTGACCTGGGTAACCTCGGCAGCCTGGCGTTGCCGACCGACAATGGTCAGAGCGTGGCGCTGTCGCAGGTAGCGACCCTGGAGTACGGCTTCGAGGAAGGCATCATCTGGCACCGCAACCGCCTGCCCACGGTGACCGTGCGCGCCGATATCTACGACAAGGAGCAACCGGCCACGCTGGTGAAACAGATAGAGCCGACCCTGCAGTCGATACGCGCCAAGCTGCCGGACGGCTACCTGCTGGAAGTGGGCGGCACGGTTGAAGACTCCGAGCGTGGGCAGAAGTCGGTGAACGCTGGCATGCCGCTGTTCGTGGTAGTGGTGCTGAGCCTGCTGATGATCCAGCTGCGCAGCTTCTCGCGCACGGTGATGGTGTTCCTCACCGCACCGCTGGGGCTGATTGGCGTGACTCTGTTCCTGCTGGTGTTCCGCCAGCCGTTCGGTTTTGTCGCCATGCTGGGCACCATTGCCCTGGCGGGCATGATCATGCGCAACTCGGTGATCCTGGTGGACCAGATCGAGCAGGACATTGCGGCAGGGATGGAGCGTTGGCAGGCGATCATCGAAGCCACGGTGCGGCGCTTCCGGCCAATCGTGCTGACTGCACTGGCGGCGGTGCTGGCGATGATCCCGTTGTCGCGGAGCGTGTTCTACGGGCCGATGGCGGTGGCGATCATGGGTGGCTTGATCGTGGCCACGGCGTTGACCCTGTTGTTCCTGCCGGCATTGTATGCGGCGTGGTTCAGGGTGAAGAAAACCTGACTGACCTCACCGCCCTGCAGGAGCAGCCTTGCGCTGCGAAGAGGCCGGTGCAGCAAATGAAAATTCATCTTGCTGTCCCGGAATCTTCGCAGCACAAGGCTGCTCCTGCGAGGGTACTGCGGCCGCGTTGCGGATCAGAGGGCGCCGAAGACCTTCTTGGCCAGGCTGGTAGCGGCCTGCGCCGGGTTCTGGCGAATGCTCTGCTCCTGCTTGCCAATCATCTCGAACAGGCCGTCCAGCGCCTTCTCGGTCACGTAGTTCTCGATGCTGGCGCTCTTGGCGTCGACCACACCCAGTGCCACCGCCTGCCCGGCGAAGTTGTTGTACTGCTGGGCCAGGCCGACCTTGTCGGTGGCCTGCTTGACGATAGGCAGGAACTTGGCGCGGATCTGCTCGCGGCTGCTCTTGTTCAGGTACTGCGTGGCCGAGTCGTCACCGCCGCTGAGGATGCCTTTGGCATCGGTCACGCTCATGTTCTTCACGGCATCGACCAGAATCGCCTGGGCCTGCGGCACGGCGGCTTCGGCGGCCTTGTTCATGCTGGCTTCAAGGGCATCGACCTGTGCACCTTTGCCGAACATCTTCATGGCCTTGGCCGCTTTGCCCAGGTTGCCCGGCAATTCGATGCGCACGTCGGGGTTATTGCTGAAACCACCCGGGGTGCTCAACTGCTTGACGGCCAGCTGCGCACCCTGGGTCAGGGTATCTTTCAGGCCGCCAGTGGCGTCTTTCTGGCTCAGGTCGCCCAGCGACAGGGCCAGTGCGCTGGCCGACAGCAGCAGGCCGGCGCACAGGGTGGAAAAACGCAGGGAAGTGCGGATCATGAAGCTTTCCTTGTAAACAGATGAATACGGGTGTCAGCGAACCTGGTCGACCTTGATGCGTACAGTTTTCGGGTCACTGCCGTCGAGCATGACACCATGGTGTTCGGTATTGATGAACAGCAGCTTGCCATCCAGCTCGATGCGCGCACTCACCGCATAGCGGTGGCCGGGTTTGACCTGGGCTGGGTCGTAGCTGAGGTGGAACGGCAGCGGCACGTTGCCTTTGACCGGGCCGGCCTGGCGGGCGAGGGTCACGGCAGGGGCGTCCATCAGCGAAACATCCTGCAGCTCCACGCTCAAGGTAGCCGCAGGCGGCAGGGCGATACGCTGCAGGTAGAAGACTTCGCCGTCCAGGCTGGCCTGGGTGGATGGGCTTTGGCTGGAACAGGCTGCGAGCAGGGATGCGCAACACAGCATAAAGAGCTTTTTCATGGAATCTCCATAGGTCCTTGGAGCTGGCTTGTGGCCAACCCCAGGGACTTTAGCGGATTTTCCCGGTAGATGAACCGTCAGATGGTCGAAGTTTCCAGGCCATCGTCACGGTGCAGGGCCACCTGGCGGATCGACAGGCGCAGCTCGGCCGACAGCACACGCTTGGCCACGCCCTCGGCCAGCTCGGCGAGCTTGTCGTGATAACCCAGCTTGCCGTGCCCGTCTGCATGCACCACGCCTTGCTGGAGCAGGGTCTGGATGAAGTGGCGGAACAGCGTCTTGTCGAAGAACTCCGGGGCATTCAGGCCATGCAGGATCGACAGGCGCTGGGCCATCATCACGCAGAGGTCTTCCAGCGCTTCGGCGCTGAGTGTGTTTTGTCCGCTGTTGAGCAGCAGCGAGGTGGCCATGTAGAAGCGCTGCAGGGTCTGGGTGATGGTGCGGGCGAGCAGGGTGAGCAGCACGAACTGCCGCGAGCTGGGCGCCGGGCGTACGTACACGTCGTTCTCCTGGCGCAGCAGGCCTTGCTCGACCAGCGCGGCCAGCCATTGGTCGATCACCTCGTCCAGTTGCTCTGGCGTCCAGCGCAGGAACAGTTCGGCCTGCAGGTATGGGTACAACGCGTGCACATATTGGCCCAGCAGTTCGCGGCTCATGCGCGAGCTGCTGAGGAAGAAGCTGGCCAGCAGCGCCGGCAGGGCGAAGATGTGCAGCACGTTGTTGCGGTAATAGGTCATCAGTACCGCATTGCCTTCATCCAGGTAGAGGATGCGGCCCAGGGCGTCCTTCTGCTCGGCCACCAGGTTCATGCTACGCACGTGTTCGATCAGTGCCTGGCCGTCGCCGTCGGGCAGGGTGGTGTGCGGCGAGTAGGGCACCTGGCGCAACAAGGCCAGGTAAAGGTCGAGCACGCGGGTCAGGGCGCGTTCGTCAAGGGCCAGGCGGCTGGTGGACAGCAGCGCCAGGGCCACCAGGTTGACCGGGTTGATGGCGGCCGCCTCGTTGAGGTGACGGGCCACGGTTTCGCCCAGGCGGGTAGTGGCGGCGTTGAGCCAGGCCGGGCGGTACTGCGGGCCGTGATCCTGTTCACGCCAGCCGGGCTGTTGCTCATCGAGGAAACCGGCGAGACGGATCGGTTCACCGAAGTTGACGTAGACCTGGCCAAAGCGCTGCCTGAGCGCGCCAAACACCTTGAAGATGTCGAACACCGACTCCTTCTTTTTGCTGGCACCGCGCAACTCGCCCAGGTAGGTGCGGCCTTCGAGCACGCGCTCGTAGCCGATGTACACCGGCACGAACACGACCGGCGTGCGTGACGAGCGCAGGAAGCTGCGCAGGGTAATGGCCAGCATCCCGGTACGCGGCTGCAGCATGCGCCCGGTACGCGATCGGCCACCTTCGACGAAGTACTCGACCGGAAAACCCTTGGTGTACAGGGTATGCAGGTACTCGTTGAACACGGCGGTGTACAGCGGGTTACCCTTGAACGTACGGCGCATGAAGAAGGCGCCGCCCCGGCGCAGCAGGTTACCCACCACCGGCATGTTGAGGTTGATGCCAGCGGCCACGTGCGGTGGGGTAAGGCCGTTGCGGAACAGCAGGTACGACAGCAGCAGGTAATCGATGTGGCTGCGGTGGCACGGCACGTAGATCACTTCGTGGCCGGGGGCTATGCCCTGAACCTGTTCGATATGGTTGACCTTGATGCCGTCGTAGATCTTGTTCCAGAACCAGCTGAGCACCACTTCGAGAAAGCGGATGACCGTGTAGGTGTAGTCCGAGGCGATCTCGTTGCCATAACGCAGTGCCTGTGCTTCGGCCTTGGCCAGCGGCAGGTTCTCGCGTTGGGCCTCGTCGGCGATGGCCTGGCGCACCTGCGGGGCATGGATCAGGCCTTTGACCAGGTTGCGCCGGTGCGAGATGTCCGGGCCGATGACGGCGGTCTTGAGGTTGCGAAAATGCACGCGCATCAGGCGCTGGGCCATGCGCACGGTGCGCTCGTGGCCCTTGTTGTGCTGCACCAGTTCGCGCAGGTGGAGGGGCGCGGAGAACTGCACCCGGGTCTTGCGCCCCAGGATCAGCACGGTCAGCAGCCGGCGCAAACGCCCGGTCACCGCCCAGCTGTCGGCGAACAGCAGCTTCCATGGGCTGGACTCACTGGCCGGCGTCTGGCCCCAGAACACGCTGACCGGGATGATCTGCGCATCTTCTTCGGCATGCTGGCTGACGGCAGCCACCAGGCGCTCAAGCGTGGGCGGGGCGCCGCTTTTGTCCTGGCGGCCAAGCCAGTCCGGATCGGGAGTCAGGTAGAAGAACCCGGCCGGCTCCTGCAGCGGGCCGACAGCCACCGGCAGCACCGGGCGCGGCAGCCCCGCCTTGGTGCACTCGTGGTCGAGCACGGCCAGGTCGGTGAGCGCGGGCGAGGGCAGCGCATAGAACACCGGCCGACTGCGGTCGAGGTTGAGGGACATGGAAGACTGGTTGATGGTCTCGGAGCGCACCCACACGTACAACAGGCGACGCAGGGCGCCGAAGATCAGGCGGCGCAGGGGGGAACGGGTCATGGGGTGAGTGCCCTGGGTGTGATTTTCAGGTGAGTATCCAGCTATTTAGTCTGCCGTATCGGCGTAAGTTCAGCAAAAAACGGCCAACGGCGGGACCGTCATCAATTTTTTTTGTTCTGTGTCATATACTCGGCCTGCCACTTGCAGGATATTTCAGCAAGCGGCGTTGGCACGGGGCCGTGAGCTCATGCCTACAAGGCGATCTTCACAATAAAAATCCGGAGTAGTTCAGATGTCGTCTCGTGAGACTGGGAATGTAAAGTGGTTCAACGATGCCAAAGGCTTTGGCTTCATTCAGCGCGAAGGTGGTGCGGATGTGTTCGTCCATTATCGGGCGATCCGCGGTGAGGGGCATCGTTCCCTGGTCGAGGGGCAGCGGGTTGAGTACTCCTGCGTGCAGGGCCAGAAAGGCCTGCAAGCCGAGGACGTAGTAGGGCTCTGAGCCTCAAGCTGTAAGCCTCAAGCTGCAAGTGACCGTGTACTTGCAGCCTGATGCGATCCGTCTTGGCGCTTGCAGATCAAAGCTTGCAGCTCAAGAAGTGCGCCAGGTGATTTCCTCTTCACCGTCGGCGCTGATGCGGACCCAGCGGTCGGCATCTTCTTCCCCGTCTTCCTCGACCCAGCCACCCGGCGCGCAGCGCACTTCCACACCCAGTGCGGCGAATGCAGCGCGGGCGCAGGCGATATCATCGGCCCATGGCGTCTGATCGCTTTCCAGGTACAGGCTGTTCCATTTCCCTACAGCCTTGGGTAGCCAGGTGACCGGAATGTTACCGGCCTTGCATTTGAACGTCTGGCCTTTCTGCTGCCATTCGCTGCACGGGCCAATCGCCTGGGCGAGCCACTCGGCAATCTGCTTGTGGTCGACGTCGGCGTCCTTCAGGTAGATCTCGATATCGGGTTGGCGCATAAGGGCTCCGGGTTTGCTCAGTCTTGGCGCACGAAATAGTCATAACGCATTGAAACCGTGACCTCGAACGGCTCGGGCTGGTCGATCACCCTGGCGCGTTTTTCGGCGCTGGCGCGCCACCCGTGCGGGGTCATCGCCAGCAGGTCGGCGCGTGCCTTGGGCACGGCCAGGCTCAGGCGGAACTCGAGCGTTTCGCTGTGGGCGTGGGCCATGCCTTCAGGGACGAGGGCCAGGTGCTTGTCGTCGGCGTAAGGGCGTACCTCATCGTACAGCACCTCGCGCAACTCCATCAGGTGGCCGCTGGTCGGGCCCACCCGCATCAGGCCACCGCCGGGGCTGAGCAGGCGCTTGGCCTCGGCCCAGTCCAGCGGGCTGAACACGCTGGCGATGAACTGGCAGCTGGCGTCGGCCAGCGGCACGCGGGCCATGCTGGCGACCATCCAGGTAACCTGGGGCGCGCGGCGGCAGGCACGCTTGACCGCCTCGCGGGAGATGTCCAGGGCGTAACCGTCGGCAGCCGGCAGGGCCTGGGCGAGCAGTGCGGTGTAGTAACCCTCGCCGCAGCCGATGTCCAGCCAGGCGCCGGGCTGGCGCTCGGCGGCCAGCTCGGCCAGGCGGCGGGCCACCGGGGCGTAGTGGCCAGCGTCGAGGAAGTCGCGGCGGGCCTCGACCATGGCCTGGTTGTCACCTGGGTCGCGGCTGTTCTTGTGCTGCACCGGCAGCAGGTTCAGGTAACCCTGGCGGGCGCGGTCGAAGCGGTGGCCGGCCGGGCACACCACACTGTTGTCGAGCCGGCTCAGCGGCGCCTGGCAAAGGGGGCAGGTGAGCATCAGGCGAGCAACCGAACCAGAGTCTGGTAGTAGATTTCGGTCAGCAGGTCCAGGTCGCTGGCCAGGATCCGCTCGTCCACCTGGTGAATGGTGGCGTTGACCGGGCCAAGCTCCACCACCTGGGTGCCCATGGTGGCGATGAAACGGCCATCGGAAGTGCCGCCGCTGGTGGATGGCTGGGTATCGCGGCCGGTGACGCCCTTGATGCTGTGTGCCACGGCGTCGAGCAGTTCACCAGGTTCGGTGAGGAACGGCAGGCCAGACAGCGCCCAGTCGATCGACCAGTCCAGTTCATGCTTGTCGAGAATCGCCGACACTCGCGCCTGCAGGCCTTCGACAGTCGACTCGGTGGAGAAGCGGAAGTTGAACAGCGCGGTCAGCTCGCCCGGTACCACGTTGGTGGCGCCGGTGCCGGAATTGAGGTTGGAGATCTGGAAGCTGGTTGGCGGGAAGAACGCATTGCCTTCGTCCCAGTGCTCGGCTGCCAGTTCCGCCAAGGCCGGGGCGGCCAGGTGGATCGGGTTACGTGCCAGGTGCGGGTAGGCCACGTGGCCCTGCTTGCCGCGCACGGTCAGCTTGGCACCCAGCGAGCCACGGCGGCCGTTCTTGACCACGTCACCCAGGAGGGTGGTGCTGGAGGGTTCGCCTACGATGCACCAGTCCAGGCGTTCGTTGCGTGCTTTCAGGCGCTCGACCACTGCCTTGGTGCCGTGGTGCGCAGGGCCTTCCTCGTCGCTGGTGATCAGGAAGGCGACCTTGCCGCGGTGGTTCGGGTAGTCGTGCACGAAGCGCTCGCTGGCGATCACCATGGAGGCCAGGCTGCCTTTCATGTCGGCGGCGCCGCGGCCGCAGAGCATGCCGTCAGCGTCGATCAGTGCTTCGAACGGTTCGTGCTGCCATTGCTGCACCGGGCCGGTGGGCACCACGTCGGTGTGGCCGGCAAAGCACAGCACCGGGCCGTCCTGGCTGCCGTGGGTGGCCCAGAAGTTGTCTACGTCTTCAATGCGCATCGGCTCGAGCCTGAAGCCCACGGCGCCCAGGCGTTTCATCATCTGCGCCTGGCAGTCGGCGTCGACAGGGGTGACCGAGGGGCGACGGATCAGGTCGCAGGCCAGTTGAAGGGTAGGCGAGAGCTCGGCAGGGGCCGTCATGGGGGACTCCGGGGCAAGGCAAGGCGGGGAAATCTGAGGGGCGTTATCTTATATCAAACCGAAGGGCCAATGGGGCCGCTTTGCAGCCCTGTCGCGACGCAAGGCCGCTGCCACAAGCGATCGCGGGTTATCTGGCTGCCGCGGTCCCCTGTAGGAGCGGCCTTGTGCCGCGAAAGGGCTGCAAAGCAGCCCCGGCAATCTCAAGCCTGTTGCGGCTCGGCAGCCTTCTCCACTGGCTTGGGCAGCGAAGACAGCAACGCCATCACCAGCGCCGCCACGTAAGGCAACGACTGAACCAGCAGCATCGCCACCCAGAAGCGCATGTCCGAACTCGGCAGCCCCTGCACCAGGTAGATGCCCAGCGCCGCACCCCACAGCAGCAACATGATGAACAGCTCTTCCCGCGCTTCGGAAAGTGCCACCAGCAGCCCATGGCTGTCGGCATTCTTTGGCGTGCGGAAGAACGGCATGCTGCTGGTGAAGAAACCGTACAACACCGCCTTGGCAATGGTATGCGACAGCGCCAGCCCGGCCAGTGCTGCGGCAAAGGCGTCCTTGAGGTTGACCCCCACTGCGCGGCGGTAAAGGAAGATGATCTTGCCGACCTTGAAGAAGAACAACGCCAGCGGCGGGATGGCGAAGATCATCAGCGGCGGGTCGACCCGGTGCGGCACGATGATCATCGCCGCCGACCACAGCAGCGCGCCTATGGTGAAGAAGATGTTCATGCCGTCGGCGACCCACGGCAGCCAGCCGGCCAGGAAGTGGTAGCGCTGGCCACGGGTCAGCTCGCTGCCCTTGCCGCGCAGCAGGGCACTGGCGTGGTGCTTGATGATCTGGATGGCGCCGTAGGCCCAGCGGAAGCGCTGCTTCTTGAAGTCGATGAAGGTGTCGGGCATCAGGCCCTTGCCGTAGCTGTTGTGGGCGTAGGCGGCCGACAGGCCCTTCTCGAACACGCGCAGGCCCAGCTCGGCGTCCTCGCAGATGCACCATTCGGCCCAGCCCAGCTCTTCCAGTACCGTGCGCCGGGTCATGGTCATGGTGCCGTGCTGGATGATGGCGTCACGGTCGTTGCGGGTGACCATGCCGATGTGGAAGAAACCCTTGTACTCGCTGTAGCACAGCTTCTTGAAGGCGCTTTCGTGCTGGTCACGATAGTCCTGCGGCGACTGCACCACGGCAATTTTCGGGTCGGCGAAATGCGGCACCATGTGCTTGAGCCAGTTGCGGTCGACGCAGTAGTCCGAGTCGATCACTGCGATCACTTCGGCGTCCTTGGCCGTATGCGGGAGCAGGTAGTTCAGCGCGCCGCCCTTGAAGCCGGCCAGTGGCGCGACGTGGAAGAACTTGAAGCGCTCGCCGAGCTTCTCGCAGTGAGCCTTCAGCGGCTCCCATACGGCCGGGTCCTTGGTGTTGTTGTCGATCACCAGCACTTCGTAGTCGGGGTAGTCCAGCGCGGCCAGGGCGTCGAGGGTCTGCTTTACCATCTCGGGTGGCTCGTTGTAGCACGGCACATGCACCGACACCTTGGGCCGGTAGGCGCTGTCGGCCTGCACCGGCAGGAACTCGCGTCGGCGCTTGTGTATCCATACTGCCTCGGCCAGTTCATGGGCCTCGGTCAGCAGCACGATGAACACGCCCAGCGCGCCAAGGGCAAGCAGCACGCCCACGGTGAGGCTGAACCAGGTGCTGTATTGCTGGCTGTAGTCATAGGCAATCCACACCAGCACCGACCCGCACAGGAAGGTGATGAAGGTGAGGAATGTGCGGCCGCGCTGGCGCAGCGCCGAGCCGTCGATGAACAGCACCATCAGCGCAATCATCGCCAGCACCACCGAGGCTACCGCCAGGGCGCGCCACTGCGGGATCGCCACCACGGGGCCGTCGAAGTTGAATTTTTGCTGGCGCTCGGCGTTGTACACGCCCCAGTAGGCGCCTACCGAGCCTTCGTCGCTGGCCTTCCACGGCTGGTCATAGGCTTCGATGACGAAGTAGTTGTAGCCACGGCGGTTGAGGGTGTTGACCAAGGTGCGCAGGTAGATGGCCTGGTCGGCCTGGCTGGCATCGGCACCACCGCGCATGCGGCCGTTGCTCGGCCAGCCGACCTCCGACAGCAGCAGCGGTTTGCGCGGGAACTGGTGCTTCAGCTCACGGGCGCGGTCGAGCACGAACTCGACCGAATCCTTCATCGGCACGAATTCCCAGTAGGGCAGGATGTGCGCGGCAATCAGGTCGACGTGCTTGGCGATCTCCGGGTTTTCCTTCCAGATGTGCCATTGCTCACTGGTGGTCACCGGTACCTTGACGGCTGCGCGTACCCGGTCCAGGTATTTGATCAGGTTTTCCGGGGTGACTTCTTCACGGAACAGCGCCTCGTTGCCGACCACTACCCGCACCACGCTGCGCGAGGTATTGGCCAACTGGATGGCCGTGGCGATTTCGCGTTCGTTGCGCTCCAGGTCCGGGCTGATCCATATCCCCAGGGTCACGCGCAGGCCGAATTCCTCGGCCAGACGCGGGATGTCGGCCTGGGTGCCCTCCACCGTATAGATACGGATGCTGTCGGTCAGTTTGCTCAACTGCTCCAGGTCCTGGCGCATCTCGTCGTCAGTGGGGTACTGGCCCTTCTGCGGGCTTTCACCCAGGCGGAACGGCGAATACGAAAAGCCAGAGATCTGCTCTGGCCAGGCGGGGGCGGAGACCGGGCGGTTGATCAGTGCCCAGAACCCGGTGAACAGCGCGGCGATGGCCAGCACCACAACCAGGTTCAGGCCGAATTTACGTGAAGACATTGTCGTCCATTTGTGTCGAAGTGATAGGACATTAAAGCAGGGTTGGTAGTGTCTTTCCTAACGATGCAGGCCATGGGCCCGCTGGCATATAATGCGCGCCGGTTTTTTGGGGTATGAACATGAGCACAGAAGATCCACGCTTCGCCGGCGTTGCCCGGCTGTATGGCGACCAGGGGCTGCAACGCCTGGGCCAGGCCCATGTGGGCGTGGTCGGTATTGGCGGGGTTGGCTCGTGGGTGGCCGAAGCGCTGGCCCGCAGCGGCGTGGGTGAAATTTCCCTGTTTGATCTGGACGACGTCTGCGTCAGCAACACCAACCGCCAGGCCCATGCCCTGGAAGGGCAGGTGGGGCGGCCCAAGGTGGAGGTCATGGCTGAGCGCCTGCGGGCGATCAACCCGGCATGCACGGTGCATGCGGTGGCCGACTTCGTCACCCGTGAAACCATGGCCGAGCACATCCACGAGCAGCTGGACTGTGTAATTGACTGCATCGACAGCGTCATGGCCAAGGCTGCGTTGATTGCCTGGTGCCGGCGGCGCAAGATCGCCATCGTGACCACAGGTGGCGCTGGTGGTCAGATCGACCCGACACAGATCCAGATCGCCGACCTGAACAAGACCTTCAACGACCCGCTGGCCTCGCGGGTGCGCTCCACCCTGCGCCGCGATCACAACTTCTCGCGCAATGTCAGCCGCAACTATGGTGTGCCGTGCGTGTTCTCCAGCGAACAGCTGCGTTACCCCAAGGGAGATGGCAGCGTTTGTCTGCAGAAGAGCTTCGTGGGTGAGGGTGTAAGGCTGGACTGCTCGGGTGGCTTTGGCGCGGTGATGATGGTGACCGCGACCTTTGGCATGGTGGCGGCGAGCAAGGCGATCGAGAAGCTGGTGGCCGGTGCGCGGCGGCCTTCGGAACGTATCAAGCCTGAGTAAACTGTGAGGGCCTCTTCGCGGGCTCGCCCGCTCCCCCAGGTGCCTCACCTTTGCTGAGAGATGTAGTACCTGTGGGAGCGGGCAAGCCCGCGAAGAAGCCAGCACACATTCAGCAACTGGACGCCAACTGCGCCATCCGCTGTAACACTGCATGCAGCCCATTGCTGCGTGACGGCGAGAGCTGGCGCTCTAGCCCCAGTTGGGTGAACCACTCGCGCAGATCAAGCCTGGCCAGCTCTTGACTGGTCAAACCCTGCACTCGCACCAGCAACAACGCCAGCAGCCCGCGCAACAAGCGTGCATCGCTACTGGCCTTGAACCGCCACTGCCCATCGACAGGTTCGGCCACCAGCCAGACCAGGCTTTCGCACCCATGCACCCGGTTGGCTTCGGTCTTGTCAGTCTCGGCCAGTGGTTCCAGGTGGTCGCCCCACTGCATCAGCAGCCGGGCGCGCTGTTCCCAGCCCTTGCCTTGCTCAAACGCTTCCAGCGCCTGGCGCGCCTGTTCCGGCATGCTCATCGCAGCAACTCCAGGCCCTGATCAAGCGCAGCGAAGAAGCGCTGCAAGTCGTCGCTGTCGTTGTACAAGCCCAGCGATACGCGGATTGCGCCCTCCAGCCCCAGCCCTTGCAAGAGCGGCATGGCGCAGTGGTGTCCGGCACGCACGGCGATCCCTTGCTCGGTGAGCAGGTGGGCGATATCGGCGTTGTGCACGCCCTCGATGACGAAGCTGGCCAGCGCCGTCTGCGGTGCCCCCAATACCCGCACGCCCTCACGGTCAGCCAGGCCGCGCAGCAAATGCTGGTGCAGGCTGGTTTCGTGGGCTTCGACAGCCTGGGCGTCGAGGCTGGCCAAATAATCCAGGGTTGCCCCCAGGCCTATCACCCCGGCGATTGGCGGCGTACCTGCCTCGAACCCCAGCGGTGCGGGGCGAAAGCTGGCGCTCTGGTACTCGGCCAGTTGCACCATCTCGCCACCGAACTGCCAATGGCGCAGCAGCTCCAGTGCCCGAGTGTGGCCGTACAGCACGCCAACCCCATCCGGGCCGTACAACTTGTGGCTGGAGAACACATAGAAGTCGCAGCCCAGTTGCTGCACATCGTGGCGGCCATGCACCACGCCCTGGGCACCGTCTACCACGGTCAGCGCGCCTTGTGCGCGGGCATGGGAAAGCAGGGCCGGCAGCGGTTGCCAGGTACCCAGTACGTTGGACAGCTGGCTGACGGCGAGCACCCGGGTGCGCGGGCCTATCAGTTGCAGTGCCTGGTTCAGGTCGATGCGGCCAAAGGGATCCAGCGGCAGTATCACCAGGCGCAGGTTGCGCCGGCGTGCCAGCTGCTGCCAGGGCAGCAGGTTGGCATGGTGTTCCAGCGCGCTGATGGCAATTTCGTCACCGGCTTCGAAGCGGTGCTCAAGGCCGTAGGCCAGCAGATTCAAGGCCGAGGTGGCACCGTGAGTGAACACGATCTGCCGTGAGTCAGCGGCATTCAACCAGGCGGCGACCTTGTCGCGGCTGGTTTCGAAGGCCTGGGTCGCCAGTGCACCGGGCAGGTGCTGGGCACGGTGTACGTTGGCCGCGCCGTGGCCGTAGTAATGGCTCAAGGCATCGATCAGGGCTTGCGGCTTTTGGGTGGTAGCGGCGCTGTCCAGATAGGTCTGGTGCTGCCGTTGCAGGGCGGCGATGGCGGGGAAGTCGGCACGCCAGGGGGAGGGCTGGAACATGGTCACGGGGCCTGGAATGAAAATCGGGTCTGGCGTGGTGCCAGACCCGATCTTAACATTTCAAACGCCGAGCATGCTCAGTTGTGAGCGTGCAGGGCCTCGTTCAGCTCGATGGCCGACTTGTGGGTCTTGCACTCTACCGCGCCGTTCAGCGAGTTGCGGCGGAACAGCAGGTCGGTCTGGCCGGCCAGGTCGCGGGCCTTGACCACTTTGACCAGCTCGTTGTTTTCGTCCAGCAGGTTCACCTTGGTGCCAGCGGTGATGTACAGGCCGGCTTCAACGGTGTTGCGGTCGCCCAGCGGGATGCCGATACCAGCGTTGGCGCCGATCAGGCAGCCTTCACCCACCTTGATGACGATGTTGCCGCCACCGGACAGGGTACCCATGGTCGAGCAACCGCCGCCCAGGTCGGAACCTTTGCCAACGAATACGCCGGCGGACACGCGGCCTTCGATCATGCCCGGGCCTTCGGTGCCAGCGTTAAAGTTGACGAAGCCTTCGTGCATGATGGTGGTGCCTTCGCCGATGTAGGCGCCCAGGCGCACACGGGCGGTATCGGCGATGCGCACGCCGGCCGGGACCACGTAGTCGGTCATCTTCGGGAACTTGTCCACCGAGAACACTTCCAGCAGCTCGCCCTTCAGGCGCGCTTCCAGTTGCAGCTCGGCCAGTTCGGCCAGGTCGACCGCGCCCTGGTTGGTCCAGGCTACGTTCGGCAGCAGCGGGAAGATGCCAGCCAGGCTCAGGCCATGTGGCTTGACCAGGCGGTGCGACAGCAGGTGCAGCTTGAGGTAGGCCTCCGGGGTGGAGGTCAGGGCAGCGTCTTCGGCCAGCAGGGTGGCGACCAGCGGCTTGTGGCTTTCGGCCAGGCGGGTCAGCAGGGCGGCCTGGGCAGCATCCACGCCTTTCAGGGCTTCGGCCAGTTTCAAGGCCTGGCCGTTGCTGAAGGCGATGGCCTGGTTGCCACCTTCGTAACCGAGAACAGGGGCTACAGCGGCAACCAGCTCGGCGCTCGGGTTGAGCAGCGGTTGTGCGTAGAACACTTCCAGCCAGGCGCCCTGGCGGTTCTGGGAGCCGACACCGAAGGCCAGGCTGAACAGGGTATTGGACATGTGATTACCTCGTGCGAAATAGGGTGGGGGCTCAGGCCAGGGCAGCGGCGTACAGGTCCGGCTTGAAGCCGACCAGGGTGCGCGCGCCAAGGTCCAGCACCGGGCGTTTGATCATCGACGGCTGGGCCAGCATCAGCTCGACGGCCTTGGCCTGGTCGAGATCTGCCTTGCTGGCGTCGTCCAGCTTGCGGAAGGTGGTGCCGGCACGGTTGAGGATGACTTCCCAGCCGTGTTCGTCGCACCAGCGGTTCAGGCTGTCGCGGTCGATGCCTTGGGTTTTGTAGTCATGGAATTCGTAGGCGATGGCTTTGTCTTCGAGCCAGGTACGCGCCTTTTTCATGGTGTCACAGGCTTTGATGCCGTAGAGCGTGTAGGTCATTGTGTACATTGGGGTTACAAGTCGCCCCAATCTCTCCGTTTTTCGATGTCAGTCGCGGGATTATGCGGGAACGATCCTCGCGGCGCCACGCCCGTGGCGCCCCTGTTTATTGATCAGGATGTGTTCAAGCGACCAGGCGCTGGACCGATCCGATGATCTCATCGCCGTGTTGCTGTTCGGCGGTGCGCAGATCGAAGGCCGTCTGCAGGTTGAGCCAGAACTCAGGGGTGGTGTCCAGGCAGATGGACAGACGCAGTGCCATGTCGGCGGAAACACCGCCCCGTTCGCGCAGGATGTTGTTGACGGTTGGCGTTGCTACACCCAACGCCCTGGCCAGAGCTGCGGCGCTGAAGCCCATCTCCTTCTGGAAGTCCTCCCGCAGGATTTCACCCGGATGGATTGGACGCATACCGTTCTTGAGCATGATGCACCTCAGTGGTAATCGACAATTTCAACGTTAATTGGCCCGTGTTCTGTCCAGGTGAAGCACAGCCGCCATTGGTCATTTACACGGATACTGTGTTGGCCGGCGCGGTCGCCGCTCAGTGACTCGAGGCGGTTGCCAGGTGGCGACCTAAGGTCTCGCAACGCTGTTGCGGCATCGAGCATGGCCAGTTTGCGCTCCGCGACTGACTTGATATCTGAACAACGCCGTGTCTTTCCCGTTGTGAAGAGCGCTTCCGTGTCGGCACAGCTAAAGCTTTGAATTATGAGCTTGAACGCTTAACGTTATTCGTTAATATCGATTATACGACGGGATCGCTGTAGTTCAAGTCTTCATTAACGGGGCACGCGACTCGCAAGCCCCGGTCACATTAGCTGGGTATCATCATGTTACATATTCCCCCGTCACCTGCGACTATCGTGCAGCGGTCCCGAACCGTCGGTCGCCGCTAACATATTGTTCCAATGGCGATGTTTCGCCTTGCTATCGTTTCTGGTTCACAAAGGAAGCTTTCCCGGATGCAGTCCGCCTACACCGTCCTCATCCTGCTGACGCTGGTCAGCCTGTCGAAGCTGGTCGGCCGCATGATTCCGCTGCCCCTGCCGCTGGTACAGATCGCTGCCGGTGCCTTGCTGGCCCTGCCGACCCTGGGCCTGCACGTGGCCCTGGACCCCGAGTTGTTCCTGTTCCTGTTCTTGCCGCCGCTGCTGTTTGCCGATGGCTGGCGCATCCCCAAGCGTGAGTTGTGGCGCATTCGCGGGCCAGTGGTGGCGCTGGCCGTCGGTCTGGTGCTGTTCACCGTGGTCGGGGCCGGCTACTTCATTCACTGGCTGCTGCCGAGCATCCCCCTGCCGGTAGCGTTCGCCCTGGCGGCGGTACTCTCGCCGACCGATGCCGTGGCGGTTTCGGCCATCGCCCAGGATCGCCTGCCCACCCCGCTGATGCACATGCTGCAGGGAGAGGCCCTGATGAACGATGCATCGGGCCTTGTCACCTTCAAGTTCGCCCTGGCGGCGGCGATCACCGGGGTGTTCTCGCTGACTGATGCAAGCTTCAGTTTCGTCCTGGTGGCGCTTGGCGGCCTCGCGGTGGGTGTGGGCCTCAGCTGGCTGGTGGGCCGCCTGCGCGCCTGGATGATCGCCCGCGGTTGGGACGACCCGGCCACCCACGTGGTGTTCATGTTGCTGCTGCCATTCGCCGCCTACGTGCTGGCCGAGCGCCTGGGCGTGTCGGGCATCCTGTCGGCGGTGGCGGCCGGCATGATGCAAAGCTGGCTTGACCTGCTGCCGCGGCAGACCAGCACCCGCCTGCTCAACCGCAGCGTGTGGTCGCTGCTGGAGTTCGCCTTCAATGGCCTCATCTTCCTGCTATTGGGCCTGCAGTTGCCGGACATCATCAAGGCGGTGGTCAGCCACGAAGCCACCGTGTGGCCGACCCTGGCCTACCGATGCCTGGACGTGGTGGCGATCTTTGCTGCGCTGATCCTGCTGCGGTTCATCTGGGTGCAGAGCATCTGGCGCTCGATCGGCGTGGTGCGCCGCTGGCGCGGCAAACCGGCGCTGGTGCTGATGCCTACGGCGCGCTCCTGCTGGCTGCTGACCCTGGGCGGTGTGCGCGGTGCGGTGACCCTGGCGGGTGTGATGTCGGTGCCGTTGCTGATGGGCGCGGGCAAGGCCTTCCCTGAGCGTGACTTGCTGATCTTCATTGCCGCCGGGGTGATCCTGCTGTCGTTGATCAGCGCCTGCATCGCGCTGCCGATACTGCTGCGCGGGGTGACCAAAAGCCCGGACGAGCGCTTGCACCAGGAAGTGCAGGAAGCCTGGCGCCGCACGGCCGAGGCGGCGATCCATGCCCTGGAAGCAGAAGAAGTGATCGACGCCAATGCCCCGCAGGATGCTGCGCAGGCAACCTTGGCGACCGAGCTGAAGGCGCGGTTGATGGCTGAGTACCGGGATGAGCTGAACAGCTACAACGACAGTGCCGAAGCCAAGGCCCTGGCCGACCAGATGGACTTGCTGGAGCGGCGCTTGCGTTTGCGTGCGCTGAGGGCGCAGCGGCTGGAGCTGTATAACCTGCATCGCCAGCACCTGGTGGGGGATGAGGTGGTCCGGCAGGTGCTTGGGGAGCTGGATATGAGCGAGGCCAACCTGGGGCAGGTCAGGTAGACCCGCAGGGGGCCGCTTTGCGGCCCTGTGGGAGCGAGTTCACTCGCGAATCAGGCGATACGGTGTATGGCACCGGCTGCGCCGGTGTTCGCGGGTGAACCCGCTCCCACAGGTTCTGCACAAAATTAAAGCATTGCTGAATCAGCGGTTCTGCAGGAAGGCGCGAATCCGCTCCGCCGCCTCGATGCATTCGGCCAGCGGTGCCACCAGCGCCATGCGCACACGCCCTGCGCCCGGGTTCACGCCATCCACATCACGCGACAGGTACGACCCCGGTACCACCGTCACATGCTGGGCTTCGAACAGGTCGCGGGTGAACTCGGCATCACAGCCCGGCACCTTGGCCCAGAGGTAGAAGCTGCCGTCCGGGCGCTGCACGTCCAGCACCGGCTGCAGGATGTCCAGCACGGCATCGTACTTGGCGCGATACTGGTCGCGGTTCGCGCGTACATGCGCCTCATCCTGCCAGGCGGCGATGCTGGCCAGCTGGGTTTGTACCGGCATGGCGCAGCCGTGGTAGGTGCGGTACAGCAGGAACGGTTTGATGATCTCGGCATCGCCAGCCACGAAGCCCGAGCGCAGGCCCGGCAGGTTGGAGCGCTTGGACAGGCTGTGGAACACCACGCAGCGCTTGAAATCACTGCGGCCGAGCTCGGCGCAGGCGGTCAGCAGGCCCGGTGGTGGCGCGTCTTCATCGAAGTAAAGCTCGCTGTAGCACTCGTCGGCGGCGATCACGAAGTCGTGTTCGTCGGCCAGGGCGATCAGCTTCTTCAGGGTGTCCATCGGCACCAGCGCGCCGGTGGGGTTGCCCGGTGAGCACAGGAACAGGATCTGGCAGCGCTTCCACACCTCGGCCGGTACGGCGTCGAAGTCAGGGTTGAAACCGTTGTTTTCCAGGCACGGCAGGTAGTGCGGGGTAGCCCCGGCCAGCAGCGCTGCGCCTTCGTAGATCTGGTAGAACGGGTTCGGGCTGATCACCAGGCCGTCATCGGCACGGTTGACCACCGCCTGGGTGAAGGCGAACAGCGCTTCACGGGTGCCATTGACCGGCAGGATGTGACGGTCGGCATCCAGCCAGCCGGCTGGCACGCCAAAGCGACGCTCGCACCACTGGCCGATCGCCTGGCGCAGGCCCGGCAGGCCGATGGTGCTGGGGTATACCGCCAGTTTGTCGAGGTTGTCGGCCATGGCCTGGGCGACGAATGCCGGAGATTCGTGCTTTGGCTCACCGATTGACAGGGCGATGGCGCGTTTGTCTGCCGCAGGCTTCACGCTGCCCAGCAGGGCACGGAGTTTCTCGAACGGGTAGGGCTGAAGCTGGGTCAAGGCATGGTTCATCGGCGCAAGGTCTCGTCAATCGTCTAGTCGTTAAAAGGTCACGCGGGTAGGGCTGGCATCGCTGGCCTGGCCGGCCTGCAACTGCTGGACGATGGCCTCCTGCAGGCGGCTGCACAGCTGCGGGTCGGACAGCGGCTGGTTGTCGGCATCAGTGATGAAGAACACGTCTTCCACCCGTTCGCCGAGGGTGGCGATCTTGGCGTTCTGCAGCGACAGGTCGAACTCCAGGAAGATCCGCCCCAGCCGGGCCAGCAGGCCTGGGCGGTCTGGTGCGGTGATTTCGAGGATGGTCACCGGCCGCTGGGCATCGTTGAGGATGGTCACCTGCGGCGGGAAGTTGAAGTGTTTGAGCTGGCGCGGTACCCGGCGCTGGATGATGGTCGGGTAGTCCTCGGGGTTGCGCAGCGCTTCGGTCAGGCCGTCGCGAATCTGCTTGACCCGCTGCGGGTTGTCGCCGATAGACCCGCCGTCGTTGTCCAGCACAATGTAGGTGTCGAGGGTGAACTGGCTGCTCGACGTGATGATGCGTGCATCGTGGATGTTCAGGTTCAGCTGCGACATGGCCGCCACCGTCACGGCGAAGAAATCGTGCTGGTCAGGGGCGTAGATGAAGATCTGCGTGCCGCCTTCGAACTCGCGCTGGGTGGTTTCCTTGATCAGCACCAGCGGCCCGCCATCGGCCGGTTGCTGCAGGATCGCGTCCGTGTGCCAGGCCACATCGCCGGCGTTGTGCTTGAGAAAGTAGTCATCGCCCAGCTGCGACCACAGTTGCTCGACATCGTCCGGGTCGGTGCCCTCGCGTACAAGGATGTCCAAGGCTGCAGACTGGGTCTGGCGAATCTGTTCTTCGCGGTCCAGCGGGTTTTCCAGGCCGCGGCGCAGGGCGCGCTTGGTCTCGCTGTAGAGCTGGCGCAGCAGGCTGGCCCGCCACGAATTCCACAGGCTGGGGTTGGTGGCGTTGATATCGGCCACGGTCAGCACGTACAGGTAGTCCAGGCGCGTCTCGTCGCCCACGTGCAGGGCAAAGTCGTTGATCACCTGCGGGTCGGACAAGTCCTTGCGCTGGGCGGTGGTCGACATCACCAGGTGGTTAAGCACCAGCCAGACGATCAGCCGACTGTCCCAGGCCGGCAACTGGTGGCGCTCGCAGAACTTCTGCGCATCCACCGCGCCCAGCTCCGAATGGTCGCCCTGGCGACCTTTGCCGATGTCGTGGTAGAGGCCGGCCAGGTAGATCAGCTCGGGCTTGGGCAGGCGCCCCATCAGCTTGCTTGCCAGCGGGAATTTCTCGGACACCGGCGTGTACTGCAGCTTGCGCAGGTGCTTGATGAGGTTGAGCGTGTGCGCATCGACCGTATAGATGTGGAACAGGTCGTGCTGCATCTGCCCGACTATCAGGCCGAACTCCGGCAGGTAGCGGCCAAGGATGCCGTAGCGGTTCATCCGCCGCAGGTTGCGGTGGATGCCGATTTCGCACTTGAACAGCTCGATGAACAGGCTGGTGTTGCGGATATCGGTGCGGAAGGTGTCGTCGATCAGGTGGCGGTGCTCACGCAGCAGGCGCACCGTATCGGCACGCACACCCTTGATTTCGGGGTGCTGGGCCATCAGCACGAAGATTTCCAGCATGGCGAACGGTGTGCGCTTGAACACGTTCGGGTTGGTAGCCTCGATATAGCCGTCATGCAGGCGAAAGCGTGCATTCAGCGGCTGGGTGGTGCCGCTGTCTTCGTCGGCGAGGATGACCTCTTCGAAGTGTTGAATGATCAGGTCGCACAACTGGCTGATGCTCATCACCACCCGGTAGTACTGCTGCATGAACTGCTCGATTGCCCGCTTGGGGTTCTCGTCGCTGTAGCCCAGCAGTGCGGCGAGGCTGCGCTGGTGGTCGAACAGCAGGCGGTCCTCGGCGCGACCGGCCAGCATGTGCAGGGCGTAGCGCACCTTCCACAGAAAATCCTGGGACGAAGCCAGCAGCTCGTTCTCGCTTTCCAGCAAGAAACCTTCGCCGGCCAATGCGTGCAGGTTCAGGGTGCCGTACTGACGGCGGGCCACCCACAGCACTGTCTGGATGTCACGCAGGCCACCGGGCGAGCCCTTGACGTTGGGTTCGAGGTTGTACTCGGTGTCGTTGTACTTGTGGTGACGGGCCTTGAGTTCGGCGCGTTTGGCCAGGAAGAAGTCTTTGCTCGGCCACATGTGCGCGGTGCTGGTCACCTCCAGCATGCGCTGGCGCAGGGCTTCGGGCCCGGCAATGGTGCGGCTTTCCATCAGGTTGGTAATCACCGTCAGGTCGGCGCGGGCCTGTTCGGCGCACTCGTCGACGGTGCGCACGCTCTGGCCCACTTCCAGGCCGATGTCCCACAGCAGGGTGAGAAAACGCTCAATGGCGTTGCGGTACTGCTCGTGCTCGGCGGCGCCCAGTAAAATGAGCAGGTCGATGTCGGAATGCGGGTGCAGCTCACCACGCCCGTAGCCACCCACTGCGACCAGGGCGATACCGCTGTGGTCGCCCCAGTCGAACTGGTTCCAGGCCTGTTGCAGGATATTGTCGACGAGCCAGGCGCGGGCTTCGATCAGCGGGCGGATTTCGCCGCCACTGCGGAAACGCTTGTCGAGCACCTCGCCGGCCTGGCGGATGGCTTTCTTGAAGGCGGCGATGGGGCTCGCCTTGAGGGCCAGTTCCGCCTGGAACTGGCCGCGATCGAACAGCTCGGGGTCCACCTGGGGCATCGCGTCACGTTCCTGTCGTCGGGTGGCCTGTCTCGGTGCGGTCAGGCCGAGGTGCGCGGGATGGTGTCGTCCTTGCGCAGGGTGAAGATCTCGTAGCCGGTCGCAGTCACCACCAGGGTGTGTTCCCACTGAGCCGAGAGCTTGCGGTCCTTGGTGATGGCGGTCCAGCCGTCGCCCAGCACCTTGGTGTCGGCCTTGCCCTGGTTGATCATCGGTTCGATGGTGAAGGTCATGCCTTCTTTCAGTTCCATGCCGGTGCCGGCGCGGCCGTAGTGCAGGATCTGCGGCTCTTCGTGGAACACCTTGCCGATGCCGTGGCCGCAGAACTCGCGCACCACCGAGAAGCCGTTCTTTTCAGCGTGCTTCTGGATCACTTCGCCGATATCGCCCAGGCGGCAGCCCGGCTTGACCAGCTCGATGGCCTTGTACATGCACTCCTGGGTAACCCTGGACAGGCGCTCGGCCCACACCGGCACGGTACCGACGTGGAACATGCGGCTGGTATCGCCGTGGTAGCCGTCCTTGATCACGGTGACGTCGATGTTCAGCGTGTCACCGTCCTTGAGCGGCTTGTCGTTGGGGATGCCGTGGCAGACCACATGGTTGATCGAGGTGCAGATCGACTTCGGGTAGCCCTTGTAGTTGAGGGGCGCCGGGATGGCCTGCTGGACGTTGACGATATAGTCGTGGCACAGGCGGTCGAGCTCTTCGGTGGTAACACCGGGCTTGACGTGCTCCTCGATCATTTCCAGCACCTCGGCGGCCAGGCGGCCGGCGACGCGCATCTTCTCGATGTCTTCTGCGGTCTTGATGTTGACGGTCATTACAGGCTCTCTACGGCGCCGCACGCGGCGCGAACAAACGGGAAAGGCCGGATTCTAGCAGAGCAGGGCGGCATTCTGTCGGGATAAAGGCGGCCATGCTGCGGTCTACAGGAGGCATTCTGGCCTGTTTGGCGGGGCGCTGCAAAAACCGCTGACAGACGCAACCTTATTCGGGTTTCGTTCGTTCGCGGTCTGTGGTATAACATGCGCCGCTTTCGGGGACGACCCCGTGAGCTTAAACCCACACACGTGTCGACACGATGACCTGGGTGCCCCGGATTTTCGAATTTGCGGGTTGGTCATTGGGATGCGTGGAGGCCCAACCCGACTTATCAAGGAACTATCATGTCCCAAGTCAACATGCGCGATATGCTGAAGGCCGGTGTGCACTTCGGCCACCAGACCCGTTACTGGAACCCGAAAATGGGCAAGTACATTTTCGGCGCGCGTAACAAGATCCACATCATCAACCTGGAAAAAACCCTGCCAATGTTCAACGAAGCTCTGGCTTTCGTAGAGCGTCTGGCTCAGGGCAAGAACAAGATCATGTTCGTCGGCACCAAGCGTTCCGCCGGCAAGATCGTCGCCGAGCAAGCTGCTCGTGCCGGTTCGCCATACGTTGACCACCGCTGGTTGGGCGGCATGCTGACCAACTACAAAACCATCCGTGCTTCGATCAAGCGTCTGCGCGACCTGGAAACCCAGGCCGAAGATGGCACCTTCGCCAAGCTGACCAAGAAAGAAGCCCTGATGCGTTCGCGCGATCTGGAAAAGCTGGACCGCAGCCTGGGTGGTATCAAGGACATGGGCGGTCTGCCTGATGCCCTGTTCGTGATCGACGTTGATCACGAGCGCATTGCTATCACCGAAGCTAACAAGCTGGGCATCCCGGTTATCGGCGTTGTCGATACCAACAGCAGCCCGGAAGGTGTTGACTACATCATCCCAGGCAACGACGACGCCATCCGCGCCATCGAGCTGTACATGACTTCGATGGCCGACGCCATCATCCGCGGCCGCAACAACGTTGCTGGCGGCACCGAAGTCTATGTTGAAGAAGCGGCTGCACCTGCTGCTGAGTAATAGGCGCTAGCGTCTACTTGGCACGCAAAAAGGGGGCTTTGCCCCCTTTTTGCCACCTTGAAATCCTGCTGTCAGCAAGGGCCCCGCATTATGGGTTGGCTGAGATAACAACAGCGGATTCGCAGAATTTAACGCCCGTGTCGAGCGGGTGGAATGGTTGAAAAACTTTCCAAGAGGATTTTGAAATGGCAGCAATTACTGCAGCGCTGGTAAAAGAACTGCGCGAGCGTACTGGCGAAGGCATGATGGATTGCAAGAAAGCCCTGGAAAAGGCTGGCGGCGACATCGAAAAAGCCATTGACGACATGCGTGCCTCGGGCGCCATCAAGGCCGCCAAAAAGGCTGGCAACGTCGCTGCTGAAGGCGCTATCGCGGTCAAGACCGACGGTAAATCCGCCGTTCTGCTGGAAGTGAACTCGCAGACCGACTTCCTGGCCCTGCAAGACGACTTCAAGAACTTCGTTGCCGAAAGCCTTGAAGAAGCCTTCGCCCAGAAGCTGACCGACGCTGCTCCGCTGATCGCATCGCGTGAAGCTGCTCGTGAAGCCCTGGTTGCCAAGTGTGGCGAAAACGTCAACATTCGTCGCCTGGTGCGCGTTGAGGGTGACGTTGTTGGTGCCTACCTGCACGGCAACAAGATCGGCGCTGCCGTCGTTCTGAAAGGCGGTGACGTCGAGCTGGCCAAGAACATTGCCATGCACGTTGCAGCGTCGAACCCTGAGTTCCTGGATTCGTCGGAAATCTCCGCCGAGGCCATCGAGCGCGAGAAGAATGTCTTCCTGCAGCTGAACGCCGACAAGATCGCCGGCAAGCCGGAAAACATCGTAGAGAACATGATCAACGGCCGTATCACCAAGTTCAAGGCCGAAGCTTCGCTGAAAGAGCAGGCTTTCGTCATGAACCCGGAAGTCAAGGTTGGCGAGCTGGCCAAGAAAGCCGGCGCTGAAATCGTTTCGTTCACCTACTTCAAAGTCGGTGAAGGCATCGAGAAGCCAGTCGACGACTTCGCTGCTGAAGTTGCTGCTCAGGTAGCTGCTGCCAAGCAGTAAGACAGCCCCGTCTGTCGCCCCAAAGAGGCTGCCCGCTCACGCGCGCAGCCTCTTTGTCAAAGCGGGAGCGGTTTACGAGACCGTTGCTCGCTGACGCAGTCGCTGCGTCACGTTAGAGTTACATGCAGGCTCAAGCAGCCCGCCAGAATTTTTTACAAACGCCGCAGGAGAGATTCGCAATGGCTCAGCAGGGCAGTGGTCATCAGGCTCGCTATAAACGCATTCTACTCAAACTTAGCGGCGAGGCCCTGATGGGCTCGGAAGAGTTCGGGATCGACCCAAAAGTCCTGGATCGCATGGCGCTGGAAGTCGGCCAACTGGTCGGCATCGGTGTTCAGGTAGGTCTGGTGATCGGTGGTGGCAACCTGTTCCGTGGTGCGGCGCTCAGTGCAGCCGGCATGGACCGCGTCACCGGTGACCACATGGGCATGCTGGCGACCGTAATGAACGCCCTGGCCATGCGCGACGCGCTGGAGCGGGCGAACATTACCGCCATTGTCATGTCGGCTATTTCCATGGTTGGCGTGACCGATCACTATGATCGCCGCAAAGCCATGCGCCACCTGAACGCCAAAGAAGTCGTAATTTTCGCTGCCGGTACCGGCAACCCGTTCTTCACCACCGACTCTGCTGCCTGCCTGCGCGCCATCGAAATCGATGCCGACGTGGTATTGAAGGCAACCAAGGTCGATGGTGTATACACTGCTGATCCATTCAAGGACCCGCATGCCGAGAAGTTCGATCATCTGACCTACGATGAAGTGCTGGATCGCAAGCTGGGTGTGATGGATCTGACGGCAATCTGTCTCTGCCGCGACCACAAGATGCCGTTGCGCGTCTTCAATATGAACAAGCCCGGCGCCCTGCTGAACATCGTGCACGGCGGCGCGGAAGGAACCCTGATCGAGGAAGTTCAAAAATGATCAACGACATCAAGAAAGACGCCCAGGACCGCATGGGCAAGTCCATCGAGGCGCTGGGTCGTCACCTGGCGGCGATCCGTACCGGTCGTGCCCACCCAAGCATCCTGGACAGCGTCAAAGTCACTGCCTGGGGTAGCGAAATGCCGCTGAACCAGGTCGCTGCGATCAGCGTCGAAGATGCCCGCACCCTGAAGATTGTCGCTCACGACAAGAACCTCAGCGCTGCCATTGAGAAGGCCATTCTAACCTCCGACCTGGGCCTGAACCCGTCCAGCGCCGGCACCACCATTCGTGTGCCGATGCCAGCCCTGACCGAGGAAACCCGCAAGGGTTACACCAAGCAGGCCAGCGGCGTGTGCGAGGATGCCAAGGTAGCTGTGCGCAACGTGCGCCGCGACGCCCTGGCCGACCTGAAGAAGCTGACCAAGGACAAGGAAATCAGCGAGGACGAAGAACGTCGCGCCGCTGACGAGATCCAGAAGCTTACCGACAAGTTCGTTGCCGAAGTCGATGCCGCCTTCAAGGCCAAGGAAAAGGACCTGATGGCCGTCTAAGGCCGGGGTTTCTTAATGGAAAAGACCAAGCCAGTGGCGCCGTCCTCGGTGCCGCGTCATGTCGCGATCATCATGGATGGCAACAACCGCTGGGCGAAAAAACGCCTGCTGCCCGGCGTTGCCGGGCACAAGGCGGGTGTCGACGCCGTTCGCGCGGTCATCGAGGTGTGTGCCAAGTCCGGGGTCGAGGTATTGACCCTGTTCGCGTTCTCCAGCGAAAACTGGCAGCGCCCCGCCGAAGAGGTCGGTGCGCTGATGGAGCTGTTCTTCTCGGCCCTGCGCCGTGAAGCCAAGCGCCTCAACGAGAACAACATCAGCTTGCGCATCATCGGTGACCGTTCGCGCTTCCATCCCGAGTTGCAGGCTGCCATGCGCGAAGCCGAAGCGCTGACCGCCGGCAACAACCGCTTCATCCTGCAGATCGCGGCCAACTACGGTGGCCAGTGGGACATCGCCCAGGCCGCCCAGCGGCTGGCGCGGGAAGTGCAAGCCGGGCACCTGCGTCCGGAAGACATCACCCCGGGCCTGCTGCAGACCTGCCTGGCAACCGGCGAGTTACCTCTGCCGGACCTGTGTATTCGTACCGGTGGCGAGCACCGCATCAGCAATTTTCTGTTGTGGCAGCTGGCCTACGCCGAGTTGTACTTCTCCGACCTGTACTGGCCGGACTTCAAACACGAGGCCATGCGCAATGCCCTGGCCGATTTCGCTTCGCGCCAGCGCCGCTTTGGTAAGACCAGCGAGCAGGTCGAGGCTGGAGCTCGTGCTTAATGCTTAAACAACGCATCATTACCGCGCTGATCCTGCTGCCGATTGCGCTGGGTGGCTTCTTCCTGCTCAACGGCGGGGATTTCGCCCTGTTCATCGGCTTCGTGGTGACCCTTGGAGCCTGGGAGTGGGCGCGCCTGGCCGGGTTGATGACCCAGCCGCTGCGCATCGCCTATGCCGCGGTGGTCGCCGGAGCGCTGATGTTGCTGTACATCCTTCCGGAGCTGGCGCCCTGGGTGCTGGGTGCCGCGGTGATCTGGTGGGGGCTGGCCACCTGGCTGGTGCTTACCTACCCGCGCAGCAGCGAGCTGTGGGCCAGCGCGGCCTGCCGGTTGCTGATCGGCCTGCTGGTATTGCTGCCGGCCTGGCAGGGGCTGGTGCTGCTCAAGCACTGGCCGCTGGGCAACTGGCTGATCCTGTCGGTCATGGTGCTGGTGTGGGCTGCCGATATTGGCGCCTACTTCTCTGGCAGGGCTTTCGGCAAGCGCAAGCTGGCCCCGCAGGTCAGCCCGGGCAAGAGCTGGGAAGGCGTGTATGGCGGCCTGGCAGTCAGCCTGGCAATTACCTTGGCGGTCGGCATCAGCCGCGACTGGGGTTTCGGCCAGATCCTGCTGGGCCTGCTGGGTGCTGCGCTGCTGGTCATGTCCTCGGTGGTCGGTGACCTGACAGAGAGCATGTTCAAGCGCCGTTCCGGCATCAAGGACAGCAGCAACCTGCTGCCTGGCCATGGCGGCGTGCTCGACCGCATTGATAGCCTTACTGCGGCGATCCCGATTTTCGCCGTGCTGTTGTGGGCTGCCGAATGGGGTGTGATGTGAGCCGCCCGCAACGTATTACCGTACTCGGGGCGACCGGCTCCATCGGCCTGAGCACGCTGGATGTGATTGCGCGCCACCCTGATCGCTATCAGGTATTCGCCCTCAGCGGGTATTCGCGGATCGACGAGTTGCTGGCCCTGTGTGTACGCCATCGCCCTGCGTTCGCGGTAGTCCCGAGTGCCGAGGCGGCCGTGCGGCTGCGCGAAACCCTTGCAGCGGCCGGCTGCGCCACCGAGGTGCTGGAAGGCGAGGCCGGGCTTTGCCAGGTGGCTTCGGCAGCGGAAGTGGATGCAGTGATGGCAGCGATTGTCGGTGCCGCCGGCCTGCGCCCGACCTTGGCTGCCGTGGAGGCGGGCAAAAAGGTGTTGCTGGCCAACAAGGAAGCCCTGGTGATGTCAGGTGCGCTGTTCATCGAGGCAGTGCGGCGCAGCGGCGCCGTATTGTTGCCGATCGATAGCGAGCACAATGCGATCTTCCAGTGCATGCCTGGCGACTACGCTCGCGGCCTGAGCGCGGTTGGCGTACGCCGGATACTGCTGACAGCTTCCGGTGGCCCGTTCCGCGAGACACCGGTCGAGGCGTTGCTCGATGTGACGCCGGAGCAGGCCTGTGCGCACCCCAACTGGTCCATGGGGCGCAAGATTTCTGTGGATTCGGCCAGCATGATGAACAAGGGGCTCGAACTGATCGAGGCTTGCTGGTTGTTCGATGCCGCGCCGGCCAAGGTCGAGGTGGTGGTACACCCACAGAGTGTCATCCACTCCCTGGTCGATTACGTGGACGGCTCGGTATTGGCGCAGCTGGGTAACCCGGACATGCGCACGCCCATCGCCAATGCCCTGGCCTGGCCTGAGCGCATCGATTCCGGGGTGGCTCCGCTGGACCTGTTTGCCATTGCTCGCCTGGATTTCCAGGCGCCCGACGAACAGCGCTTCCCTTGCCTGCGCCTGGCGCGGCAGGCTGCCGAGGCCGGCAACAGCGCACCCGCCGTACTCAATGCGGCCAACGAAGTGGCGGTCGAGGCATTTCTTGAGCGGCGTATCCGCTTCCCGGAGATCGCGGGTATGATCGAACAGGTGCTCGATCAGGAGCCCGTTGTGCCGCTGCCGTCGCTGGACGCGGTGTTCGCCGCCGACCAGCGTGCCCGGGAGCTTTCCCGTGAGTGGCTGAGGCGTCACGGTCGCTGATGCAAGCCCGCCCAGGTTCGTGAGGGGGTTGGCATGATGCCGGCCCGCTGAACATCATTCGGAGATGGACATGACAGCGCTCTACATGATTATCGGCACCCTCGTGGCTTTGGGTGTGCTGGTCACTTTCCATGAATTCGGCCACTTCTGGGTGGCACGCCGCTGCGGCGTCAAGGTGCTGCGCTTCTCGGTGGGCTTCGGCACGCCGCTGCTGCGCTGGCATGACCGCCATGGCACCGAGTTTGTGGTCGCAGCAATTCCGCTGGGCGGCTACGTGAAGATGCTCGACGAGCGCGAGGGCGATGTGCCGCCTGCGCTGGCTGATCAGTCGTTCAACCGCAAGTCTGTGGGCCAGCGTATCGCGATTGTCGCGGCGGGCCCGATTGCCAACTTCCTGCTGGCCATCCTGTTCTTCTGGGTGCTGGCGATGCTGGGTACCCAGCAGGTCCGTCCCGTGATCGGTACGGTCGATGCTGGCAGCCTGGCAGCATCGGCCGGGCTGACCGCAGGTCAGGAAATCGTTTCTATCGACGGCAAGCCGACCAACGGTTGGTCGGCGGTCAACCTGCAGCTGGTTCGTCGCCTGGGCGAAAGCGGCACATTGCAGGTTGGCGTGCGCGACGAAGGCGCCACAGCCGAGCGCCAGCTGCAGGTCAAGCTGGACAGCTGGCTCAAGGGTGCTGACGAGCCGGACCCTATCCAGTCCTTGGGGCTGCACCCTTGGCGCCCGGCGATGGTGCCGGTGCTGGCCGAGATTGATCCGAAGGGGCCGGCTGCCGCTGCTGGCCTCAAGACAGGCGACAAGCTGCTGAGCGTCGATGGCGTGCCGGTGACGGAATGGCAGCAGGTCGTCGACAGCGTGCGTGCCCGCCCGGATGCCAAAGTGGTCGTGCGTGTGGAGCGCGACGGCGCTGCCCTGGAAGTGCCGGTGACCCTGGCGCGCAAGGGTGAGGGCAAGGCTGCCGGTGGCTATCTTGGCGCCGGGGTAAAAGGTGGCGAATGGCCTGCCAGCATGCTCCGCGAAATCAGCTACGGCCCGCTCGAGGCAGTGGGTGAGGGCTTGTCCCGTACCTGGAACATGAGCGTGCTGACCCTTGAATCGCTGAAGAAAATGCTGTTCGGGGAGCTCTCGGTAAAAAACTTGAGTGGACCGATAACCATTGCTAAAGTGGCGGGCGCTTCAGCCCAGTCCGGCGTGGGGGATTTCCTGAATTTCCTGGCCTACCTGAGCATAAGCCTGGGGGTTCTTAACTTGCTGCCCATCCCGGTACTGGATGGGGGGCATTTGCTGTTTTACCTGGTCGAGTTGGCGCGCGGTCGTCCGCTGTCAGATCGGGTGCAAGGTTGGGGGGTCCAGATCGGTATCAGTTTGGTCATAGGGGTGATGTTGCTCGCCCTGATCAACGATCTGGGTCGACTATAAAGCTTCGCTCAATTGCGAACCTGCCGCGTTGTCGCGGCAGGTTGTTTATTGCCAGTTGGAATAAAAGGACTTCATGAAACGTCTGCTGCTAACTGCGGTCATGTCCGCACTGATGATCGCTGAAGTTCACGCCGAGTCCTTCACCATCTCCGATATTCGCGTCAACGGCCTGCAGCGGGTTTCCGCTGGCAGTGTCTTCGGTGCCTTGCCGCTGAACGTCGGCGATCAGGCCGATGACCGCCGCCTGGTGGACTCGACCCGTTCCCTGTTCAAGACCGGGTTCTTCCAGGACATCCAGCTGAACCGCGATGGCAATGTGCTGATCATCAACGTGGTCGAGCGCCCGTCGGTGTCGAGCATCGAGATCGAAGGCAACAAGGCGATCAGCACCGAAGACCTGATGAAGGGCCTGAAACAATCGGGCCTGGCCGAAGGCGAGATCTTCCAGCGTGCCACCCTTGAAGGTGTGCGTAACGAGCTGCAGCGCCAGTACGTGGCCCAGGGCCGCTATTCGGCCGAGGTCGACGCCGAAGTCGTGCCGCAGCCGCGCAACCGCGTGGCGCTGAAGATCAAGATCAACGAAGGCACCGTCGCTGCCATCCAGCACATCAACATCGTTGGCAACAACGTGTTCGATGATGACACCCTGGGCCAGCTGTTCGAGCTGAAGACCACCAACTGGCTGTCGTTCTTCAAGAACGACGACAAGTATGCCCGCGAAAAACTGTCCGGTGACCTGGAGCGCCTGCGTTCCTACTACCTGGACCGCGGCTACATCAACATGGACATCGCCTCCACCCAGGTGTCCATCACGCCAGACAAGAAACACGTCTACATCACCGTCAACATCAACGAAGGCGAGAAGTACACCGTTCGCGACGTGAAGCTGTCCGGTGACCTGAAAGTGCCGGAAGACCAGGTCAAGTCGCTGCTGCTGGTGCAGCCGGGCCAGGTGTTCTCGCGCAAGGTGATGACCACCACCTCCGAGCTGATCACCCGTCGTCTGGGCAACGAAGGCTACACCTTCGCCAACGTCAACGGCGTGCCACAGCCGAACGACCAGGACCACACGGTCGACATCATGTTCGTGGTCGACCCGGGCAAGCGTGCCTACGTCAACCGCATCAACTACCGCGGCAACACCAAGACCGAAGACGAAGTGCTGCGTCGCGAAATGCGCCAGATGGAAGGCGGCTGGGCTTCGACCTACCTGATCGACCAGTCCAAGACCCGCCTGGAGCGCCTGGGCTTCTTCAAGGAAGTCAACGTCGAGACCCCGGCGGTGCCAGGTACTGACGACCAGGTCGACGTCAACTACAGCGTCGAAGAGCAAGCCTCCGGCTCGATCACCGCCAGCGTCGGTTTCGCCCAGAGCGCGGGCCTGATCCTCGGTGGTTCGATCAGCCAGAGCAACTTCCTGGGTACCGGTAACAAGGTGTCCATCGGCCTGACCCGTTCGGAATACCAGACCCGCTACAACTTCGGCTTCGTGGACCCCTACTTCACTGCCGATGGCGTCAGCCTGGGTTACAACGCCTTCTACCGCAGCACCGACTACGACGACCTCGACGTCGATGTGGCCAGCTATGCGGTGGACAGCCTGGGTGCCGGCGTCAGCCTTGGCTACCCGATCAGCGAAACCTCGCGCCTGACCTACGGCCTGAGCGTGCAGCAGGACAAGATCAAGACCGGTAAGTACACCGTTGACGAGATCTTCGATTTCCTTGACCAGGAAGGCGAGAACTTCCTGAACTTCAAGGCCTCGATCGGCTGGTCCGAGTCCACCCTCAACAAAGGCGTGCTGGCCACCCGTGGTCACTCGCAAAGCCTGACCCTGGAATCCACCATTCCGGGCAGCGACCTGTCGTTCTTCAAGCTCGACTACCGTGGTCAGCTGTTCCAGCCGATCAACAACGACTACACCCTGCGCCTGCACACCGAGCTGGGCTATGGTGATGGTTATGGCAGCACCTCGGGCCTGCCGTTCTACGAGAACTACTTCGCCGGTGGCTTCAACTCTGTCCGTGGCTTCAAGGACAGCAGCCTTGGCCCGCGCAGCACCCCGAGCCGTGGGGCAGACGATCCCAACGGTAAGCCGGGTACTATCCGTGACCCGGACCAGGATCCGTTGCCGTTCGGTGGCAACGTGCTGGTGCAGGGCGGTGTCGAGTTGCTGTTCCCGCTGCCGTTCGTCAAGGACCAGCGTTCGCTGCGCACCTCCGTGTTCTGGGACGTGGGTAACGTGTTCGACACCAATTGCGGCAACAAGCCTGATTGCGAGAAAGTCGGCTTCTCGGGCATGGCCAGTTCGGTCGGCTTGGGTGTGACCTGGATTACCGCACTGGGCCCGTTGAGCTTCAGCCTGGCAATGCCGGTCAAGAAGCCGGACGATGCCGATACCCAGGTGTTCCAATTCTCTCTGGGCCAGACCTTCTAAGGTCGGCCCTTGCTTAATGACAACGGTTTATCCAGGAGTGCATCGTGCGTAAATTGGCTCAACTGGCCGTAGTGGCCGCGGCGCTGGTCGCCACCCCGGCATTCGCCGAAATGAAGGTTGCCGTGCTGAACTATCAGATGGCCCTGCTCGAATCGGATGCCGCCAAGAAATACGCGGTCGATGCCGAGAAGAAGTTCGGTCCGCAACTGACCAAGCTGAAAAGCCTCGAAAGCAGCGCCAAGGGCATCCAGGACCGTCTGATCAAGGGCGGCGACAAGATGCAGCAGCAGGAGCGTGAGCGCCTGGAGCTCGAGTTCAAGCAAAAGGCCCGTGACTTCCAGTTCCAGTCCAAGGAACTGAACGAAGCCAAAGCCGTTGCTGACCGCGACATGCTCAAGCAACTGAAGCCGAAGCTGGATGGTGCTGTCGAGGAAGTGATCAAGAAGGGCGGTTTCGACCTGGTCCTCGAGCGTGGTGCGGTCATCGATGTCAAACCTCAGTACGACATCACCCGCCAGGTCATCGAGCGCATGAACCAAGCCCGTTGATATGAGTGTGACCATGACGCTAGGCCAGCTGGCCGAGGCCCTCGGTGCCACCCTCAAGGGGCCCGAGGCGTTGCAGATTACCGGGCTGGCCACCTTGCAGGAGGCAGGCCCCGGTCAATTGAGCTTCCTCGCCAACCCGCAGTACCGCAAGTACCTGGATAACTGCCAGGCGGGTGCGGTATTGCTCAAGGCTGCGGATGCCGAAAGTTTCGCTGGCAATGCCCTGATCGTGGCCGACCCGTACCAGGCGTATGCGCGTATTTCCCACTTGTTCGACCCCAAACCCAAGGCTGTGGCGGGAATCCATCCCAGCGCCGTGGTGGCTGAGGACGCGCAGGTGGACGCCAGCGCCAGCATCGGGCCGTTCGCGGTGATCGAAAGCGGTGCGCGCATCGAGGCTGACGTCTGCATCGGCGCGCATTGCTTCATCGGTGCCCGTTGCGTTGTAGGTGAAGGCGGCTGGCTGGCGCCGCGGGTGACGTTGTATCACGACGTCGTGATCGGCAAGCGCGTGGTCATCCAGTCGGGTGCTGTGATCGGCGGCGAAGGCTTCGGCTTTGCCAATGAGAAGGGTATCTGGCGCAAGATCGCCCAGATCGGCGGCGTCACCATTGGTGATGACGTGGAAATCGGCGTCAATACTGCCGTCGACCGTGGTGCGCTGTCCGACACGCGGATCGGCGACGGGGTCAAGCTCGACAACCAGATCCAGATCGCCCACAACGTGCAGATCGGTGACCACACGGCCATGGCCGCTTGTGTGGGCATTTCCGGCAGTACGCGCATCGGCAAGCATTGCATGCTGGCCGGGGGCGTGGGCCTGGTAGGGCACATTGATATTTGCGATAACGTATTTGTTTCAGGGATGACAATGGTAACCCGTTCGATCACTGAACCCGGTTCCTATTCATCCGGCACAGCCATGCAGCCTTTGGCTGACTGGCGCAAGAGCGCTGCGCGGATCCGCCAGCTGGATGACATGGCCAAGCGTCTTCAGCAGCTGGAAAAACGCGTCGATACCGTGACCTCAGGTGGCCTGCCGACATCAGAAGGCTGATACCATTCCCTGAGCAAGAGTGAACAGTCGCTAGCTGGCTCCTCTTTGGATTGCTAAAGGAGCGTGTGGTCAGCACCTGCGCTCCCTATTCTTATTACAGGCTTCCCCCCCGAAATGATGGACATCAACGAGATTCGCGAATACCTGCCTCACCGTTACCCGTTCCTGCTGGTGGACCGGGTGACGGATCTGGACTTCGAGGCCCAGAGCATTCGTGCCTACAAGAATGTCAGCATCAACGAGCCGTTCTTCAACGGCCATTTCCCGGCGCACCCGATCATGCCGGGCGTTTTGATCATTGAAGCCATGGCCCAGGCGGCCGGCATCCTCGGTTTCAAGATGCTCGATGCCAAACCCGCTGATGGCACCCTGTACTACTTCGTCGGTTCCGACAAGCTGCGCTTCCGTCAGCCGGTACTGCCGGGTGACCAGTTGGTGCTGGAAGCCAAGTTCCTCAGCCGCAAGAGCATGATCTGGAAGTTTGAATGCCGCGCCCTGGTCGACGGCAAACCGGTTTGCTCGGCACAGATCACATGCGCGGAACGCTCCCTATGAATTCGATTGATCCTCGGGCCATTATCGACCCGTCGGCCAAGCTGGCCGATGGTGTCGAGGTCGGCCCTTGGTCGATCGTTGGCCCCGATGTGGAAATCGGGGAGGGTACCGTTATCGGCCCGCATGTTGTGCTCAAAGGGCCGACTCGCATCGGCAAGCACAACCGTATCTTTCAGTTTTCCTCGATTGGCGAAGATACCCCGGACCTCAAGTACAAGGGTGAACCGACGCGCCTGGTGATCGGCGATCACAATGTGTTCCGCGAAGGGGTGACCATCCACCGCGGCACCGTCCAGGACCGTGCGGAAACCACCGTGGGCGACCACAACCTGATCATGGCCTATGCCCACATCGGCCACGACAGCGTCATTGGCAACCACTGCATCCTGGTCAACAACACGGCCCTGGCCGGCCATGTGCACGTAGGCGACTGGGCGATCCTGTCCGGCTATACCCTGGTGCATCAGTACTGCCATATCGGTGCCCACGCGTTTTCCGGCATGGGCACGGCTATCGGCAAGGACGTCCCGGCCTTCGTCACCGTGTTCGGCAGCCCGGCCGAAGCCCGCAGCATGAACTTCGAGGGCATGCGCCGCCGCGGTTTCAGCGACGAGGTGATCCACGTGCTGCGCCGTTGCTACAAGATTGTCTATCGTCAGGGCCTGACCGTCGAAGACGCGCTCAAGGAGCTGGCCGAAATGGCCGCGAAACACCCTGAGGTCGAACTGTTCCGTCAGTCGATCGTGAATTCCGCCCGCGGCATCACCCGCTGACATGGCCCCGCTTTGCGTAGCCTTGGTCGCAGGTGAGGCCAGCGGCGATATTCTTGGTTCAGGCTTGATGCGTGCCCTCAAGGCACGCCACCCCGACGTACGTTTCATTGGCGTTGGCGGCCCGTTGATGGAAGCCGAAGGCCTGCAATCATATTTCCCCATGGAGCGCCTGGCGGTCATGGGGCTGGTCGAAGTGCTGGGGCGCCTTCGCGAGCTGCTCAAACGCCGCAAGCTGCTGATCCAGACACTGATCGACGAAAAGCCGGATGTCTTCATCGGCATCGACGCCCCCGACTTCACCCTCAACATTGAACTCAAGCTGCGCCAGGTCGGAATCAAGACCGTGCACTACGTCAGCCCGTCGGTCTGGGCCTGGCGGCAGAAGCGCGTACTGAAGATTCGCGAAGGCTGCGACCTGATGCTGACGCTGCTGCCGTTCGAGGCGCGGTTCTATGAAGAGCAGGGGGTGCCGGTGCGCTTTGTCGGTCACCCGCTGGCCGACACCATTCCGCTTGAAACCGACCGCCCGGCAGCACGTGCTGCGCTGGGCCTGGGTGAGGGGCCGGTGGTTGCACTGATGCCTGGCAGCCGTGGTGGCGAGGTAGGGCGCCTGGGGGCGTTGTTCCTCGACGCCGCCGAGCGCCTGCAGCAGCAAGTGCCAGGCGTGCACTTCGTGCTGCCCTGCGCCAACGCCGCGCGGCGTGCCCAGGTCGAACAGATGCTTGAAGGGCGCCAACTGCCACTGACCCTGCTCGATGGCCAGTCGCACCAGGCCCTGGCGGCCTGTGATGCAGTACTGATCGCCTCGGGCACAGCCACCCTCGAAGCGCTGCTGTACAAGCGGCCAATGGTGGTGGCCTACCGCCTTGCGCCCTTGACCTACTGGATCCTCAAGCGCCTGGTGAAGAGCCCTTACGTGTCCCTGCCAAACCTGCTCGCCCAGCGTGAGCTGGTGCCCGAATTGTTGCAGGACGCCGCCACCAGCGAAGCCTTGGCCAACACCCTTGCGCCGCTGGTGCGCGATGGCAGCCAGCAGACCGAACGTTTCGACGAAATTCACCGCACCCTTCGCCGTGACGCCTCCAACCAGGCGGCCGAGGCGGTACTGGCCTTGCTCAAGGACCGCTGACATGCAAATTGGACTGGACTTCAACCTGGTCGAAGACCTGGTCGCCGGCGTCGACGAAGTGGGCCGCGGGCCACTGTGCGGTGCGGTGGTGACGGCGGCGGTGATCCTTGATCCGGCGCGCCCGATCCTCGGCCTGAACGATTCGAAGAAACTCACCGAAGCCAAGCGCGAGGCGTTGTTCGACGAGATCTGTGAAAAGGCCTTGAGCTTTTGCATCGCCCGCGCCGAGGTCGACGAAATCGACCGCCTGAACATCCTGCAGGCCACGATGCTGGCCATGCAGCGTGCGGTGGAGGGCCTGCACATTACGCCGAAGCTGGCCCTGATCGATGGCAACCGCTGCCCGAAGCTGGCCGTGCCGGCGTCGCCGGTGATCAAAGGCGATAGCCAGGTGCCGGCTATTGCAGCTGCCTCGATCCTGGCCAAGGTAACCCGTGACCGTGAGATGAGCGCGTTCGAGCTGATCTACCCAGGGTATGGCATGGGTGGGCACAAAGGTTACCCGACCCCGGTGCACCTTGAAGCGCTCGCGCGCCTGGGGCCTACGCCCATCCATCGGCGTTCCTTTGCCCCGGTGCGTGCGGCCTGGGAAGCACGCGATGGCGTTACCGATTCCCTTATCTGACCTGCCAGGGCCCTTCGCGGCCCTTTCGCTCTTGTAGGAGCAGCCTTGTGCTGCGAAAGCGCCAGTCAGGTAAATGAAGTTGCTGTGCCTGTACTGGCCCTTTCGCAGCACCAGGCTGCTCCTACAGGGAGGGTGCAAGCAGCCCCAAATCTCTTCCCCATTTAAGCTACAATCCCGCCCTTGTCGTTAAGCACTGCTACAGGATCTTCCATGTCGGTTCCCTTCGTTCACCTGCGCGTCCACTCCGAATTCTCGCTGGTAGACGGCCTGGTGCGGATCAAGCCGCTGGCCAAGGCGCTGGCCGGGATGAACATGCCGGCGGTGGCGATCACCGACCAGAGCAACATGTGCTCGCTGGTGAAGTTCTACAAGACTGCCATGGGTGCGGGCATCAAGCCGATCTGTGGTGCCGACCTGTGGCTGGCCGGTGCCGATCCGGAGGCGCCGCTGTCGCGCATCTGCTTCCTGGCCATGGACGCCAAGGGCTATCGCAACCTCACCGAGCTGATCTCGCGCGGCTGGACCGATGGCCAGCGTAACGGGTTGGTCATCCTCCAGCGTGAATGGATCGCCCCCGCCAGCGAGGGCCTGATTGCCCTGTCAGCGGGCAAGGAGGGCGATATCGGCATGGCCTTGTTGTCCGGCCGGGATGAAGAAGCCCAGGCCCTGCTGCAAGACTGGATGGGCATGTTCCCCGAGCGCTTCTACGTTGAAGTGCAGCGCACCAACCGCGCCCGCGATGAAGAATACGTGCACGCGGCGGTGGCCCTGGCCGACAAGCTTGGCGCCCCGCTGGTGGCCACCAACGACGTGCGTTTCATCAAGCAGGCGGACTTCGACGCCCACGAAACCCGCGTTTGCATTGGCGAGGGCTGGACCCTTGACGACCCGCGCCGCCCGCGTGGCTACAGTGACCAGCAGTACCTGAAGTCGTCCGAGGAAATGGCCGAGCTGTTCAGCGACCTGCCCGACGCCATCGCCAACACCGTCGAGATTGCCAAGCGCTGCAACATCCAGGTGCAGCTGGGCAAGCACTTCCTGCCCGACTTCCCCACGCCGAACGGCATGGGCATCGACGACTACCTGCGGCTTGTGTCCCACGAAGGCCTGGAAGAGCGCCTGGCGGTGTTGTGGCCGAAAGACACCACACCCAATTACGAAGAGAAGCGCCAGGTCTACCTGGACCGCCTGAAGTTCGAGCTGGATATCATCATCCAGATGGGCTTCCCCGGTTACTTCCTGATCGTGATGGACTTCATCAAGTGGGCCAAAAACAACGGCGTGCCGGTCGGACCTGGCCGTGGTTCGGGTGCGGGCTCGCTGGTGGCCTACGTGCTGAAGATTACCGACCTCGACCCGCTGGCCTACGACTTGCTGTTCGAGCGCTTCCTCAACCCTGAACGGGTTTCCATGCCCGACTTCGACGTCGACTTCTGCATGGATGGCCGGGATCGGGTGATCGAATACGTGGCCGATGCCTACGGGCGCAATGCGGTCAGCCAGATCATCACCTTTGGTACCATGGCCGCCAAGGCGGTAGTGCGAGACGTGGCGCGGGTGCAGGGCAAGTCCTACGGGCTGGCCGACCGCCTGTCGAAGATGATCCCGTTCGAAGTGGGCATGACCCTGGAGAAGGCCTACGAGCAGGAAGAAATCCTGCGCGACTTCCTCAAGGGCGACGAGGATGCCCGCGAAATCTGGGACATGGCGCTGAAGCTGGAAGGCGTCACCCGGGGTACCGGCAAGCACGCCGGTGGTGTGGTTATCGCGCCGACCAAGCTCACCGATTTTTCGCCGATCGCCTGTGACGAAGAGGGCGGCGGCCTGGTAACCCAGTTCGACAAGGACGACGTCGAGGCCGCCGGCCTGGTCAAGTTCGACTTCCTCGGCCTGCGGACCCTGACCATCATCAAGTGGGCGATGGAGATCATCAACCGCGAGCAGGCCAAGAAAAACCTGCCAGATCTCAACATCGACTTCATCCCGCTGGATGACCGCAAGACTTACGAGCTGCTGCAAAAAGCCGAAACCACTGCGGTGTTCCAGCTTGAATCCCGTGGCATGAAGGAGCTGATCAAGAAGCTCAAGCCCGACTGCCTCGAAGACCTTATCGCACTGGTAGCGCTGTTCCGCCCGGGCCCGCTGCAGTCGGGCATGGTGGACGACTTCATCAACCGCAAGCACGGCCGGGCCGAGCTGGCCTACCCGCACCCCGATTACCAGTATGACGGCCTGCAGCCGGTGCTGGCGCCTACCTATGGCATCATCCTGTACCAGGAACAGGTGATGCAGATCGCCCAGGTGATGGCAGGCTACACCCTCGGTGGTGCAGACATGCTGCGCCGTGCCATGGGTAAGAAAAAACCCGAGGAAATGGCCAAGCAGCGTGGTGGCTTCATCGAAGGTTGCGCCAACAACGGCATCGATGCCGACCTGGCCGGTAACATCTTTGACCTGGTGGAAAAGTTTGCGGGTTATGGCTTCAACAAATCCCACTCCGCCGCCTATGGCCTGGTGTCCTACCAGACCGCCTGGCTGAAAACCCACTTCCCGGCGCCGTTCATGGCTGCCGTGCTGTCGGCGGACATGCACAACACCGACAAGGTGGTGGTGCTGGTCGAGGAGGTGCGCAGCATGAAGCTGCGCCTCGACGCGCCGGATGTGAATTTCTCCGACTTCAAGTTCACCGTCAACAACGATGGCCGTATCGTCTATGGCCTGGGCGCCATCAAGGGTGTCGGCGAAGGCCCGGTGGAAGCGATCGTGGAGGCGCGTGCCCAGGGCGGGCCGTTCAAGGACCTGTTCGACTTCTGTGAGCGCATCGATCTCAAGCGGGTCAACAAGCGCACCCTGGATGCGCTGGTGCGCAGTGGCGCACTGGACCGTCTTGGCCCGCACTTCCATGATGAGATCAAGGCCTACCAGGCCAACATCGACATCAACCGTGCAACCTTGCTCTCGGCACTGGGTGAGGCCATCAAGGCTGCAGAGCAGGCGGCTCACACCGCTGACAGCGGCCATGTCGACCTGTTCGGCAGCATGTTCGACGAGGTGGAAGTCGACGTCTATGCCAACCACCGCAAGGTGCGCGAGCTGACCCTCAAGGAGCGCCTGAAGGGCGAGAAGGACACCCTTGGCCTGTACCTCACCGGTCACCCGATCGATGAGTACGAGGCCGAGATCCGCCGCTTCGCCCGCCAGCGCATCATCGACCTCAAGCCGTCGCGCGAAACCCAGACTATCGCCGGCATGATCATTGCCCTGCGGGTAATGAAGAACAAGAAGGGCGACAAGATGGGCTTCGTCACCCTGGATGACCGCTCCGGGCGCATCGAGGCTTCGCTGTTCGCCGATTCTTTCATGGCGGCACAGTCCTTGCTGCAGGCCGATGCGATGGTGGTCGTCGAAGGCGAGGTCAGCAACGACGACTTCTCCGGCGGCCTGCGCCTGCGGGTGAAGCAGGTGATGACCATGGAAGACGCGCGCACCAAGCTGGCCGAGAGCCTGCGCCTGAAGGTGGCACACGAGGCGCTCAAGGGCGACCGGTTGAAGTGGCTGGGCGAACTGATCACCCGCCATCGCGGTGCTTGCCCGATCACCCTGGAGTACACCGGCAGCGACGCCAAGGCCATGCTGCAGTTCGGTGAGCAGTGGTCGATCGACCCGGCCGATGGGCTGATTCAGGCGCTGCGTGACCAGTTCGGGCGTGAGAACGTCTTCCTGCAATATCGTTGAATCGACTAAAAATTTAATCTCGACCTGAATGCGCCTGATCCCTTAAGGTAGGGCGCCAAACGGATCAACCGGCCGGCCGCCTGGCCGTAGACCCAAGACGGATGACTATGAACCCGAATTTTCTCGATTTCGAACAGCCGATTGCCGACCTGCAAGCCAAGATCGAAGGCCTGCGCCTGGTAGGTAACGACAACTCGCTGAACATCAGCGATGAAATTGCCCGTCTGCAAGACAAGAGCAACACACTGACCGAAAGCATCTTCGGCAACCTGACCAGCTGGCAGATCGCCCGCCTGGCACGTCACCCGCGTCGTCCTTACACACTGGACTACCTGGAGCACATCTTCACCGAGTTCGAAGAGCTGCACGGTGACCGCCACTTCTCCGACGACGCCGCCATCGTCGGTGGTACCGCGCGCCTGGATGGCAAGCCGGTCATGGTCATCGGCCACCAGAAGGGCCGTGAAGTGCGCGAGAAGGTACGCCGCAATTTCGGTATGCCGCGCCCTGAAGGCTACCGCAAGGCTTGCCGCCTGATGGAAATGGCCGAGCGCTTCAAGATGCCGATCCTGACCTTCATCGACACCCCGGGTGCCTACCCGGGTATCGATGCCGAAGAGCGCAACCAGAGCGAGGCAATCGCCTGGAACCTGCGCGTGATGGCGCGCCTGAAAACCCCGATCATTGCTACCGTGATCGGTGAGGGTGGTTCTGGCGGTGCACTGGCCATCGGCGTGTGCGACCAGCTGAACATGCTGCAATACTCCACCTACTCGGTGATCTCGCCGGAAGGCTGCGCGTCGATCCTGTGGAAGACTGCCGACAAGGCGGCCGATGCCGCTGAGGCCATGGGCATCACTGCCGAGCGCCTGAAGAGCCTGAACATCGTCGACAAGGTCATCCAGGAACCGTTGGGCGGCGCCCATCGTGACCCGGTGAAAGTGTCGGAAAGCATCCGTGCTGACCTGATCGAACAGCTGGACATGCTCGGCAAGTTCGATAACGACGCGCTGCTGGCTCGCCGTTACGAGCGCCTGATGAGCTACGGCCTCTGACATACCACCGGGGCCGCTCTGCGGCCCATTCGCCCGGCAAGCCAGGCTCCCACCAGGCTCACTGTGGGAGCCTGGCTTGCCGGCGAAAGGGGGGGCAAAGCACCCCCGGCAATCTCAAGCCATGTGAGGCCCTCATGATCAACCTCACCCCCTGGCTGCAAGCCCCCACCTGGTGCATAGCCTTCTCCGGCGGCCTCGACTCCACCGTGCTCCTGCACCTGCTGGCCACTCACGCCCGCAACCACGCTTCCCCCCCGCTGCGTGCCATCCATATCCACCACGGCCTGCAAGCCGCGGCCGACGCCTGGCCTGCCCACTGCCAAGCCATCTGCGACAACCTTGGCATCGAACTTCAGGTCATTCACGTCCAGGTCACTCCCGGCGCCAGCCTCGAGCAGGGGGCCCGCGACGCTCGCTATGCCGCTTTCAAACAGTCCCTCGGCCCTGGCGACATTCTGTTCACCGGGCAGCACCGCGATGACCAGGCCGAAACCCTGTTGTTCCGCCTGTTGCGCGGCGCCGGGTTGCGTGGCCTGGCGGCGATGCCCGGGCAGCGGGCGCTAGGGCAGGGCACCCTGGTCAGGCCGTTGCTGGGTTGTTCACGCCAGCAACTGCATGACTATGCCAAGGCGAACGGGCTTGCCTGGATTGAAGACCCGTCGAACGCCGACACACAATTTGCCCGCAACTACCTGCGCGGCGAAGTGTTCCCGCAGTTGCAACAACGTTGGCCACAGGCCAGCCAGAATCTCGCGCGCGCCGCAGAGCACCTAGGTGAAGCCCTAGGCCTGCTGGATGAACTGGCCCGGGGCGACCTGGCGACTGCGCAGGAGGGGTCGTCCGTCGCCTGGTCGGGCCTGGACTCCCTTGACCTGGGCACGCTCATGGCGCTGTCGCCAGCCCGTCAGCGCAATGCCTTGCAATACTGGCTGAGCCGGCGCACCCGTTTGCCCGACACCCGGCATTGGGCCGGCTGGGCAGACCTGCGCGATGCTGCCGCCGATGCCCGGCCGGTCTGGCGGCTTGCCGATGGGCTGCTGCTGCGTAGCGATGGCCGAATCTGGTGGCTGAGCGGCGACTGGCTGCAACAGCCTGTCGGAGAAATGGCCTGGCCGAATTCAACGTTGCCCCTGGTACTGCCAGGTAACGGCAGGGTGCGTCTTGATGTCGCCGTGCCAATGGCTGGTCTGCGCATTGCCTACCGGCAGGGCGGCGAAATGCTGGAGGTTCCCGGCCGCGGCCGGCGCGATCTCAAGCGTCTGCTCAATGAGCAGCGGGTACCGTATTTCCTGCGTCCGCGCCTGCCGTTGCTGTACCAGGGCGAGCGCCTGCTGGCGGTGGCCAGCCTGCCCGGGCTGGTGCAGGCGGATTGCCAGCTGCATTGGCAGTTGCCGACGAGCGCGCAAGGTTTGAGATGAAGGGTACATTCCGGTAGACTACCCTCCCTTCTTGATACAACTTCTGTGGCTTCCGCGAAAACACAGGGGTTGCCGGTTACCAAGCAGTTTTTTGCTGGGCTGATTCTGAAAATGACGAGCGAGCTCCATGCCGGGGATACCCCTGGTCTGTACAGACGCGACAGTTTTTCGAGATGCACTGTGACTGACGCAGGTGATCGGGGGCTTCGGCCTTCCTTCGCTTTCTCCGGCGGCGCTGGCCGCCTTAACGCAGACTTCTAGGGTTTTTCATGACGCGCTACATATTCGTCACGGGCGGTGTTGTTTCTTCATTGGGGAAAGGCATTGCCTCGGCTTCCCTGGCGGCCATCCTGGAAGCGCGGGGCCTGAAGGTCACCATGCTCAAGCTGGATCCGTACATCAACGTCGATCCGGGCACCATGAGCCCGTTCCAGCACGGTGAAGTGTTCGTCACCCACGATGGCGCCGAGACTGACCTCGACCTGGGCCACTACGAGCGGTTCATCCGCACCACCATGACCCAGAACAACAACTTCACCACTGGTCGCATTTACGAGCATGTGCTGCGTAAAGAGCGTCGTGGTGACTACCTGGGCGCGACCATCCAGGTCATCCCGCACATCACCGACGAGATCAAGCGTCGCATCATCAAGGGCGCCGGCGATGCCGACGTGGCCCTGGTGGAAATCGGCGGTACCGTGGGTGACATCGAGTCGCAGCCGTTCCTCGAGGCCATTCGCCAGCTGCGCGTCGAAGTGGGCTCCAAGCGCGCCATGCTGATGCACCTGACCCTGGTCCCGTACATCGCCACCGCTGGCGAAACCAAGACCAAGCCGACCCAGCACTCGGTCAAGGAGCTGCGCTCCATCGGCCTGCAGCCTGACGTGCTGATCTGCCGCTCCGACCACCCGGTCGATGCTTCGTCGCGTCGCAAGATCGCGCTGTTCACCAACGTTGAAGAGCGTGCGGTGATTTCGCTGGAAGACGTCGACACCATCTACAAGATCCCGGGCGTGCTGCACGCACAGGGCCTGGACGACTTCGTCGTCGAGCGTTTCGGCCTGCAGTGCAATGGCGCCGACCTGTCCGAGTGGGACAAGGTGGTCGATGCCAAGCTCAACCCTGAGCACGAAGTGACCATCGCCATGGTCGGCAAGTACATGGAGCTGCTGGATGCGTACAAGTCGCTGATCGAAGCGATGAGCCACGCCGGCATCACCAACCGCACCAAGGTCAACCTGCGCTACATCGACTCGGAAGACATCGAGAACCAGGGCACCAGCCTGCTCGAAGGCGCCGACGCCATTCTGGTGCCGGGCGGTTTCGGCCTGCGCGGCGTGGAAGGCAAGATCACCGCGGTGCAATACGCCCGTGAGAACAAGGTACCGTACCTGGGCATCTGCCTGGGCATGCAGGTGGCCGTGATCGAGTTCGCCCGTAACGTGATGGGCTGGAAAGACGCCAACTCCACCGAGTTCGACCGCAACAGCGGCCACCCGGTCGTCGGCCTGATCACCGAGTGGGCTGATGCCACCGGTGCCGTCGAGACCCGTACCGAGGCTTCCGACCTGGGCGGCACCATGCGCCTGGGCGCACAGGACTGCCAGCTGGCTGCCGGTTCCAAGGTGCACGACTGCTACAACAAGGACGTGATCACCGAGCGTCACCGTCACCGCTACGAAGTGAACAACAACCTGCTGCCGCAACTGGTCGACGCCGGCCTGGTGGTTTCCGGCCGTTCCGAAGACGGCGCGCTGGTGGAAGTGGTCGAGTCCAAGGACCACCCATGGTTCGTCGCCTGCCAGTTCCACCCGGAATTCACCTCCACCCCGCGTGACGGCCACCCGCTGTTCAGTGGTTTCGTCAAGGCAGCCCTGGCTCAGAAGAACAAGGCCTGATCAATGACCCAGAAGATCATTCGCGTCGGTAACATCGAGATCGCCAACGACAAGCCGTTCGTCCTGTTCGGCGGCATGAACGTCCTGGAGTCCCGTGACCTGGCAATGAAGGTCTGCGAAGAGTACGTGCGGGTGACCGAGAAGCTCGGTATCCCGTACGTGTTCAAGGCCAGCTTCGACAAGGCCAACCGTTCGTCGGTGACGTCCTACCGTGGTCCGGGCATGGAAGAAGGGCTGAAGATCTTCGAAGAGATCAAACGCACCTTCAACGTGCCGGTGATCACCGACGTGCACGAGCCTTACCAGGCCGAGCCCGTCGCCAAGGTGTGCGACATCATCCAGCTGCCGGCCTTCCTGTCGCGGCAGACCGACCTGGTGGTGGCCATGGCCAAGACCGGCGCGGTGATCAACATCAAGAAGGCCCAGTTCCTCGCACCCCAGGAAATGAAACACATCCTGGCCAAGTGCGCTGAGGCCGGTAACGACCAGTTGATCCTCTGCGAGCGTGGTTCGAGCTTCGGCTACAACAACCTTGTAGTGGACATGCTCGGCTTCGGCATCATGAAGCAGTTCGAGTACCCGGTGTTCTTCGACGTGACCCACGCCCTGCAGATGCCGGGTGGTCGCAGCGATTCCGCCGGTGGCCGCCGCGCCCAGGTCACCGACCTGGCCAAGGCCGGTATGAGCCAGGGCCTGGCCGGCCTGTTCCTCGAAGCCCACCCCGACCCGGACAACGCCAAATGCGATGGCCCATGCGCCCTGCGCCTGGACAAACTGGAGCCATTCCTGGCCCAGCTCAAGCAACTGGACGACCTGGTGAAAAGTTTTCCGACGGTAGAAACCGCGTAAAGCTCATTTCTCGGGTAAAGTACCGCCCGATCCACCCCTGACCAATCGGTCAGGGGCTCCCTTCACCCGGCCTGCCCACTGCAAAGTCCGCCTGGTGAACGGCAAGAATTTCTTAAGCTAGGTTGTTTTCGTCAATTCTGGAGTGCTTACAACAATGGCAAAAATCGTCGACATCAAAGGTCGTGAAGTTCTCGATTCGCGTGGCAACCCCACCGTGGAAGCCGATGTACTGCTCGACAACGGCATCATCGGCAGCGCTTGCGCGCCGTCCGGTGCTTCCACCGGCTCGCGCGAAGCGCTGGAGCTGCGTGATGGCGACAAGAGCCGTTACCTGGGCAAGGGCGTGCTGAAAGCCGTCGGCAACATCAACGGCCCGATCCGTGAGCTGCTGCTGGGCAAGGACCCTTCCGACCAGAAGGCCCTGGACCGCGCCATGATCGAACTGGACGGTACCGAGAACAAGGCCAAGCTGGGCGCCAACGCCATCCTGGCTGTTTCCCTGGCTGCCGCCAAGGCCGCTGCCCAGGACCAGGACCTGCCGCTGTACGCGCACATCGCCAACCTGAACGGCACCCCGGGCCAGTACTCGATGCCGGTTCCGATGATGAACATCATCAACGGTGGCGAGCACGCCGACAACAACGTCGACATCCAGGAGTTCATGGTTCAGCCGGTTGGCGCCAAGACCTTCTCCGACGGCCTGCGCATGGGTACCGAAATCTTCCACCACCTCAAAGCCGTGCTGAAGGCCCGTGGCCTGAACACCGCCGTGGGTGACGAAGGTGGTTTCGCGCCTAACCTGGCTTCCAACGAAGACGCCCTGGCTGCCATCGCCGAAGCGGTCGAAAAAGCCGGCTACAAGCTGGGCACCGATGTGACCCTGGCACTGGACTGCGCGGCTTCCGAATTCTACGAAGACGGCAAGTACAACCTGTCCGGCGAAGGCAAGTCGTTCGACGCCGAAGGCTTCGCCGAGTACCTGAAAGGCCTGACCGAGCGCTTCCCGATCATCTCGATCGAAGACGGCCTGGACGAGTCCGACTGGGCTGGCTGGAAGATCCTCACCGACAAGATCGGCGAGAAGGTACAGCTGGTTGGCGACGACCTGTTCGTGACCAACACCAAGATCCTCAAGGAAGGCATCGAGAAGGGCATCGGTAACTCGATCCTGATCAAGTTCAACCAGATCGGCTCGCTGACCGAAACCCTGGAAGCCATCCAGATGGCCAAGGCTGCCGGCTACACCGCGGTGATCTCGCACCGCTCCGGTGAAACCGAAGACTCGACCATTGCCGACCTGGCCGTAGGTACTGCTGCCGGCCAGATCAAGACCGGTTCGCTGTGCCGTTCCGACCGCGTTTCCAAGTACAACCAACTGCTGCGCATCGAAGAGCAACTGGGTGCCAAAGCGGTTTACCGTGGTCGTGCCGAGTTTCGCGGCTAAGCAAGAGATGGTAAAAAGACAGCAGCCGGAGCTGTAGGACGTTCGTACTGAACGTTACTACGTTCCAACGGGTTTCTGTCTACGAAGCCTGGCCTCGGCCAGGCTTCGTGCTATTTGAGACCCCGAAATGCATAGTGTGCGGCGGTCTTTTTAACCTGGATACCTAGATGCGCAGTCCTTATTGGTTGTTCCTCGTCCTGCTCCTGCTGCTGGGTGGCCTGCAGTACCGCCTGTGGGTGGGTAATGGCAGCCTGGCGCAAGTGACCGAGCTGAAGCAGCAGATTGCCGAGCAGCATGCCGAAAACGAGCGGCTGCTGGAGCGTAACCGTGTGCTCGATGCCGAAGTGCTGGAGCTGAAAAAAGGCATGGAGACCGTTGAAGAGCGGGCTCGCCACGAATTGGGAATGGTCAAAGAGGGCGAAACCCTCTTCCAGTTGCCACAGAAATGATCGATACCTTGCCGGCCTTCTGGGCCGTGATTCCTGCTGCGGGCGTTGGTGCCCGCATGGCTGCCGACCGCCCCAAGCAATACCTGGAGCTGGCCGGGCAGACCCTCCTCGAGCACAGCCTCGACTGTTTTCTTGGCCATCCGGGGCTTAACGGCGTGGTGGTCAGCATTGCTGAAGATGACCCGTTCTGGCCCACCCTGCGTTGCGCCAGCGACTCGCGCATCCAGCGCGCAGCGGGCGGGCGTGAGCGCGCCGATTCGGTGCTTAATGCGTTGCTGTTGCTGCATGCCCAAGGGGCCTCGGACAGCGACTGGGTGCTGGTGCACGATGCCGCGCGGCCGAACCTTGCGCGCAGCGACCTGGACAAGTTGTTGTCGGAACTGGCAAACGACCCGGTGGGTGGCCTGCTGGCCGTGCCGGCCCGCGACACCCTCAAGCGTGCCGACAGTAATGGGCGGGTGAGCGCCACCGTGGACCGCAGCACTATCTGGCAGGCTTACACCCCGCAGATGTTCCGCCTTGGGGCGTTGCACCGGGCGCTGGCCGAGTGCCTGGTGTCGGACGTGGTGGTGACCGATGAGGCCTCTGCCATCGAATGGTCCGGCCAGGCGCCGCGGCTGGTGGAAGGGCGCAGTGACAACATCAAGGTCACCCGCCCCGAAGACCTGGAATGGTTGCGCCAGCGCTGGGCGGGCAGGCGCTGAACGTCGCTCTTCTGTACCGGCCTCTTCGCGGGTTCACCCGCGAAGGGGCCGGTACAGCAAATGTATCCCTTCAGCCAAGCTTATATTCCGGCAACCCCGCCAACCCTTCCTTCAGGTAATCCACCAGCCGCCGCACCTTCGGCGACAGGTGCCGCTGCTGCGGATACAGCGCCCACACTGCCGTATTTGGCGGCTGGTGCGCCTCCAGCAAGGACACCAGCGCACCACTGTTCAGGTGCTCCAGCACGTAGTAATCCGGCAACTGGCACAACCCTATCCCTTGCAGCGCCGCGTCCAGCACTGCCTGGCCACTGTTGCAGCGCCAGTTGCCCTGTATCCGCTGGCTGATCTCGCGGCCGTCCTGTTGCAGTGCCCACAAGTCCGAACTGCCCACCAGGCAGTTGTGCCGCGCAAGTTCCGACAGGCTGTGCGGCCGGCCATAACGTTCCAGGTAGGCCGGCGAGGCGCACAGGTACATGCGCCGCGGCGCCAGGCGCGTGGCCACCAGCCGGGAATCGGCCAGGCGGCCCAGGCGGATGGCCAGGTCCATGCCCTCATGCAGCAAGTCGAGGGTGTGGTTGCTCAGTTCCACATCCACCCGCAACTGCGGGTATAGCGCCATGAACCGTGTTACCAGCGGCACGATGAAGCGCTCGCCGTAGGCGACCGCGCAGGTCATGCGCAGCAACCCTTTGGGTTCGCTGGCCAGGTCACCCATGGCGCGCAGGGCTTCCTCGCGGCCATCCTGCAGGCGCTGGCAATGCTGCAGAAAAGTCTGCCCGGCCTCGCTCAGGGTGACCCGGCGGGTGCTGCGGTACAGCAGGCGCGTCTGCAGGCGCTCCTCCAGCCGCGCGATCTGGCGGCTGATGTGAGACGACGAAACCCCCAGGCGTTCGGCTGCTGCCGTGAACTGGCCCGATTCCGCCACGGCGACGAATTCGTCGATGCCTTCCCATCGGCTGCTCATGGATTGTCCCTGTGTGGCAATAATGTTTTGTCTTTGGCCGGATTATTCATCAAAAGGCGGTGAATTACACTGTTAGTCTGAATCGACCCTCTGTCTGGAGACCTTTGATGATCAAGTCCCGTGCTGCCGTAGCCTTCGAAGCCAAGAAACCCCTGGAAATCGTCGAAGTCGACGTGGCCATGCCCAAGGCCGGTGAAGTGCTGCTGCGTGTGGTCGCCAGTGGTGTCTGCCACACCGATGCCTACACCCTGTCCGGTGCCGACCCGGAAGGCATCTTCCCGTCGATCCTCGGCCATGAAGGCGGCGCGATCGTCGAAGCGGTAGGCGAGGGCGTGACCTCGGTGGCCGTGGGCGACCATGTGATCCCGCTGTACACCCCGGAATGCGGCAAGTGCAAGTTCTGCCTCTCGGGCAAGACCAACCTGTGCCAGGCCATCCGCGCTACCCAGGGCAAGGGCCTGATGCCGGACGGCACCACGCGCTTCTCGTACAAGGGCCAGCAGCTGTTCCACTACATGGGCACCTCGACCTTCTCCGAGTACACCGTGCTGCCGGAAATCTCCGTGGCCAAGATCCAGAAAGAAGCGCCCCTGGAAAAGGTCTGCCTGCTGGGCTGTGGCGTCACCACCGGTATCGGCGCGGTGCTCAACACCGCCAAGGTCAAACCCGGTGACACCGTGGCCATCTTCGGCCTGGGCGGCATCGGCCTGTCGGCAGTGATCGGTGCGGTCAAGGCCAAGGCCTCGCGCATCATTGCCGTCGACATCAACCCGGCCAAGTTCGAGATCGCCCGCCAACTGGGTGCCACCGACTGCATCAACCCGAAAGAATACGACCGCCCGATCCAGGAAGTGATCGTCGACCTCACCGACGGCGGCGTGGACTTCTCCTTCGAGTGCATTGGTAACGTGCAACTGATGCGCGCTGCCCTGGAATGCTGCCACAAGGGCTGGGGCGAGTCGGTCATCATCGGCGTGGCCGGTGCCGGGCAGGAAATCGCCACCCGTCCGTTCCAGCTGGTCACCGGCCGCGTCTGGCGTGGTTCGGCGTTTGGCGGCGTGCGTGGCCGCAGCGAGCTGCCAAGCTACGTGGAAATGTCTGAAAAAGGCGAGATTCCGCTGGATACCTTCATCACCCATACCATGGGCCTGGAGGACATCAACAAAGCCTTTGACCTGATGCATGAAGGCAAGAGCATCCGCAGCGTGATCCACTTCTGAGAGGCGTGCCATGAGCCTGGATAACATCTCCTGCCAGAAGAGCTTCGGCGGCTGGCACAAGCGTTACCGGCATCACTCCAAGGTGCTGGGCTGCGACATGGTGTTTGCCGTGTACCTGCCACCGCAGGCCGAGCAGGGCGAGAAGCTGCCGGTGCTGTACTGGCTTAGCGGCCTCACCTGCACCGACGAGAACTTCATGCAGAAGGCCGGCGCCCAGCGCATGGCTGCGGAGCTTGGGCTGATCATCGTGGCCCCCGACACCAGCCCGCGTGGCGAGCAGGTGCCGGGTGACCCGGACGGCGCCTGGGACTTCGGCCTGGGGGCCGGCTTCTACCTCAACGCCACCCAGCAACCCTGGGCCCAGCACTACCGCATGCACGATTATGTGGTGGAGGAGTTGCCGGCGCTGATCGAGGCGCACTTCCCGGCGTCGGGCGAGCGCAGCATCAGCGGCCACTCCATGGGTGGGCACGGCGCGCTGGTGTGCGCCTTGCGCAACCCGGGGCGCTACCGCTCGGTGTCGGCGTTCTCGCCGATCAGCAACCCGATGGACTGCCCGTGGGGCGAGAAGGCCTTCAGCCGCTACCTGGGTGAAGACCGGGCGCGCTGGCGCGAGTGGGATGCCAGCGTACTGCTGGCCGAAACCCCTGCTGGCCAATGCCCGCCGTTGCTGGTCGATCAGGGCGACCGTGACGACTTCCTTGAAAAGCAGCTCAAGCCCGAAGCGCTGGAGCAGGCTGCACGTAAAGGGGGGCATGAAATGACCCTGCGGTTGCAGCCGGGCTACGACCATAGCTACTACTTCATTGCCAGCTTCATCGAGGATCACCTGCGCCATCATGCGGTGGCACTGGGGCGGGTTTAACGCTTCGAAGGCTGAGTTGTTTTCTTCGCGGGCACGCCCGCTCCCACAGGCTTGCGGCTCCTGTGGGAGCGGGCGTGCCCGCGAAGGGCTGCACAGCAGCCCCAATCCCACAAATCCCCTGCAAAGCAGGTAGAATCACGCCCTGACTCATTCAGGGCGTTTTTCTATGCGTATTGGCCATGGCTACGATGTGCACCGTTTCTGCGACGGTGATTTCATTACCCTGGGCGGGGTGCGTATCCCCCACAAATACGGCCTGCTGGCCCATTCCGACGGCGACGTGCTGCTGCACGCCCTGAGCGATGCCCTGCTGGGCGCCGCAGCGCTGGGCGATATCGGCAAGCACTTCCCCGACACCGACCCACAATTCAAGGGTGCCGACAGCCGCGTGCTGCTGCGCCATGTAGTCGGCATCGTCAAGGCCAAGGGCTGGAAGGTCGGCAATGTCGACGCCACCATCGTCGCCCAGGCGCCGAAGATGGCCCCGCACATCGAGACCATGCGCCAACTCATCGCCGAAGACCTGCAGGTCGAACTCGACCAGGTCAACGTCAAGGCCACCACCACTGAAAAGCTGGGCTTCACCGGCCGTGAGGAGGGGATTGCCGTGCATTCGGTCGCCCTGCTGCTGCCGGCATGACCGAACTGGAACTGCTGGGCCCGCGCGCATCGGGCGAACCCTTGGGCACTGCTGTCCTCAAGGCGGTGGCTGAAGACTTCCAGGTCGATGAAGTGCTGGACATTCCGCTGTCCGGCCAAGGCGAGCACCTGTGGCTGTGGGTCGAAAAGCGTGACCTGAACACCGAAGAGGCTGCCCGCCGCCTGGCGCGCGCCGCAGGCGTGCCGGTGCGTTCGATCAGCTACGCCGGGCTCAAGGACCGTCAGGCCCTGACCCGGCAGTGGTTCAGCCTGCACCTGCCGGGCAAGGCCGACCCGGACCTGTCGCGCGCTGAAGATGCCAGCCTGCGCGTGCTCAAGCAGGTGCGCCACCAGCGCAAGCTGCAGCGTGGCGCGCATTCGGCCAACGGCTTCACCCTGCGCCTGACGGCCCTCGCTGCCGACCACCAGGCTGTGGATGCACGCCTGGCACAGCTCAAGCAGCACGGTGTGCCCAACTATTTCGGCACCCAGCGCTTCGGTCACGGCGGGGGCAACGTCCATGACGCCCTCGACTGGGCCGCGCGCGAGGCATTGCCCGAGCAGCGCAACGTGCGTTCGCGGCTGCTTTCGGCCGGGCGCAGCTACCTGTTCAACCAGGTGCTGGCGGCACGTGTCGCCGAAGGTAGCTGGGCGCAGGCCCAGGTCGGCGACCTGCTGGCGTTCACCGATAGCCGTAGCTTCTTCCCGGCTGGTGAGGCGGAATGCGCCGACCCACGCCTGGCGATTCTCGACCTGCACCCGACCGGCCCGATGTGGGGCGAGGGCGACTCGCCAGCAGGCGCCACCACCGCGCAGCTGGAAAATGCCGTCGGCGCACGGCAGCCGGCACTTTGCCAGTGGTTGGCCCAGGCGGGCATGGATCACGAACGGCGTATTTTGCGGCTCCCTATTGGCGGCCTGACATGGCATTATCCCGAGCCTGATATCCTGCAACTGGAATTCGTCCTGCCGGCCGGATGCTTCGCCACCGTAGTGGTGCGCGAAGTCTTGGATCTGGTGTCGGCAGGGCAGACGGACAGCCCATGCGTATTCTGATTTCGAACGACGACGGTGTTACCGCACCCGGCCTCGCCGCGCTGCACGCTGCGCTGGCGGATTATGCCGAGTGCGCGGTGATCGCCCCGGATCAAGACAAGAGCGGCGCCAGCAGTTCACTGACGCTGGACCGGCCACTGCACCCGCAGACCCTGGCCAACGGCTTCATCAGCCTCAACGGCACACCGACCGACTGTGTGCACCTGGGGCTCAATGGGCTGTTGCCGCAGGTGCCGGACATGGTCGTGTCGGGGATCAACCTCGGTGCCAACCTGGGTGATGACGTGTTGTACTCCGGTACGGTCGCCGCTGCGTTGGAAGGCCGTTTCCTGGGCACCACATCACTGGCGTTTTCGCTGTTGTCGCGTCAGCCGGACAACCTGCCGACGGCGGCCTACATCGCCCGTCGCCTGGTCGAGGCACAGTCGCGTCTGGTGCTGCCGCCACGCACCGTCCTCAACGTCAATATCCCCAACCTGCCGCTGGAGCACATCCGTGGCATCCAGCTCACCCGCCTCGGTCACCGGGCGCGGGCGGCGGCACCGACCAAGGTGGTCAACCCGCGCGGCAAGGAAGGCTACTGGATCGCCGTGGCCGGTGATGCCGAAGATGGCGGCCCTGGCACCGACTTCCATGCGGTGATGCAAGGCTTCGTCTCGATCACGCCGCTGCAGCTCGACCGTACCTTCAATGATGCCTTCGAGCAGCTCGACGGTTGGCTGGAGGGCGTGCTCTGATGCGCGAGGACGATATGCTGCGGCGTGGCATCGGCATGACCTCCCAGCGTACCCGGGAGCGTCTGATCCAGCGCCTGTGCGAAGAGGGTGTGTCGAACACCAAGGTGCTCGACGTGATCCGGCGTACCCCGCGTCATCTGTTCGTCGACGAGGCACTTGCGCATCGTGCATACGAAGACACCGCGTTGCCGATCGGCCACAACCAGACCATCTCGCAGCCCTTCATGGTTGCCCACATGAGCGAGCTTCTGCTCGAAGCCGGTCCGTTGGACAAAGTGCTGGAGATCGGCACTGGCTCGGGTTACCAGACGGCGATCCTTGCCCAGCTGGTGGAGCGGGTATTCTCGGTCGAGCGTATCAAGGTGCTGCAGGACCGGGCCAAAGAGCGCCTGGTGGAGCTGAACCTGCGCAATGTGGTATTCCGCTGGGGCGATGGTTGCGAAGGCTGGCCGGCGCTGGCGCCGTACAACGGCATTATCGTCACGGCAGTGGCGCCGGAAGTGCCGCAGGCACTGCTTGACCAACTGGCACCTGGTGGCCGCATGGTGATCCCGGTGGGGCCGGCCGGCGAAACCCAGCAACTGATGCTGATCGTGCGCGAGGAGCATGGATTCTCCCGCCGAGTGCTGGGGGCAGTGCGCTTCGTACCGCTGCTCAATGGCCCGCTGGCCTGAGCACTGCGTCGAGTCGGGCGCTGGCGGTGTGAGCTGCGCGGTATTTTTGCGCCGGCGGCGAATTCTTGCAGCTTCGCCCTGTCTATCTGGCGGAGCGAAGCGCTAGCACGCAGCGCGCACCGTGGCTTTGCTACAGCTTTTTGCATCAGCCTGCCATTACCGGCCGGCTTGGTTATAATTGCAACAATATTGCATTTCTTGTCTTCATATCGTATTTCGGCACCATGAGGGGAGCGCGGGTGGGTCACACAGTCATTCGGCAGCGCAAGGATGGGTCGGGTTTCAAGCTTCTGGTGATTGCACTGGCCATGGGCACGCTACTGGTGGGTTGTTCGAGCACCAGTAACACCAGCGCGCGGGTGGTCGACCGCAACAACAGCGTGCCCAAGCGCCCGGCGGTAACGTCCGGGCAGTACGTCGTCAAGCCGGGTGACACGCTGTTCTCCATCGCCTTCCGCTATGGCTGGGACTACAAGGAGCTGGCTGCGCGTAACGGTATCCCGGCGCCTTATACCATCCGCCCGGGCCAGGCGATTCGTTTCAGCAGTGGTTCGAGCAGCAGTACCACGGTGGTGACCAACCCGTCCTCGTCGAGCCGCACCACGGTCACGCGGCGGCCTGTGGGCAGCACTGCCACGGTGCCTGCCAGCACCGGCAAACCGGCCACGCCGACACCCTCCACCAGCTCGCCAGTGGTTGCCACCGTGCCCGCTGCGGAGCGCGCGGTAGGCGGCTGGACCTGGCCTGCCAACGGCGTGCTGATTGGAAAATTTGCTTCAAACGGTAGTTTGAATAAAGGCATTGATATCGCCGGTGATTTGGGACAGCCTGTTTTTGCTGCGTCTGATGGTGCGGTGGTTTACGCCGGGAGTGGTTTGAGGGGCTACGGCGAGCTGATCATCATCAAACACAGCGATACCTACGTCAGTGCCTACGGTCATAACCGCAGGCTGTTGGTTCGGGAGGGGCAGCAGGTCAAGGCAGGGCAGTCGATTGCTGAAATGGGGTCTACGGGCACAGATCGGGTGAAGCTGCATTTTGAGATTCGCCGCCAGGGCAAACCCGTCGATCCACTCCAGTTCCTGCCACGCCGTTGATCGTTGTACCCGGCCTGTTCCTGTGATGTAGAGGGGACAGGCTCCAGCGCTGCCAGGGATCAAGGTGCCGCTCGAGTCTGAGTTCGAACTCAGCAAAGGACTATAACAATGGCTCTCAGTAAAGAAGTGCCGGAGTTTGACATCGACGATGACGTCCTCCTGATGGAGACGGGCATCGTTTTGGAAACGGATGTGGTGTCAGACGAACCTGCTGTATCTTCGGTTCGGACGAGGGCCAAGTCGGGCTCTTCGCTCAAGCAGCACAAGTACATCGATTACACCCGGGCGCTAGATGCCACCCAGTTGTATCTCAACGAGATCGGCTTCTCGCCGCTGCTTTCGCCTGAAGAAGAAGTGCACTTTGCGCGCCTGTCGCAGAAGGGCGACCCCGCTGGCCGCAAGCGCATGATCGAAAGCAACCTGCGCCTGGTTGTAAAAATTGCCCGTCGTTACGTGAACCGCGGCCTGTCGCTGCTCGACCTGATCGAGGAGGGCAACCTGGGGTTGATCCGTGCGGTCGAGAAGTTCGACCCGGAGCGTGGTTTCCGTTTCTCGACCTATGCGACCTGGTGGATTCGCCAGACCATCGAACGGGCGATCATGAACCAGACCCGCACCATCCGCCTCCCCATCCACGTGGTCAAGGAACTGAACGTCTACTTGCGCGCCGCACGCGAGCTGACCCAGAAACTCGACCACGAACCCTCCCCGGAAGAAATCGCCACGCTGCTGGAGAAACCGGTCGCCGAGGTCAAGCGCATGCTGGGCCTGAACGAGCGGGTGTCTTCCGTGGACGTGTCGCTTGGCCCGGACTCGGACAAGACCCTGCTCGACACCTTGACCGACGACCGCCCCACCGACCCGTGCGAACTGCTGCAGGATGACGACCTGTCGCAGAGCATCGACCAGTGGCTGGGCGAGCTGACTGACAAACAGCGGGAAGTGGTAGTGCGTCGCTTTGGCCTGCGTGGGCATGAGAGCAGCACCCTGGAGGACGTAGGCCTGGAGATTGGCTTGACCCGGGAACGGGTACGGCAGATCCAGGTCGAGGGGCTCAAGCGCTTGCGAGAGATCCTTGAGAAGAACGGCCTGTCCAGCGAGTCGCTGTTCCAGTAGCGAAGGCCTGTCACACAAAACGCCCCGATGACCTCGGGGCGTTTTTGTGTGTGTCATTTGAGAATGTCGGGGGCGCTGCTTTGCAGCCCCAAAATCTGCCGGGTAAAACAGATATCCAATGTGTACTGCGCTACCCCAGTAACATTGCGTGTAAGCCTTTTCTTACTTGTTTTGTAAGCTATCTATGCAAGTCGCAGTAAATCATTGTCGTTTTCAGCCCCTGTATTTTTACAACCCATTGAAAAGCATGGCTTATTCGGTTGTGAGGAAATGTGTTCCCTGCAATACCTTGTGAGGTCTCGCGCTTGCCCGCCCGGCTGAACCCGCTAGTATTCGAACTGTGCACAGGGACATGCACAGGCATTCAGGACGAAGGCCAAGGACATCGCAAGAAGCGATTTCATCAGGAAGATGTTTGGGACAAGCAGGGACTACGGAAAAAAATGTGGGCGGGTCAAACCGCCCCTTTTTTTTGTCTGCAGAAAAACAAAAAAGGCCCCGAGCAGACTGTGTGAAAACCTAGCATTCTGCCCGGCCCTTTAAGAGAATGCTCCGTATCGGAAGATACGGAGCATTTTTCGTTATGGCCTACATACAAGGAGAGTCTCGCAGCCAGACCAGTCTGTTCCCGGTCTCGCTGGAGGAGCTGATCCCGGAAGATCACCTCGTACGGGTCATTGACCTGTATGTCGCCAGGCTCGACCTGGGCCAGCTCGGCTTCGAAAAAGCGCAATCCAAGGCCATAGGGCGCCCCGCCTACGACCCCGCCGATCAGCTCAAGCTCTACCTCTATGGCTATTTTCAGCGCATCCGTTCCTCGCGGCGTTTGGAAGCCGAGTGCCAGCGCAACATCGAGGTGATGTGGCTGATCAACCGGCTCAAACCTGACTTCAAGACCATCGCTGACTTTCGCAAGAACAACAAAGCCGCTTTCGTTGCGACGTGCCGGGCGTTTGTACAGTTCTGCCGAACCGCCGGTTTGATTGCTGGTGACTTGGTTGCCATCGACGGCAGCAAGTTTCAGGCGGTCGCTTCCCCCCGGCGCCATTTGAACCTGAGTCAACTCAAGCGTCAGGATGAGAAACTGGACAAGCGGATCGCCCAATATCTGGCTGATCTGGATGCCGCTGACAAGTCTGAGGGCGAGCAAGTGGTCGATCGCACTGCGATCAAAGCGGCCTTGGCGAAGCTTGAGGCCAAGCAGCAAGACAACCGCACTTGCCAGGCCTTGATGAAATCAATGGGGCTGGAGCAATTCAACACGCACGAAAGCGATGCCCGCATGATGCGCACTCCCAAAGGAGCGCGGGTTGCCTATAACGTGCAGACCGCCGTTGACGCAGAACACTGCCTGATTTTGCATCACGAGGTGACGCAAGAGGGCGATGATCGCAAGCAGCTTGAACCCATGGCTAAAGCGGCCAAGGCTGAGCTGAAACAGAAAGCGCTGACCGTTACAGCTGATATGGGTTACTCGAATGGCCAGCAGTTCCAGGCATGTGAGGAAGCCTCCATTACCGCGTACGTTCCGCCAAACCGAACCTCGAACCCAGGCGGTGAGGCATTATTCGAGCGCAAGGACTTTACCTACGACGCCGAACAGGATCGGTACCAGTGCCCGGCAGGGCAGTGGCTAACGCTGAAGCAGCGTCACAAGGGCGACCGGATCTACCAGGCGGCGATCAGTGATTGCGCCGGGTGCACGCTGAAATCCCAATGCACGACGGCCAAGCGCCGCTATGTCTCGCGCCACGCTCAAGAGGAAGCCTTTGAGCGTATGGCGCAGCGGATGCAGATGCATCCAGAGATGATGGAACGGCGCAGATCCATCGTGGAGCACCCGTTTGGCAATCTCAAACAATGGCTGTTTGGCAACGGGCGCTTCCTGCTGCGACAACTCGCAGGCACAAGAGCTGAAATGGCTCTCGCTGTGACCGCTTACAACCTCAAGCGGGCGATTAGTGTCCTGGGTGCCAAGCAAATCATGCAACTGATGGGCTGAAGGGCCTTTTTCAGCACAAAAACAAACGCCCCGAACAAGTCGGGGCGTTTGGTATAGGGCCTACCAGTGCGTTTTCACACAGTCTGCGAGGGGCCTTTTTCGTGTCCGGGGGCTATCAGCGCTCCAGGTCTGCAATCTTGCCAGTCTTGCCGTCCCACTCTTCAGCGTCAGGCAGGGCATCCTTGCGCTCGGTGATGTTTGGCCAGACTTCCGCCAGTTCGGCGTTCAGCTCGATGAAGTTCTCCATCCCGGCAGGGATTTCGTCTTCCGAGAAGATGGCTTGCGCCGGGCATTCCGGTTCGCACAGCGCGCAATCGATGCACTCGTCCGGGTGAATGACCAGGAAGTTCGGGCCTTCGTAGAAGCAGTCCACCGGACAGACTTCCACGCAGTCGGTGTATTTGCATTTGATGCAGTTGTCGGTGACGACGAAGGTCATTTCTAGTTCTCTCCTCAGGCGACGGCGGCGGCCCTTCCTCTCAGGGCCGCGCGGTTTACAGGTATGTGGCTGCAGGCCAGGCTAATAACCTGCAGCACCAGCAAACCGCGGCGGATTCTACCAGCTTGTAGTGGGCGCCGTTATAACAGGTTCTTTAGTTGATATAGCATTTCGATAGCTTGGCGCGGGGTCATGTCGTCCAGCTGCAGCTTGCCCAGCTTCTCGATGGCCGGGTGTGGCAGGCTGGCGAACAGATCGCTCTGGTGCGGTACTTGTGGCACATCCCTGGCCTTTTCGGCCGGGGCGTGTTCATGCGGCAGGCTGGTGGTTTCCAGGCGCGCCAGGTGTTCGCGAGCACGCTGGATCACGACCCCCGGCACCCCAGCCAGTTGTGCCACGGCCAGGCCGTAGCTCTGGCTGGCAGGGCCAGGCAGTACATGGTGCAGGAACACGATGCGCTCGTTGTGCTCGGTTGCATTCAGGTGCACGTTGGCCACCAGCGGCTCATTCTCCGGCAGCACGGTGAGCTCGAAGTAGTGGGTGGCGAACAGGGTATAGGCGCGCAACTGGGCCAGGCGCTCGGCGGCAGCCCACGCCAGCGACAGGCCGTCGAACGTACTGGTGCCGCGGCCCACTTCGTCCATCAGCACCAGGCTGCGGTCGGTCGCGTTGTGCAGGATGTTGGCGGTTTCGCTCATCTCGACCATGAAGGTCGAACGCCCGCCGGCCAGATCGTCGCTGGAGCCGATGCGGGTGAAGATGCGGTCGACCAGCGACAGTTCGCAGCTGGCCGCCGGCACGAAGCTGCCGATGTGCGCCAGCAGCACGATCAGGGCGGTCTGGCGCATGTAAGTGGACTTACCGCCCATGTTCGGGCCGGTGATGATCAGCATGCGCGTGCTGTTGTCCAGGCCCAGGTCGTTGGCCACGAACGGCGTGGTCAGTACCTGCTCCACGACCGGGTGGCGGCCTTGCTCGATACGCAGGCACGGCTCGTCGACGAAGCGCGGGCAGTTCAGGTCGAGGTTCAGCGCACGTTCGGCCAGGTTGCTGAGCACATCCAGTTCGGCCAGGGCGGCGGCGCTGTCTTGCAGCGGCGCCAGGTGGCTGATCAGGGTTTCCAGCAGGGCGTCGTAGAGCATCTTCTCACGGGCCAGGGCGCGGCTCTTGGCCGACAGCGCCTTGTCCTCGAACACTTTCAGCTCGGGGGTGATGAAGCGCTCGGCGCCCTTGAGGGTCTGACGGCGGATGTAGTCGCCCGGCGCCTGCTCGGCCTGCTTGGTCGGCAGCTCGATGAAGTAGCCGTGCACGCGGTTGTAGCCGACCTTGAGGTTGGCAAGGCCGGTGCGGGCCTTTTCACGGGTTTCCAGGTCGATCAGGAACTGGCCGGCGTTCTCGCTGATCGCCAGCAGCTCATCCAGCTCGTTGTCATAGCCGGTCTTGAGTACGCCGCCGTCGCGGATCACCGCTGGCGGGTTGTCGATGATCGCCCGCTCCAGCAGGCTGGCCAGCTCCGGATAGGTGCCGGTAATGGCCGCCAGGCGCGCAAGGTGCGGCGCCTCCAGCTCGCTCATGGCATTCTGCAGTTCGGGCAAGGCACCCAATGCATCGCGCAGGCGCGCCAGGTCGCGAGGGCGGGCATTGCGCAGGCCGATTCGGGCGAGGATCCGCTCGATGTCGCCAATTTCTTTCAGCTGCGGCTGCAGCTTCTCGAAGCTGTAGCTGTCGAGCAGGCAGCGGATCGAGTCCTGGCGTGCCTGCAATACCTTGAGGTCGCGCAACGGGCGGTTCAGCCACCGGCTCAGCAAGCGGCTGGCCATGGCAGTCTGGCAGCGGTCGACCACCGATTGCAGGGTGTTGTCACGCCCGCCCGCCAGGTTGACGTCCAGCTCCAGGTTGCGACGGCTGGCGCCATCGAGGATGACCGTGTCGTCCAGGCGTTCGTGGCGCAGGCTGCGCAGGTGCGGCAGGGCGGTGCGCTGGGTTTCCTTGGCGTAGGTCAGCAGGCAGCCGGCGGCGCCGATGGCCAGGGTCAGCTTGTCGCAGCCAAAGCCCTTGAGGTCCTTGGTCGCGAACTGCTGGCACAGGGCCTTGCGCGCCGAATCGCGGTCGAAGTCCCACGGCGCACGGCGGCGGGCGCCCGGGCGTTTTTCGGCGGGCAGGTCGCGTGGCCAGTCGTCAGGGATCAGCAGCTCGACCGGGTTGAGGCGCTCAAGCTCGGCCAGCAGGTTCTCCCAGCCTTTGATTTCCTGCACGCTGAAATTGCCGCTGGTGATGTCCAGCACGGCCAGGCCGAACAGGCGTTCGTCACCAAGCAGCGCGGCAATCAGGTTGTCGCGACGCTCGTCCAGCAGCGCCTCGTCGCTGACCGTGCCTGGGGTGATGATGCGCACCACCTGGCGCTCCACCGGGCCCTTGCTGGTGGCCGGGTCGCCAATCTGTTCGCAGATCACCACCGATTCGCCCAGCTTGACCAGCTTGGCCAGGTAGCCTTCCAGCGAATGGAACGGAATCCCGCACATGGGGATGGACTGGCCGGCCGACTGACCGCGCGCGGTCAAGGTGATGTCCAGCAGTTTCGCGGCCTTCTTCGCATCTTCGTAGAAGATTTCGTAGAAGTCGCCCATGCGGTAGAACATCAGCTGGTCCGGGTGCTGGTTCTTCAGCTTCCAGTACTGCTGCATCATCGGGGTGTGTGCGGAAAGATCTGACATTCAGGGCCTTACAGCGGGTGATCTGGTTGGCGATGGTAAACCCGCAATGGTACAGGCTTTTTTGTTGCGATGCAGGCGCAGGCTTCGGGGCGTGTGCGCGTAGCCTGGTGGGCAATGGTGGAGCTGCGCGGCGTTACCCTCTAGAATGCGCGCCCCTTGACGAACGCCTGTAGCCGTGACCTGCACGATGAATGTGTCCAGCCCTGTCCCTCATGTAAAGCAACAGCTGATCTACCTCCTGTACGGCGAGCGCCGTATCTATCAGCTGGAGGCCAAACTCAGCATCCTCACCGCCGTGGCGCGCTGCAAGCCGGCAGAGCTACCGGTGATCCGTGTGCTTACCGACCAGCCACAGGCCTTTGTCGGCTGGCCGGTGGAAGTGATCACCCTGGACGAGCAGACCCTGCAGGCCTGGACCGGTGACGGCGGCTACACCCACCGGCGCAAGGCCTGCGCCATTGCCCAGGCCGGGCAGTGGGCGGACAAGACCGTGTTCATCGATACCGATACGGTGTTCCTGCAATCGCCGCTGAAGCTGTTTAGCCAGGTCGATGCCGGGCAGTTTCTGGTCGATGAAGTGGAAAAGAGCTGGGCCGAAGCTTCGCGCCACAGCGACTACCTTCGCTTCAGCGCAGGGCTCGACGAGGCAGGAAATGCGCCGGCTGATGATTTGCGGCTGTGCAACAGCGGGGTCATGGGTTTCACCCGCTGCAATGTAGGCATTGCCGAACGCGCCATCCCGCGGATCGATGCCTGGACACCTTATACCGATGACCTGCACACCATCGAACAGATCGCCTTTTCTTTCGAGTTGCATGGGGCGCAGGTCAATGAAGCGCGTGGCGTGATCAGCCATTACTTCGCGATGAAGCAGTACGTACATGCCATCCTGGAAATTTTCTTCGCCAGGCACGGCGAGGGCTTCCATCCACAGATGCCAAGGCTGGCCCTCAAGGTGCCGGCACATCGCCCTGTTCCTTCGTGGCTGGCGCGGCTTTCGGTGAAGTGGAGCCTCAAGCGTGTGCCTCGGGAGCTGCGTGGCATCGGCCGCAAGCTGCTGTACGGCAGTGTGATGAGCGGCGACGACTACCAGCGTGCCTGCAAGGTGATCTGGTGGCGTTCGGCGATTGATGACATGCGCAAGCAAGGTGGTATCGACTGGAACCAGGAATGGCCGGCAGGGCTGCCGCGCCTGGGGCGGCGTGACCAGCGTGCGTTCAGCGAAATGGCCCGGGAGAGCCTGAAGGTTTCCTGAGCCAGGGGCCGCGACAGGGTGATAGGGTAGAGATTAGCCTTCCAGGAGCCCGACATGGACCCGATCACCACACTTGCCACCCGCCTGGGTGAACACCTGCGCCGTTTCAATGCACAGGTGGCTACCGCCGAATCCTGCACCGGCGGTGGCATTGCCGAAGCCATCACCCGTATACCTGGCAGCTCGGCCTGGTTCGAGGTTGGCTACGTGACATATTCCAACGCCCAGAAAACCCGCCTGTTGGGCGTGCCCGAGGCCTTGTTCGGCCAGGTGGGCGCAGTAAGCCAGGAAGTGGTCGAAGCCATGGTACGCGGTGCCCAGGCCGCCAGCGGCGCGCGCTTTGCCGTGGCGGTGAGCGGCGTGGCCGGGCCAGACGGTGGTTCGCCAGCCAAACCGGTAGGTACCGTATGGCTGGCCTGGGGTGACGGCAACCGGGTGTTCAGCGAGCGCCGCCAGTTCGAGGGTGACCGCGAAGCGGTGCGCCGACAGACGGTGAGCGCCGCGTTAGACGGCTTGTTACAGCTTGGTGCCGAGTAAATCGACGACAGGGGTTTGCGCGAGCGCCTGCCTGTGGAATAATACTGGCTACTTATACAGGTATTCCGGCCATCAGGGCCAAGTCGAACACGTGAGGATTTCAATGGACGACAACAAGAAACGCGCCTTGGCTGCGGCCCTGGGTCAGATCGAACGCCAATTCGGCAAAGGCGCAGTCATGCGCATGGGTGACCAGGAGCGCCAAGGCATTCCGGCCATCTCCACCGGCTCCCTTGGCCTGGATATTGCCCTCGGCATCGGCGGCCTGCCAAAAGGCCGTATCGTCGAGATCTATGGCCCGGAATCGTCGGGTAAGACCACGCTGACCCTGTCGGTCATCGCCGAAGCCCAGAAAAGCGGTGCCACCTGCGCCTTCGTCGATGCCGAACACGCCCTCGACCCTGAGTACGCCGGCAAGCTGGGCGTCAACGTCGACGACCTGCTGGTCTCGCAGCCGGACACCGGCGAACAGGCCCTGGAAATCACCGACATGCTGGTGCGCTCCAACGCCGTTGACGTGATCATCGTCGACTCCGTGGCCGCGCTGGTACCCAAGGCCGAGATCGAAGGCGAAATGGGTGACATGCACGTGGGCCTGCAGGCTCGCCTGATGTCCCAGGCCCTGCGCAAGATCACCGGTAACATCAAGAACGCCAACTGCCTGGTCATCTTCATCAACCAGATCCGTATGAAGATCGGCGTGATGTTCGGCAGCCCGGAAACCACCACCGGTGGTAACGCCCTGAAGTTCTACGCCTCGGTGCGTCTGGACATCCGCCGTACCGGTGCGGTCAAGGAAGGCGACGAGGTGGTCGGTAGCGAAACCCGCGTCAAGATCGTCAAGAACAAGGTTTCGCCGCCTTTCCGTCAGGCCGAGTTCCAGATTCTGTACGGCAAAGGTATTTACCGTAATGGCGAGATCATTGACCTGGGTGTGTCCCAAGGCCTGATTGAGAAGTCGGGTGCCTGGTACGCCTACCAGGGCAACAAGATCGGTCAGGGCAAAGCCAACGCTGCCAAATACCTGGCCGAGAACCCGGCTATTGGTACCGAGATCGAGAAGCAGATTCGTGAGAAGCTGCTGAAAGCCGGTGCTGCCGCTGAAGCCAACAAAGCTGCCGCCGTTGATGCCAGCGCCGACGATGTGGCTGACGCCGAAGCCGGTTATTGATTGCGCGGTAGATAGCCAATATGTCCGCCGTACTCGACACCCCCGTCGCCATTCGGCGGACAGCCATGGACCTGCTCGCGCGACGTGAGCACGGTCGCGTCGAGCTGACGCGCAAGTTGCGTCAGCGCGGCGCTTCGGATGAGCTGATCGAGCCTGAGCTCGACCGGCTCGCCGAAGAAGGGCTGCTTTGCGAAGCCCGCTACCTCGAAAGCTTCATCAGGTACCGTTCCAGCGCTGGCTATGGCCCTTCGCGTATTCGTGAGGAGCTGGGCCAGCGTGGCCTGGCGCGTGCTGATATCGAGCAGGCATTGCGCGAGAGCGAGGTGGACTGGCGCGAGCGCATGCGTGATGTGTGGCAGCGCAAGTTTGCCGGGCAGCACCCGCAGGATCCGCGCAGCCGTGCCCAGCAAACCCGTTTTCTGGCTTACCGGGGTTTCCCCATGGACATGATCGGCCGCCTGCTCAGTGGACGTGATCTCGACGATTACTGACCACCAGATCTGCAGTTGTAGGCGGTCTCGCATGGTTAAGGTCTGACTTGAAATCAGAAAGCTGACGCAATCCATGTGGGAGCGGGCTCGCCCGCTCCCACAGGTGCAGTGCAGCAAGCGAATCTCAAGCGGCATCAGCTCACCTTCAACGCCTCCCTGGCCCGCTGCGTGGTATGCATTGGCTGAGGCTTGGCCCAGTTTTCCGGCAAGTTGATGAAATCCACCAGCTCGCGCAGCCGGCCCTGGTCGCGGCCATTGAAGGCGAATGACAGCCGGGTCAAATGGTTGAAGTTGCCCACTTCATGTTCGGCACTGCTATCCGCTTGCTGGTGATACTTGCCACTCAGGCGCAAGTCGGCAAAGCCTTCCTGAATATCAAACAGCGCTGCTTCGCTGAGCGGGTGGTGCATGCGGATCACGAACTGGTTCTTCAGCCAGCGGCTGGAGTGGTAGTTGCTGTAGAACTGGTTGATTTCCTCCACGGCCTCATCGGCACTGTGCACCAGGCGCACCAGCTTCAGGTCGCTGGGCAGGATGTAGCGGTTTTCTTCCAGCTGGCGGCTGATGAAGTCCAGGCAGTCGCGCCAGAAGCTGCCGCCGGGCGAGTCCAGTAGCACCACCGGCACCAACGGGCTCTTGCCGGTCTGGATCAGCGTCAGCACTTCGAGCGCTTCGTCCAGGGTGCCGAAGCCGCCCGGGCACAGCACCAGGCCATCGGCCTCCTTGACGAAGAACAGCTTGCGGATAAAGAAGAAATGGAAGGGCAGCAGCTTGTCGGTGCCGCCCACGGTGGGGTTGGCGTGTTGCTCGAAGGGCAGGGTGATGTTGAAACCCAGGCTGTGGTCGCTGCCAGCGCCTTCGTGGGCGGCAGCCATGATGCCGCCGCCGGCACCGGTGATGACCATCAGGTCGGAGCGCGCCAGGGTAGCGCCCAACTCGCGGGCCAGGGCGTACATCGGGTGCTCCAGCGGGGTGCGTGCCGAGCCGAACACGGTCACCTTGCGCCGGCCCTTGTAGCGCTGCAGGGTGCGGAACGATTGGTCCAGTTCGCGCAGCGCCTGCAGGGTGATCTTGGCACTCCAGCGGTCGCTGTCGTCATGGGCCATGCGCAGGACGGTCAGCATCATGTCGCGGTACAGCGGCAGGTTGGGGCTGTCGGGGGCTACCAGTTGAAGTTGTGCGTCGATGTTGCTCAGGTCGATGTTGTTGTCACGGAAGTGGCTGAACAGCAGTTCATTCGCTTGGTAAGGCATGCAACGTCTCCTTCTGCACCAATACCTCTGACCTCAATCTAGACCCTTGCGCAGGATCGTGCCGGGCTGTTTGGCGCAGCCGCCCGTCGGTATGTGGCCACCGGCAGCAGGGGTTTGGTTAACTGGTAAAGCGAAACGTATCGATGCAGGAGGTGGCGGTATGCATCGCTTGATCATCGAGATTGACCGGCAGCTCTATCAGCAGCTGGAAAGTGCGGCTCAGGTGCATCACTTGAGCCTTGAGGACGAGTGCTGCCGCAGGTTGGCGGGGCTGGAGTGCCAGTCGCGCTACTTGCAGGCGTTATTGGCCGAGATGCGCGCCGATGCGGCCGAAGGGCGCTGGCGCGCCCGCGAGGACGAAAAGGTATAGCTTGAACGGCTGCTGTTACTTCTTCTTGTTGCCGGCCACGCAGCTGGCACTGTCGAATGCCTGGTCCATGATCGGCTGGTTGGTCTTGTACACCGTGAAGCGATAGACCATGACCGCGCCCTTGGACATCAGGTTGCGAAAGCCGCTGTTGCGGCACACGCTGTCGCCCAGCTGGCTGCGTACCTGCGCGGGATTGGCCTGCATGCGCTCGGCATGGCTCTGGCGTACGCTCAGGTGGTTGACCAGTGCCTTGCCTTCCACGGTGTAGCCTTGGTCGAGGATGTCCTCGTTGATCGCGCGCGGGGTACCGACGCTGCTTTCTTTGGCAACCTTCTGCAATGTCCTGTTCAGGTCGTAATCCTGCTTGGAGGCTGCCTGGGCTGCCAGGGGCAGAGCGAGTAGCAGGCTCAGGGCGGGGACGATAAGGCGCAGCATGAATCTCTCCTGGTTCGATGACTGGCGCTTTGACATGCGCCGGTCGACGGCGTTCCGTGAAAGTCGCGCGAGCGCGAGGTTCGGGCACGGTAAGCGTCGATTATAAGGGGCACCTCGCCAGCTGCACAGTAAATGGCCCCTGTTCTGCTAAACTGGGCGTCTTGTTTTTTCCGAGTCATCCTTGTGCCCATTTCCTACCTGTCCAGAGGCCTGCCGGCATGAGCCACGCGGTAGCGCGGCTGCGCGCCGAACGCCTGGCCCGCAGCAACAAGCCTTTCATCGCCCGTGGCTCGCGTGCCGAGCGCTGCGCGGATTGCCGGGTCATCGCCACCCATTGCCTGTGTGCCTGGAAGCCTCGGGTGCAGGCCGAGTCTGGTGTGTGCCTGCTGATGCATGACACCGAACCGTTGAAGCCCACCAACACCGGCTGGCTTATTGCCGACCTGATCGAAGACACCTGGGCCTTCGGCTGGCAGCGCACCTCGGTCGACGAGCGCTTGCTGGCCCTGCTGGACGACCCGCGCTGGCAGCCCTATATCGTCTTCCCCGGTGAGTTCGTGGCCGAGCAGCGGGTAGTCAGCGAGGTGGTGCGCGAGCCGGGCAAGCGCCCGCTGTTCATCCTGCTGGATGCCACCTGGACCGAAGCCCGCAAGATGTTCCGCAAAAGCCCGTACCTGGACCGCTTTCCGGTGTTGAGCCTGCAGGCCGAGCAGATGTCGCGCTATCGCCTGCGGCGCTCCAAGCGCGACGATCACTTCTGCACGGCAGAGGTCGCAGCCATGTGCCTGGACCTGGCCGGCGACAGCCAGGCCTCGCAGGCGCTGGATGCCTACCTGGATGTGTTCAGCCTGCATTACCTGAGCGGCAAGCGGCGCCTGCCGCTGGATGATCAGGACGACACCCATCAGCGTTTGCATACCTTCCTATAGTCCAAGGGGCACAACCCCTGCTTTGGTTCATAATGACGGGGCTGGCAGCCAGGGGGGCGAGACGGCAGGGCGAATGGCTTGACCACCCTTGACCGTGCTCGACATCCTTGGCGCCGATTCCCCGCCGGGCGCTTCTCTTCCCCGAGCGTCTGGCATAGAACAGGATCCTTAGATCGATGGCCACTTACGAAATCCTGATTGCCGATGACCACCCGTTGTTTCGTGGCGCCCTGCGCCAGGCCGTTACCCTCGGCCTGGGCCCGGATGTGCGCCTGGTCGAAGTCGCGAGCATTGCCGAACTGGAAACCCGCCTGAGCGAAAAAGCCGACTGGGACCTGGTGCTGCTGGACTTGAACATGCCGGGTGCTTATGGTTTTTCCGGGCTGGTACTGCTGCGCGGGCAATACCCGCAGATCCCTGTGGTGATGGTGTCGCACAGGAGGAGGCCGCGGTGGTGGTCAAGTCCCGCGAGTTTGGCGCCAGTGGCTTCATTCCCAAGTCCAGCACCCTCGAAGTGATCCAGGATGCCGTGCGCAAGGTGCTCGATGGCGAGGTCTGGTGGCCGCCGCAGGCGTTCGAAAAGGTCGATGTCTCGGCCGAGGCCAAGGCCGCAAGCGAGGGGCTGGCCAGCCTCACGCCGCAGCAGTTCCGCGTGCTGACCATGGTCTGTGAAGGCCTGCTGAACAAGCAGATCGCGTATGAACTGAGTGTCTCCGAGGCCACGATCAAGGCCCACGTGACCGCAATATTCCGCAAGCTGGGCGTGCGTACCCGCACCCAGGCCGCGCTGCTGCTGCAACAACTTGAATCGGTTGCCAGCAACTGACTGCGCGTGGCTTCACGCTTTTTTGACCCGAGCCGGTCTAGTCTGCTGGCCTTTCTGTTGTGAAGTGACTCACATGACATCGCCATTCAAGGGCCAGACCGGCCTGAAACGTATCTTCAACGCCGCCGGCTACTCGCTGGATGGCCTGCGTGCCGCCTTCAAGGGTGAGGCCGCATTCCGCCAGCTGGTGCTGCTTAACGTGCTGCTGATCCCGATTGCCTTCTGGCTGCCGGTCAGCCGTGCCGAGCGGGCGATCATGATTGCGGTGTGCCTGTTGGGGCTGATCGTCGAGCTGTTCAACTCGGCGGTGGAGGCGGCCATCGACCGTATCTCGCTGGAGCGCCACCCGCTGTCGAAAAACGCCAAGGACATGGGCAGCGCCGCGCAACTGGTGGCACTGACCATGGTGGCGTTGGTGTGGGGTGTGATCCTGCTTTAAGCGATCGGCGGCAGCACGATTTCATCACTGCGGGTATAGCCCGCAGTGAAGTTGCGGCACAGCTCCAGAAACTCGCGCATGGCCGAGGTCTGGTACTTCTGTTTGTGCCAGATGAAATAGAACTGGCGCATCAGGTCCAGTTCCGGGGTTTCCACCGGTACCAGGCTTCCCCGGCGGAAGGCGTCCCGCAGGGCCAGGCGCGAAATGCAGCCAATCCCCAGGCCCGACTCCACCGCGCGTTTGATTGCTTCAGTGTGTTCCAGCTCCAGGCGGATGTTGAGGTTGGCGCGGTGGTGGCGCATGGCCTGGTCGAAGGTCAGGCGCGTGCCTGAGCCTTGCTCGCGTAATATCCACGCCTCTTGCGACAGGCTTTCGATATCAGCCCGGCCCGGCTTGGCCAGTGGATGCTGCGGCGCGCAGAACACCACCAGTTCGTCCTCGACCCACGGCTGCACTTCCAGGTCGGGGTGGTTGCAGTCACCTTCGATTAGACCCAGATCAATTTCGTAGTGCGCGACCTGTTGCACGATATGCACTGTGTTCTGTACATGCAGCTTGACCTGGCTTTCCGGGTGGGTCTGCATGAAGCTGCCGATCAGCAGGGTGGCCAGGTAGTTGCCGATGGTCAATGTGGCGCCGACCGCCAGCGAACCGAAACCGGACTTGCCGTTAAGCAGGTCTTCGATTTCCTTGGCCTGGTCGAGCAGGGCCACCGCCTGTGGCAACAGTTGATGGCCCAGGGCGTTGAGCGCCAGGCGCTTGCCGGCACGGTCGAACAGCTGGCAGCTCGATTGCCGCTCCAGTTCGGTGATGGAAGTGCTGGCGGCCGACTGCGACAACGCCAGCAGGCTAGCGGCCCGGGAGACGCTTTGGTGCTGTGCGACGGCGACGAAGACTTGCAGTTGACGGAGTGTGAATCGCATATCGATATAACCGATAACACATATCTTGATAATCCAGTTAACAGATATTGTCGCTGCCCCTAAACTATCGCGCAACTGCGCGTTTTGCGCGCCGCGTTTTTCTTCAGGAGCCCCATCGATGAGCAACATGAACCACGAACGTGTCCTCAGTGTGCACCACTGGAACGACACCCTGTTCAGCTTCAAGTGCACCCGCGACCCGGGGCTGCGCTTCGAGAACGGTCAGTTCGTGATGATCGGCCTGCAGCAGGAAAGCGGCCGTCCGCTCATGCGTGCCTATTCCATCGCCTCGCCGAACTGGGAAGAGCACCTGGAGTTCTTCAGCATCAAGGTGCCTGACGGCCCGCTGACCTCGCAGCTGCAGCACCTGAAGGAAGGCGATGAGATCATCATCAGCAAGAAGCCTACTGGTACCTTGGTGCTCGACGACCTGAACCCGGGCAAGCACCTGTACCTGCTGAGCACCGGCACTGGCCTGGCGCCGTTCATGAGCGTCATCCAGGACCCGGAAACCTACGAGCGCTTCGAAAAAGTGATCCTGGTACACGGCGTGCGTTACGTGAACGAAGTGGCCTATCGCGAGTTCATCACCGAGCACCTGCCGCAGAACGAGTTCTTCGGTGAGTCGGTCCGCGACAAGCTGATCTACTACCCGACCGTGACCCGCGAGCCTTTCGAAAACCAGGGTCGCCTGACCGACCTGATGCGCAGCGGCAAGCTGTTCAGCGACATCGGCCTGCCACCGATCAACCCGCAGGACGACCGTGCGATGATCTGCGGCAGCCCGAGCATGCTCGACGAGACCAGCGAAGTGCTGGACAGCTTCGGCCTGAAAGTCTCCGCCCGCATGCGCGAGCCGGGTGACTACCTGATCGAGCGTGCCTTCGTCGAGAAGTAAGACGCAGGCTGGTACTAGAAGGCGACCCCCGGGTCGCCTTTCTTGTGCCGATGATTTTTGCATTGCTTGTGCCGGCCTTTTCGCGGGCTCGCCCGCTCCCACAGGTTCTGCACAGGGTTCAGGAACTGTGCAGTACCTGTGGGATCTGGCTGCCGGCGATGAGGCCGGCCCCTATTCGACGCGAGTCTCGCCGCTGTACACCAGAATCTCCCGGCAGCGTTTGCACAGGTACCGCCGCCCCTGGCGCACCAGCTTGTGCCGCTGTGCGGTAAACGGGAAATCACCCTGCGGGCAAGGGCAGCGGTAGATGTAGCGGGTTACCACGCGCCGTTGCACTTCATAGTTGTGGCAACGGTTGGGTGGCAGCTCATACACCCCGCGCATGATCAATTGCCACTCTTCGCCATGGGCCTGGATGCGGTCGCCAAACAACTGGTGGGCCACCAGGTGCGCCACTTCGTGGGCAACGGTCTGGCGCAGGAAGTCTTCCTGGTTTTCCCGGTAAAGCTGCAGGTTGAAGCGCAGCAGGTTCTCGTGCAGGTGGGCGACGCCGGCTTTTTGCCCGCGCAGCTTGAAGCTGACTTCCGGGCGCGGGAAGGGGCGTTTGAAAAAGGTTTCGGCTTGCTGGTAACAGGTTTCGACGCGTTGTTTGAGCAGCTCGGGCATGGTGGGGCGGTTCTCCTGACCGGGCATTATGCCGCAAGCATCGGCGGCCTGCCGTGCCACCGGTCTGCGCACAGCCAGAGGCCGCCTTGCGGCGGCCCCTGGTTGATGCCCCAGTGTTGGTTGAGTGTGTTCTAGTTGGTGTAGACGGGCCCCACGCCCAGTCCCCAGATAATTACCGTGGCAGCCATGATCGCCACCAGTACCACAAGGCCCACTGCCAGCACCGAGCTGGAGAACAGGAAGCCTTCGTCGGACGGTATATTCATGAACGTCGGCAAGCCGACGTACAGCAGGTACACCGTGTAGCAGATAGCAGCAGTGCCGATCAGCATGCCCAGCCAAAGGTGCGGGTACAGCGCCGCCAAGCCGCCGATGAACAACGGTGTGGCGGTGTAGGTGGCAAAGGCGATGCACTGCGCCATGGACGGATTGGCATCGTAGGTGCGGGCCATCCAGTGGATGAACGCGCCCATTACCGCCACACCGCCGAGCATGGCCAGGTACGACATGATGCTCATCCAGATGGCGCTTTCCATGGTGAGCATCACGGCTGGCCGGTCACCGATTACCCAGCCCACCTGGGTAGTGCCGATGAATGCGGAAACGGCAGGGATCGCCGCCAGGATCAAGGTGTGCGTCAGGTACATGTGGCTGATGGTTTCTTCTTCGCCACGAATTTCCCGCCATTCCTGATCGGGATGGGTAAACAGCCCCACAACGTGATGAATCATGCCGATCACTCCTCTCAATGTTGCCAAACGCCCCCCAGATGGAGCGCAAGCGGCCCGAGGCCCGAACACCGATGCAAGCGGTAATGTGGCCTTATGTCGCAGTATAGGAAGCGGTTACCGGCACGAACCGTGCTTTTTAGAGCAAATTGCGCTGTCAGGGGGCCTGTTGATTACATCGAAGTCTTTATCGGAATGCCTACAGCGATGCTGCGTTTGTGCGTAAAATAGCCGGCTTTTGTCACACCTCGCGGATCCAAGCGCTATGGGCACCCTCTCGGTCAACCAGAACAAACTGCAAAAACGCCTGCGTCGTCTCGCCGGCGAAGCCATCACCGACTTCAACATGATCGAGGATGGCGACAAGGTCATGGTCTGCCTGTCTGGCGGCAAGGACAGCTACACCATGCTCGACGTTCTGTTGCACCTGCAGAAGGTGGCACCGATCAAGTTCGAGATCGTCGCGGTGAACATGGACCAGAAGCAGCCAGGCTTCCCTGAGCACGTGCTGCCGGCCTACCTCAAAGAGCTGGGCGTCGAGTACCACATCGTCGAGAAGGACACCTACTCGGTGGTCAAGGAGCTGGTACCCGAGGGCAAGACCACGTGTTCCCTGTGCTCGCGCCTGCGCCGTGGCACCCTGTACACCTTCGCCGACGAAATCGGCGCGACCAAGATGGCGCTGGGGCACCACCGCGACGATATCGTCGAAACCTTCTTCCTCAACATGTTCTTCAACGGTGCGCTCAAGGGCATGCCGCCGAAGCTGCGGGCCGACGACGGCCGCAATGTGGTGATCCGCCCGCTGGCCTACTGCAGCGAGAAGGACATCCAGGCCTACTCGGACATGAAGGAATTCCCGATCATCCCGTGCAACCTGTGTGGCTCGCAGGAAAACCTGCAGCGCCAGGTGGTCAAGGACATGCTGGTGGAGTGGGAGCGCAAGCACCCGGGCCGTACCGAGAGCATCTTCCGTGCCCTGCAGAACGTGGCGCCGTCGCAACTGGCCGACCGCAACCTGTTCGACTTCATCGGCCTGAAGATCGACGAAAACGCCACGCCGCGTTTCCTCGACGTGCTGAACATCTGAGCCCATGCGCGATTACCAGTGGCTGCATGAGTACTGCCTGAACCGCTTTGGCTCGGCCCAGGCGCTGGAGGCCTTCCTGCCGCAACCGCGCACAGCTGTGCAACTGCGCGGTATCAGCGACGACCGCTACCTGTCGACCCTGGCCCTGCGCGTGTTCCGCGCGGGGCTCAAGCACAGCCTGGTGGATGCCAAGTGGCCGGCATTCGAGCAGGTGTTTTTCGGCTTCGACCCGGAGAAGGTCGTGCTGATGGGCGCCGAGCACCTGGAGCGGCTGATGCAGGACGAGCGCATCATCCGCCACCTGGGCAAGCTCAGGAGCGTACCGCGCAATGCGCAGATGATCCTCGACGTGACGAAGGAGAAGGGCAGCTTTGGCGCTTTCATCGCCGACTGGCCGGTGACCGACATTGTCGGCTTGTGGAAGTACCTGGCCAAGCACGGTAACCAGCTGGGCGGGCTGTCGGCGCCGCGCTTTTTGCGCATGGTTGGCAAGGATACCTTCATCCCTACCGATGACATGGCGGCGGCGTTGATTGCACAGAAGGTGATCGACAAGCAGCCGACCAGTCAACGCGACCTGGCCTTGGTGCAACAGGCGTTCAACCAGTGGCATGAAGAAAGTGGGCGGCCGCTGTGCCAGTTGTCGGTGATGCTGGCACATACCGTCAACCATTGAAATTTGTGTCGGCCTTTTCGCGGGCATGCCCGCTCCCACAGGTCCAGCACAGGCCTCAAGTGGGGCGCGATCCCTGTGGGAGCGGGCGAGCCCGCGAAAAATTCAACTCCCTTCGCCCGCCATGCGCCGCTCATGCTGGAACTTCCAGCGCACATACAGCAGCCCGGCAATGAACAACCCCAGGCTCGCCAGCACTTCAACCCAGCCAAACACCGCCCGCGCCGGGTCGAACGCCGCCAGCACGCCCTTGATGAAATAGATATTCACCACGAAACAGGCCCAGGCATGTGCCCGCGCGCTGCCTGTCAGCATGCCCGGCAACAACAGCAGCAGTGGCACCAGCTCTATTGCCAGAATCACCCCGACTCGCGCTCCATGCAGGTTGGCGAACCACAGGTTGTTCACCAGCAGCAGGCCGATCAGGCCGAAGAAAAACGCCAGGCTCAACGCCCGTGTCAGGCGCAGGCGCGGTGCCAGCCATTCCAGCGGCGGCAACACCTTGGGCTTTTTAGCCACGCGCGGCCTCCAGGGCCTTGGCCGTGGTCGCCAGGCGTTGTCCCAGAGCGCGGCACAGGGCAATTTCGTGCTGATCAAGCTCACGCTTGCCATCGGCCCCTGCATGGTGGCTGGCGCCGTAAGGGGTGCCGCCGCCGCGGGTTTCCAGCAAGGCCGACTCACTGTACGGCAGGCCCATCACCAGCATGCCGTGGTGCATCAACGGCAACATCATCGACAGCAGGGTGGTTTCCTGGCCACCGTGCAAACTGGCGGTAGAGGTGAACACGCCCGCCGGCTTGCCGACCAGTTCACCGCCCAGCCACAGGCTGCTGGTGCCATCCAGGAAGTACTTCAGCGGCGCTGCCATGTTGCCAAAGCGGGTCGGGCTGCCCAGTACCAGGCCTGCGCAGTGGCGAAGGTCGTCCAGGGTGGCGTACAGCGCACCACTGGCCGGAATGTCCGGTGCCACCGCTTCACATTCGGTAGAGATAGCAGGCACTGTGCGCAGGCGCGCCTCCATGCCGGCCAGTTCGATTCCGCGGGCGATGTGACGGGCCATTTCGCTGGTCGAGCCATGGCGGCTGTAGTAAAGCACCAGGATGTAGGGCGCGCTCACGGCAGGATCTCCAGCACTTTTTCCGGCGGGCGGCCGACCACGGCCTTGTCACCAGCGACCAGAATCGGCCGTTCGATCAGTTTAGGGTGCTGGGCCATGGCATCAATCAATTGTGCGTCGGTCAGCGCCGGGTCGGCGAGGTTCAGCGTTTTGTATTCGTCCTCGCCGGTACGCAACAGCTCCCGCGGGGCGATGCCCAGCTTGGCGAGCAGGGCCTTGAGCGTGGCGGCGTCGGGTGGGGTTTCCAGATAACGCACGATGGTCGGGGCGAGGCCACGGGCTTCGAGCAGTTCCAGCGCGCCGCGGGATTTCGAGCAGCGCGGGTTATGATAGAGCGTCAGGTCAGTCATGTCGGGTCGCATCCAGCTGGGTGTGGCGGCTATTCTAACCGCAGCGACTGACTCATTTGCTTTAAAACTCGAGAAGGATTGACCCATGGCAAGGCGTCTGGCAGCAGTACTGGCCATCACCGCGAGCCTGTTGCTCGGTGGTTGCGGTGCCGATTATGGCGTGGACCAGCACGGTAATACGGTTAAGGCCGAACAGATCGAAGGGCACTGGCTGGTGCTCAACTATTGGGCCGAATGGTGCGGGCCGTGCCGTACCGAAATCCCGGAGCTGAACACGGCGGCCAAGCAGTGGGCGGCCGATGGCATCAAGGTGGTGGGGGTGAACTTCGATGGCTTGCAGGGGCAGGACCTGAAACAGGCCTCTGAAACCCTGGGCATCGGTTTTACCGTGCTGGCCCAGGACCCGGCCGAGCGCTATGACTTGCCGCGTAGCGAGGCGCTGCCGGTGACCTACATCATCGATGACAAGGGCAAGGTGCGCGAACAGCTGCTGGGCGAGCAGACCCTGGAAGGGCTGCAGGCCAAGATCAAGGCCCTGAAAGGCGCCTGAAGTCAGCCTGTACCGACCCTATCGCCGGCAAGCCAGCTCCCACAGTTACTGCACAGCATATGAACCCTGTGCAGTACCTGTGGGAGCTGGCTTGCCGGCGATAGGGCCGGTACAGGTATAGTGATTCAGCCTTCTTCAGGCCAGAACCGCAGCGGCTTGCCTTCGGCCGGCCAGAAGCGCATCTGCTCCACCGGCGACACATCCCAGCGCTCTACCGTTTCCAGCGCCTGCAAAAAGCGCTTTTCCTGCTCCATCAACGCCGGTGCGCACAGCTTGCGGGTCTTGCCGACCTTGCCGAAGCTCAGGCGCTCGCCCTCCAGCGTATACGGCGCAAACCAGTGGTTGCAGCCGCCATTGCCGTAGGCGCGGCCGTCGCTGGCCAAGGTCAGGGTCAGGTGGCTGTAGTCGATCAGCGGGCGCTCGCCAATCCATTCCAGCACGTAGCTGCGCTCCTGCTGCAGCTTTGAAGGTTCTGCGGCGCAGCCGAGCAGGCCGGTGGCAATCAGCACGCCGGTCAGCAGATTCTTCACTCGGCGCTCTCCTGGCAACGCGGGCACAGGTGTTTTTCGCCACGGCTGGCCCAACCCAGTTCGGCAATGCGTGCGCTGGCGGCGGGCTGACGGGCTTTCTTGCCCAGCTTGGCGTCCACGGCAAATTCAAAATCCAGCACGGCGTCGCAGCTGTCGCACTCGACCTGCCAGGTGAGAATTTCCAGTTCGTTGAACACCGGTCCGCTGGCCACGGCGACCCACTGGCCGCGCGGATTGATCAAGTGGCGCACGCTGTCCACGGTCAAGCGCATGGACAAATCCTTGCTGCCCTTGAGGGTCACCAGCAGGGTGTCGCCTTTATGCATCGAACCACCGTTGCCGGTGACCTGATAGCGGCCCGGCACCAGTGCACGGCACTCGATCAGGGTGTGTTGCGGGTTGAAAAGGGTGTAGCGGAAATCGTGCTCGACCATGGGTCCTCCAGAAATGCCGCGTATCCTAGCACTAACCCATTACCAGATTCTGTGGATTGCCTGCCGCCCAGCGGTTGATGTTGTCGAGCGTGGTCGCGGCAATGGCGTCCAGCGCCTCGCGGGTAAGGAAGGCCTGGTGGGCAGTGATGATCACGTTGGGGAAAGTCAGCAGGCGGGCCAGCACATCGTCTTGCAGCGGCAGGTCGGAGCGGTCCTCGAAGAACAGCTGGGCTTCTTCTTCGTAGACGTCCAGGCCCAGGTAGCCAAGCTGGCCGCTTTTCAGCGCCTCGATCAGTGCCGGGGTGTCGACCAGTGCGCCACGGCCCGTATTGATCAGCATGGCGCCGGGCTGCAGCTGGGCCAGGCTTTGTGCATTGATCAGGTGCCGGGTGTGCTCGGTCAGCGGGCAGTGCAGGCTGATGATACGGGCTTCGCGCAACAATTCGGGCAAGGTCAGGTAGCGCGCGCCGAGGGCCAGCAGCTCCGGGTTGGGGTAAGGGTCGTAGGCCAGCAGTTGGCAGCCGAAGCCGGCCATGATGCGGCCGAAGGCAACGCCGATCTGGCCGGTGCCGACCACGCCGACGGTTTTGCCATGCAGGTCGAAACCGGTCAGCCCGTGCAGGGTGAAGTCGCCTTCGCGGGTGCGGTTGTAGGCCCGGTGCAGGCGCCGGTTGAGGGCCAGGATCAGTGCCACGGCGTGTTCGGCCACGGCGTGGGGCGAGTAGGCCGGCACGCGTACCACGGCAAGGCCCAGGCGCTTGGCAGCGGCCAGGTCGACGTGGTTGTAGCCGGCCGAACGCAGTGCGATCAGGCGTGTGCCGCCTTCGGCCAGGCGCTGGAGCACCGGGGCGTCGAGTTCGTCATTGATGAAGGCGCAAACAACTTCATGGCCACTGGCCAGGGCGGCGGTGTCGAGGGTCAGGCGAGCGGGCTGGAAATGCAGCTCCAGCGCGCTGCCGCGGGCGGCCTGGGTGAAGCTTTCCTGGTCGTAATGCTGGCTGCTGAACAACAGGGTGCGCATGGTGAGGCTCCTCCTACAAATGCTGTGTAGGCCACAGCAGCGGCCATGCACTTAGGCTGGCCTGCGCCGCCAGCCGGCTGATTGCGCCGTCCAGCTCATCCAGCGCTTGCTGCGCCTGTGGGTGTTCCTGCTTGAGCAAGGTCTCGCTGCGCTGGCACGCGGCGCGCAGCTGCGGCACGCCGCAATAGCGCGAGGCACCGTTCAGGCGGTGTACCTGTTCTATCAGGCGGTCGCGGTCGTCCGCCTCGCGAGCAGCGCGTATGGCATCGCGGTCCGCGTCCAGCGACGAAAGCAGCATGCTCAGCATGTCGGCCGCCAGGTCCGCCTTGCCCGCCGCCAGGCGCAGGCCTTCTTCGGGGTCGAGCACCTTCAGGTCATCACTGCTGGTCGCTTGCTCGGCCTGCGCCTGTTGCGGCACGCCCAGGCTCAGGCCGGTCCACTTCATCACCACCTGGGCCAGTTGCCGCTCGCTGATCGGCTTGGTCAGGTAATCGTCCATGCCGGCGTGCAGCAAGGCGCGTTTTTCGTTGGCCATGGCATGGGCGGTAAGGGCGACGATCGGCAACGGGTTGCCACTTTGGGTGTTTTCCCAGAGACGGATCTGCTCGGTGCAGACACGGCCGTCCATGCCGGGCATCTGCACGTCCATCAGCACCAGGTCGAACGGTTCATCCTGCACGGCCTGTACCGCTGCATAGCCGTTGTCGACGGCCAGCACCTCGGCGCCCAGGTCTTCGAGCAGGGTCTGCACCAGCAGCAGGTTGGCGGCATTGTCGTCGACGCAGAGGACCTTCGGCTGGCGCTGGCCGTTGAGGCTCTGAGCCTCGCTCTGCGGGCGGCGCGGTTGCACCAGTTCCATCAGCAGGCGGCGCAGTTTGCGGGTGCAGGTGGGCTTTGACAGCAACTGGCCATGGCCGTTGGGCAGGTACGGGTGGTACAGCGCCTGCTCGGTGGTCGGGCACAGCACCACGCACTGGCAGTGGTAACGTTCGAGTTGCTGGTGGTAGTGGCCCAGTTGCTCGGGCGAAAGGTTGCCCAGGTTGGCCCCGAGCACGGCGAACTCGAACGGCAGGCCGGCCTGGCTGGCAGCCTGAACCGCCTGCAGCAACTGGTCGTAGGAAGCAAACAGGCTAACGCTGAGGCCGCAGTCTTCCAGTTGGTGCTCCAGCGCCTGGCGTGCCAGCTCGTGGCCATCGACGATGGCTGCGCGACGGCCCAGCAGCGGCTGCATCGGCTGCTCCTCGAGGTCGTCGTGGGCTTTGGGCAGGTTAAGGCTGATCCAGAACTGCGAGCCCTCGCCCGGGGTGCTGTCGACGCCGATTTCGCCGCCCATCTGCTCGATCAGGCGCTTGGATATCACCAGCCCCAGCCCTGTACCGCCGGGTTGGCGTGCCAGCGAGTTGTCGGCCTGGCTGAAGGCCTGGAACAGCGTGCGCACCTCCTGCGGCGACAGGCCGATACCGGTGTCCTGCACGCTGATGCGCAGTTGCGCGCTGTCTTCGTGTTCGTCTTCGAGCATGGCGCGCACGACGATGGTGCCTTCGCGGGTGAACTTGATGGCGTTGCTGACCAGGTTGGTGAGGATCTGCTTGAGCCGCAGCGGGTCGCCGATCAGCGAAGACGGGGTGTCGCGGTAGATCAGGCTGAGCAATTCCAGCTGCTTGGCGTGGGCGGCCGGGGCGAGGATGGTCAGGGTGTCCTGGATCAGGTCGCGCAGGTTGAACGGAATGCTGTCGAGCACCAGCTTGCCGGCCTCGATCTTGGAGAAGTCGAGGATCTCGTTGATGATCCCCAACAGGTTGTCGGCGGACTTCTCGATGGTGTTCAGGTAGTCCAGCTGGCGTGGCGTCAGCTCGCTTTTCTGCAGCAGATGGGTAAAGCCGAGGATGCCGTTGAGCGGGGTGCGGATCTCGTGGCTCATGTTGGCCAGGAATTCCGACTTGATGCGGCTGGCCTCAAGGGCCTCCTTGCGCGCCATGTCCAGCTCGATGTTCTGGATTTCGATGGTTTCCAGGTTCTGGCGCACGTCTTCGGTGGCCTGGTCGATGCTGTGCTGCAGCTCTTCGTGGGCGTTCTGCAGGGTTTCGGCCATGCGGTTGATGCCGCGGGCGAGCTCGTCCAGCTCATGGCTGCCCATGGTCGGCAGGCGTTCTTCGAGGTGGCCGTCCTTGAGCTGGTTGACCGCGTGCTTGATGCGTTCGATGGGGTCGTTGATAGTGCGGCTCATGCGCAGCGCCAGCAGGCCGCTGAGCACCAGGCAGGCGAGGATCAGAAGCAGGCTGGTGAACAGGTTGCGGTAACCGCGCAGCAGGGTGCCGTCGTGCGACAGCTCGATCTCGACCCAGCCCAGCAGGCGCTCGGCTTCGGCCGGCACGGCATCGGTGGCGAGGTCGCGGTGGTGGCCGAATACGGGCATCAAATAGCGGGTGGCGTCATTGCCGCTGCGCTGCAGCAATTGCGTGCCGGTACCCCCGCTGGGAGGCTGGTTGAGCATGCTCGGGCCGGCGTGTGCCAGGCGCGTGCGGTCCGGGGCCAGGAAGGCAACGGCGCGTACGTCGGCCTGTTCCAGGGTTTGCGCGGCAATGCGCTCCAGCTGTGCGGGCGCAAGCCGGGCCATGGCAGGCGCAGCCAATGGCGCCAGTTGCTCGGCGATCATCTTGCCGCGTTGCAATAGCTGGGTGCGCAGGTCGTTCTGTTGCAGCCAGGTGAAGTAACTGCCCAGCACCAGGGCCATCAGGCCGGCAGGCAGCAGGGCCAGTAGCAGAACCCGGCTGCGGATTCCCAAGCGATCGAGCACACTCGCCTCCTGTGATGTGCCTGGAAGCCGTCAAGCGATGACGGCCAAGCCGGGAAGTTACTCCGCCTGCAGCGCTATTGCACCTCTTTAGTCGCTGTTTTGCGTTGTTGCCGGGGCATTGGTCGCAGGGCGGTTGCCTGACCGGTAGTGGATACTCAATAATTGCGCAATTGAGAATGCATGGCAGTTGCCAATGAATCCTGTAACTATTTACAACTCCAATATCCTCGCCATCGAGGATGACCCGGTCCTGGGTGCCTACCTGCACGAAGAGCTGCAACGTGGCGGCTTCCAGGTCACCTGGTGCCGTAATGGGCTGGAGGGACTGGAAACGGCTGGTCGCGAGGTTTTCGATGTGGTGCTCATGGATATTCTGCTGCCCGGGCTGAACGGCCTGGACGCCCTGGCGCAGCTGCGCAAGCGCAGCGCTACGCCGGTGATCCTGATGTCGGCGCTGGGTGCCGAGGCCGACCGCATCAGTGGCTTCCAGCGCGGGGCCGACGATTACCTGCCCAAGCCCTTCAGCATGGCCGAGCTGCAGGTGCGCATCGAGGCAATCCTGCGCCGGGTGGCCCTCGAACGCCGTCATCAAGCCCCGCAGGAGCAGGCTGCCTGCGGCGAGCTGCAGTTCGACGAGGGGCTGTGCGATGTACGCCTGAATGGCCGCCTGGCAGGCCTGACCCCCAGCGAGTACCGGCTGTTCGACATCCTCAACCGCAACTTCGATGATGTGCTGAGCAAGCCGTTCCTTTACCAGCAGGTGTTGCAGCGCGGCTATTCGCGGCACGACCGCAGCCTTGACATGCACGTCAGCCAGATCCGCCGCAAGCTCAAGGGGATCGGCTATCACGAGCGGCAGATCCGTACCGTGTGGGGCAAGGGGTATGTACTCAGCACCGGCGAGGCAGAGTGAGCCATGCTTGACCGCCATTCGCTGTTCTGGAAGCTGGCCATCCTGCTGGTGGGCTTTTGCCTGCTGATGATCGGCCTCAGTTACACGTGGGGCCGGCATATGGAAATCCAGAATGCCTTCCTCTCGGAACCGGCGCGGCAGACGCTGCGAGGCTACGCCAGTGAGGCTGAGCAGGCGTGGCGCAGTGGTGGGCGGGAAGGGCTGGACCAGTGGGTGACGGCGATGCACCAGCGCGAACGGGGCTGGGTTGGCGTGCTCGATATCAACCTGCGACCGCTCGACAGCGCTACTCTCGATCCGCAGATCATGCAGCGACTGACGCGTCTGCGCGGTGTCGACTGGCCGATGAGCCGGCGCAGCGTCGACCAGCCGTGGGTACGCATACCGTTCCCGGGGGCACCGGAGCAGGGCATGCTGGTGATCGAACTGCCGCAGCGGTTCAACCCGGACCAGTACCGGTTGCTGTGGCGCATCGTCACCAACGGCATTATCCCTGGCCTGTTCACCTTGCTGTTGTGCGTGGGCCTGTACCGTATGTTGATCGTGCCGCTGAACCAGCTGCGTGAGCAGGCCAATGCCTGGCGCGCTGATCAGCTATCGGCGCGCCTCGACTCGCGCACCATTGCCCGGCATGACGAACTGGGCGAGCTGGCCCGCGCTTTCGACCAGATGGCCGAGCGGCTACAGGGCACTGTGGCCATGCAGCAGCAGTTGCTGCGCGACCTGTCCCACGAAATGCGCACGCCATTGAGCCGGTTACGGGTGGCCTGCGACGGCGAAACCGACCTGCAGCGCCTGCGCGAGCGCCTGACCCGTGAAGTGGACTGCATGCAGCAGTTGGTGGAGGACACCCTGCAGCTGGCCTGGCAGGACGCCGAGCGTGCGCCGATGAACCTGGAACCCATCGAAGTCCACGCGCTTTGGGAATTGCTGGCCGAAAATGCCAGCTACGAGAGTGGTTGGTCGCCCGCGCGCCTGCGCTGCGAAGTACCGGCCGACTGCTGGGTGCAAGGCAACCTCAACCATCTGGCCCAGGCGCTGGAAAACATCTTGCGCAATGCCATTCGTCACTCGCCGCCTGAGGGTGTGGTGCGCCTGGGTGGGCAGCGCGAAGGCAGTTATTGGTGGCTGTGGCTGGAGGACGAGGGTGGCGGTGTGGCTGAAGAAGACCTGGAGCGGATCTTCGCACCCTTCTCGCGGCTGGACGGTTCTCGGCCGGGGGACGGTGGTTTTGGCCTGGGCTTGAGCATCGCCCGCAGTGCCATCCAGCGCCAAGGTGGCACCTTGTGGGCGCAGAATGGCAAGCATGGGCTGCGGCTGTGGATGCGATTGCCGTTACATGTACCGGCCTCTTCGCGGGCAAACCCCCTCCCACAGGGTTACCACTACTCTTGAGGCCAGTGGCGTACCTGTGGGAGCGGGTTTACCCGCGAAGAGGCCCGCACAGGTCATCGATATAGCTTGTAGCTATATGGACCACAGATTGCGTGATATGGCCGCGAGGGGTTTGCCGGTATGATAGGCGCCCCTGCCGTCCGGATTGTGAAATACACCATGACCTTGCAGTACCCAACCATCGCCGATTGCGTCGGCAATACGCCCCTGGTTCGCCTGCAGCGCATTGCTGGTGAAACCAGCAACACCCTCCTGCTCAAGCTCGAAGGTAACAATCCTGCCGGCTCGGTGAAGGACCGCCCGGCGCTGTCCATGATCACCCGCGCCGAATTGCGGGGCCAGATCAAGCCCGGCGACACCCTGATCGAAGCCACGTCCGGCAACACCGGTATCGCCCTGGCAATGGCGGCGGCGATCAAGGGCTACAAGATGATCCTGATCATGCCCGACAACTCCACCGCCGAGCGCAAGGCCGCCATGACCGCCTATGGCGCCGAGTTGATCCTGGTGACCAAGGAGGAGGGCATGGAAGGCGCCCGCGACCTGGCCGAGAAGCTGCAGGCCGAAGGCCGCGGCCTGGTGCTCGACCAGTTCGCCAACGGCGACAATCCGATTGCCCACTACAACAGCACCGGCCCTGAGATCTGGCAGCAGACCCAGGGCAACATTACCCATTTCGTCAGCTCCATGGGTACCACCGGCACCATCATGGGCTGCTCGCAATACCTCAAGGAGCAGAACCCGGCGGTACAGATCATCGGGCTGCAACCTATGGAAGGCTCGGCCATTCCGGGCATTCGCCGATGGCCCGAGGAATACCTGCCGAAAATCTTCGACGCCACCCGCGTCGACCGCGTGGTCGACATGTCGCAGCAGGAAGCCGAAGACACCACCCGCCGCCTTGCCCGTGAAGAGGGCATTTTTTGCGGCGTGTCCTCAGGTGGTGCGGTTGCAGCCATGCTGCGCCTCTCCCGCGAAGTGGAAAATGCCGTGATGGTCGCCATCATCTGCGACCGCGGCGACCGTTACCTGTCCACCGGCCTGTTTGATCCGAGCTAAATGTCCAAGAAAAAAAGCAACAGTGGCCTGCGCTTCCAGCCGGCCGGCGGCAACCGCACTCCCCAGGTCCCCGTGGGCAAGAAGCAGCGCCTGGACATCGAGCGCCTGGCCGGTGACGGCCGTGGCATCGCCTTCCTCGACGGGCGCACCTGGTTCGTCAGTGGTGCCCTGGCCGGTGAGGCCGTGGAGGCGCGGGTGCTCAACGCCCGTGGCAAAGTGGTCGAGGCCCGCCTGGAGCGTCTGCTGCAGGCCAGCCCTGAGCGCCGTGAGGCACCGTGCCGCCATTATGCGCGCTGTGGTGGCTGCAACCTGCAGCATCTGCCGCATGAAGCGCAGCTGGCGCTCAAGCAGCGCACCCTGGCCGAGCAACTGCAGCGGGTGGCCGGCGTGCAACCCGAGGAATGGGCCGCACCCCTGAGCGGGCCGGAATTCGGCTACCGGCGGAGGGCCCGTGTGGCCGTGCGCTGGGACGTCAAGGCGCGTCAGCTGGAGGTGGGCTTCCGTGCCGAAGCCAGCCAGGACATCATTGCCATCGACGATTGTGCAGTGCTGGTACAGCCCTTGCAGTCGATTCTGCGCCACTTGCCGACGGTGCTGCGCTCGTTGAGCAAACCGCAGGCGCTGGGCCACGTGGAACTGTTCAGTGGCACCGCCGAGGCGGTGTTGGTGCGCCACGTTGCGCCGCTGCCGGCAGAAGACCTGGCAAAGCTGCAGGCGTTCTGCGAACAGGCCAATGCCCAGCTGTGGCTGCAAGGTGAAGATGAGCCGGCGCCGGTGGACCCTGCCGCGCAACTGGGCTTTGCCCTGGCGCCGTGGCAGCTTGAGCTGGCCTGGCGCCCAGGTGACTTCGTGCAGGTGAATGCCCAGGTCAACACAGCGATGATCGAGCAGGCCCTGGGCTGGCTCGCGCCGCAGGCCGACGAGCGGGTGCTGGACCTGTTCTGCGGCCTGGGCAACTTTGCCCTGCCGCTGGCCCGCAAGGCCCGCGAGGTGGTGGCTGTCGAAGGTGTACAGGCCATGGTCGATCGGGCCGCGGCCAATGCCCGGAACAACAATGTGCATAACGCACGGTTTTTTCAGGCCGATTTATCGCAGCCTTTGGCAGGCACCGGATGGGCCGCCGAGGGCTTTTCTGCGGTACTCTTGGATCCACCGCGCGACGGTGCGTTCGAGGTGGTGCAAGGCATCGCACGCCTCCAGGCCAAACGGCTGGTTTACGTATCGTGCAACCCGGCCACGCTGGCGCGAGACGCGCAGGTGCTGGTCGGCCAGGGGTACCGGTTAAAAAGGGCCGGGATTCTCGACATGTTTCCTCAAACGGCGCATGTCGAGGCCATGGCGTTATTCGAAGCGGGCTAGCAGACTGGCCCCTTGGTGTGGCTTCCATGGAATGGCAGCCACACGGTGATCGCCAGCGCACCCGCGTGGTGCGCTGTATGGAAAGGTAAAACAAAGATGGTACAGGTGAGAGTGCACCAGCCGGTCAACACCGACGGCAGTATCAATCTCGAAGGATGGTTGGACCATGTGGTAAGCGTCGATTCGGCACTGGATCGCGCAGCGCTCAAAGAAGCCTGCGAGTTTGCCCATGAGATCGAGAAAAAGGGCAACCCGGCCAAGCATTCCTGGGCGGACGGTACGTCCAGCTTCCAGGCGGGCCTGGAAATTGCCGAAATCCTGGCTGACCTCAAGCTGGACCAGGATTCCCTGGTGGCCGCGGTCATCTACCGTTCGGTACGCGAGGGCAAGGTGACCCTGGCCGAGGTCAGCCAGCGGTTCGGCCCGGTGGTGTCCAAGCTGATCGACGGCGTGTTGCGCATGGCCGCCATCAGCGCCAGCCTCAGCCCGCGGCAGTCGCTGGTGCTGGGCTCGCAGGCGCAGGTCGAGAACCTGCGCAAGATGCTCGTGGCCATGGTCGATGATGTGCGTGTGGCACTGATCAAGCTGGCCGAGCGTACCTGCGCGATCCGTGCGGTCAAGGCCGCCGACGACGAGAAACGCCTGCGTGTCGCGCGTGAGGTATTCGACATCTATGCGCCGCTGGCGCACCGCCTGGGTATCGGCCACATCAAGTGGGAGCTGGAAGACCTGTCCTTCCGCTACCTCGAACCCGACCAGTACAAGCAGATCGCCAAACTGCTGCACGAGCGCAGGCTGGACCGCGAGCGCTTCATCAGCGACGTGATGAACCAGCTGCAGAACGAGCTGCTGGCCACGGGCGTCAATGCCGACATCAGCGGCCGGGCGAAACATATCTATTCGATCTGGCGCAAGATGCAGCGCAAAGGCCTGGAATTCAGCCAGATCTACGACGTGCGTGCAGTACGCGTGCTGGTGCCGGAAATTCGCGACTGCTACACCGCGCTGGGTATCGTGCACACGCTGTGGCGGCACATCCCCAAAGAGTTCGACGACTACATCGCCAACCCCAAGGAAAACGGCTACCGCTCGCTGCACACCGCAGTGATCGGCCCCGAGGGCAAGGTGCTGGAAGTGCAGATCCGCACCCACGGCATGCATGAAGAGGCCGAGCTGGGGGTTTGTGCCCACTGGCGCTACAAGGGCACCGACGTCAAGCCCAGCTCCAACCATTACGAAGAGAAGATCTCCTGGCTGCGCCAGGTGCTGGAATGGCACGAAGAGCTGGGCGACATCGGTGGCCTGGTCGAGCAGTTGCGGGTCGACATCGAGCCGGACCGGGTCTACGTGTTCACCCCTGACGGCCACGCCATCGACCTGCCCAAAGGGGCCACCCCGCTGGACTTCGCCTACCGTGTGCACACCGAGATCGGCCACAACTGCCGGGGTGCCAAGATCAACGGCCGTATCGTGCCGCTGAACTACAGCCTGCAGACCGGTGAGCAGGTGGAGATCATCACCAGCAAGCACGGCAACCCCAGCCGTGACTGGTTGAACTCCAACCTGGGCTACGTCACCACCTCGCGGGCGCGGGCCAAGATCGTGCACTGGTTCAAACTGCAGGCGCGTGACCAGAACGTCGCCGCCGGCAAGACCTTGCTCGAGCGCGAGCTCAGCCGCCTGGGCTTGCCGCAGGTGGACTTCGAACGGCTGGCCGAGAAGACCAACGTCAAGACCGCCGAGGACATGTTCGCCTCGCTCGGCGCGGGCGACCTGCGCCTGGCCCACCTGGTCAACGCCGCTCAGCAGTTGCTGGAGCCCGAGCGTATCGAGCAGATCGAGCTGGTGCCGCGCAAGCCTTCCGGGCCGCGTACCGGCAAGCGTGGTGACATCCAGATTCAGGGGGTCGGCAACCTGCTGACGCAGATGGCCGGGTGCTGCCAGCCACTGCCGGGCGATGCCATTGTCGGTTACATCACCCAGGGCCGAGGCGTGAGCATCCACCGCCAGGACTGCGCCTCGGTGCTGCAACTGGCGGGCAAGGAGCCGGAGCGCATGATCCAGGTGAGCTGGGGGCCGATCCCGGTGCAGACCTACCCGGTCGACATCGTCATCCGCGCCTACGACCGCCCAGGGCTGCTGCGCGATGTGTCGCAGGTGCTGCTGAACGAGAAGATCAACGTGCTGGCGGTGAACACCCGCTCGAACAAGGAAGACAATACGGCGCTGATGTCGCTGACCATCGAGATTCCGGGCCTGGACGCGCTGGGGCGCCTGCTGGGACGAATTTCGCAGTTGCCGAACATCATCGAGACGCGGCGTAATAGAACCCCTTGAGACCGGGGCGCCTGCTTCGCGGGTAAACCCGCTCCCACAGGTACGTTACAGGTACTCGATCCTGTAGCCATCCTGGGGGAGCGGGCAAGCCCGCGAAGAAGCCACCGCCGAAGGACCTGCCTAGATGACCTACACCCTCCAAGACCTGCTGCACCTCATGGCCCGTCTGCGCGACCCGCAGTACGGCTGCCCGTGGGACCTGAAGCAGAACTACGCGAGTATCGTTGCCCACACCATCGAGGAAGCCTACGAGGTCGCCGACACCATCGAGCGCGGCGACTTCGAGCACCTGCAGGGTGAGCTAGGCGACTTGCTGTTCCAGGTGGTCTACTACAGCCAACTGGCCCGGGAAGAGGGGCGTTTCGAGTTCGATGGCGTGGTGGACAGCATTACCCGCAAGCTGATTCGCCGCCATCCGCATGTATTCCCCACTGGCGAGCTCTATGCGCCGCTGGACACCCCCAGCCTGAACGAGGCCCAGGTCAAGTCACGCTGGGAAGAGATCAAGGCGCAGGAACGTGCCGAGAAAAGCACGCCCGAGCAATTGTCGCTGCTCGACGATGTACCGTCGGCCTTGCCGGCCCTGTCACGGGCAGCCAAACTGCAGAAACGTGCGGCCACGGTCGGTTTCGACTGGCCCGAAGCATTGCCGGTGCTGGACAAGGTGCGCGAAGAGCTGGATGAAGTACTGCAGGCCATGGCCGACGGTGATGCCGATGCGATCGAGGATGAGGTCGGCGACCTGTTGTTTGCCGCCGTCAACCTGGCTCGCCATCTCAAGCAAGACCCTGAAAATGCCCTGCGCCGTGCCAACCGCAAGTTCGAGCGACGTTTCCGTTTTATCGAGCAAGCATTGCGCGACAGTGGCCGCCCCATTGAAGATTGTAACCTTGACGAACTGGACGCCCTTTGGGGTGAAGCCAAACGTCAGGAAAAGAACCTGCCCAGCTGCGGCTGAGCTGTTGCATAAGTGAGTGAACATTCATGAGCCTTTCCCTTCGCGACCAATTGCTCAAAGCCGGTCTGGTCAACCAGAAACAGGTCTCGCAGACCAACAAAGCTGAAAAGAAACAGAAGCGCATGGAGCACAAAGGCCAGGTCGAAGTCGACGACAGCCAACAGCGCATCGCCAAGGAAGCCATGGCCGAAAAGGTCAAGCGCGACCAGGAACTGAACCGCCAGCAGCAGGAAAAGGCTGAGCAGAAAGCCCGTGCCGCACAGATCAAGCAGTTGATCGAAGCCACGCGCCTGCCCAAGCTGAACACCGAGGATTACTACAACTTCGTCGATGACAAGAAGGTCAAGCGCATTGCCGTCAACGCCCTGATGCGGACCCGGTTGAGTAACGGCGCACTGGCGGTCGTGGCCCATGCCGGCGGCTATGAGGTCATTCCCCGTGAGGCGGCGGTGAAGATCCAGGAGCGCGACCCCAACCGCATCCTGTTGCTCAACACCCATGTCGAGGAAGCGGACGAAGACGACCCGTACGCTGCCTACAAGATCCCGGACGACCTCATGTGGTAAACGCGAAAAACCCCGCCTTGGCGGGGTTTTTCATTTGAAGAGTGCTCACTGCGTGGTGCGCTGGCTTTCCAGGACTTCCAGCTCTGCGCGGTACTGGTGTGCTTCGTGTTCATTGTGGAACATGCCCACCAGTTGGCCTTGTTGGTGCACATCCCAGATCCGCACGCCAGCGGCCAGGCCTTCGTGGGACATTTTCGATTCGTCGCGTTCGGTTACTTGGACTGTCATCGGTAAACTCCACTTCTTCAGTTGGCTGCGACAGTGTGTCGCACACCTTCTTTATAGAGTTTGTTAGCAGGCTAAGTAAATAAAACAGCCATGAAACAAGTTTCATGTACGGCTCCCGGGCCTGGCTTTTAGCAGGAGCGGCCTTGTGTCGCGACAGGGCCGCAGAGCGGCCCCGGAAAGCATGAAAAAGCCCCGCACTGGGCGGGGCTTTGGGGGTAGCAGGCGGTGCTGGATCAGTTGCCTTTCACCGGCTTGCCATCGACCGTGCCATCCTGCAGCACGATCACGTACTCCTTGCCATCCGTCTCGACCTGGCGCAGTTGCACCAGCAGGTAGTCCCAATTTTTGGCGAACCACAGCTCGGTGATGCGCTTGCTCTGGCTCGGGTCGCGCACACGCTCGACCTTCACTGCATCAACCTGGCCGGTCTTGGTGGCGACCTTTTCAGTGCCCAGCACGCGGAAGTCGTAGGTGTCGATCTCGTCACCGTCAACGACCTGGTAGGTCATGCTTTTCTTGCCGGCGGCTACATCATGCTGCAGGGCCAGCTGGTAGGACGACTTGTCCAGCACGCCACGGTTCAGCGGCAGGCTGACTGCATCGCCACGGTCGCTGCCGGTGACCTTCTTGCCGGTCCAGTCGAAGTTCAAATCGACCTTCTTGGCTTTGCCCAGGCCGCCGCGCTCGAAGTGGTACTTCTGCGGCAGCAGGGTATCGTTTTCCAGGCGCAGGGTGCTTTGCTCGGTCAGGCTGGCGATCATCATGGAAGCCTTGAAGTTAAGGTCCCAGGTACCGTTGGCATTCTTGACCAGGCTGCGCTCGGCGGTGCCACTCATGGGCAGCTGCTTCCAGTCGGCGGTGTAGCTGGCCGAGAAAGGCTTGAGATCAGCTGCCTGGAGGGGCAGGGCAAGCACGGCGAGAGCCAAGAGCAGGGCGCGACGCATAAATTCTCCTAGGATCGAATCAAGTGACCGCTGGCCGCCAGCGGCTGGCCATCCAGTAATGCACCCTGTTCGCCAAGGCGCAAGCGCCCTTCAGCGAACCAGCGCACCGCCAGCGGGTAGATCAGGTGTTCCTGGTGGTGTACCCGCTGGGCCAGGCTTTCGACGGTGTCGTCAGACGCCACCGGTACCACAGCCTGTACGACCAGTGGGCCGCCATCGAGTTCCTCAGTCACGAAGTGTACGCTGCAGCCATGCTCGGCGTCGCCTGCCTCCAGCGCCCGGCGATGGGTATGCAGGCCCTTGTATCTGGGCAGCAGCGACGGGTGGATGTTGAGCAGGCGGCCCTGATAGTGGCGTACGAAGCCGCCACTGAGGATACGCATGAAACCGGCCAGCACCACCAGGTCCGGGGCAAAACCGTCGATGCGCGCAACCAGTGCGGCATCGAAGGCTTCACGGCCGTCGAACTGGGTGTGGTCGAGCACGACGGTGTCGATGCCGGCCGCCGCCGCACGTTGCAGGCCGTAGGCATCGGCGCGGTTGGAAACCACCGCACGGATGCGCACCGGGCTGTCCTGGCCTTGGCAGCTGTCGATCAGGGCTTGCAGGTTGCTGCCGGAACCCGACAGCAACACCACTACATTGCAGGTCTTGCTCGGCATCAGTGTGCCTTGAGGTTTTGCAGCTCGACCTGGGCGGCGCCTTCGGCGGCTTCGGCGATGTGGCCGATGACCCATGGCTGCTCACCGGCGGCGCGCAGTTCGTTCAGGGCAGCTTCGACCTGATCCTGGGCGACGCAGATGACCATGCCGACGCCGCAGTTCAGCACGCGGTGCATTTCATGCTCGTCGACGTTGCCTTTTTCCTGCAGGAAGTCGAATACCACCGGGCGCTGCCAGCTGGCGACGTCAACCACGGCCTGGGCGTTTTTCGGCAGTACGCGCGGGATGTTGTCCAGCAGGCCGCCACCGGTGATGTGGGCCATGGCCTTCACGGCACCGGTGTTCTTGATCAGCTGCAACAGCGGCTTGACGTAGATGCGGGTAGGCGCCATCAGCAGGTCGGTCAGCGGCTTGCCGTCCAGCTGGGTGTTCTCGATGTCGGTGGCGGACACTTCGAGGATCTTGCGGATCAGCGAGTAGCCGTTGGAGTGCGGGCCCGAGGACGGCAGGGCGATCAGCGCGTCGCCAGTGGCAACCTTGGAGCCGTCGATGATCTCGGCCTTTTCCACCACGCCGACGCAGAAGCCGGCCAGGTCGTAGTCTTCGCCTTCGTACATGCCAGGCATTTCGGCGGTTTCACCACCAACCAGCGAGCAACCGGCCAGTTCGCAACCGGCGCCAATGCCGGTGACGACGGTGGCAGCTACGTCAACGTTCAGTTTGCCGGTGGCGTAGTAGTCGAGGAAGAATAGCGGCTCGGCGCCGCACACCACCAGGTCGTTGACGCACATGGCGACCAGGTCCTGGCCGATGCTGTCGTGCTTGTTCAGGTTCAGCGCCAGGCGCAGCTTGGTGCCGACCCCGTCGGTGCCGGAGACCAGCACTGGCTGCTTGTAGCCGGCCGGGATCTCGCAGAGGGCGCCGAAGCCGCCCAGGCCACCCATGACTTCAGGGCGTGCAGTGCGCTTTGCCACGCCCTTGATGCGTTCGACCAGTGCTTCGCCGGCGTCGATGTCTACACCGGCGTCCTTGTAGCTCAGGGAGGGTTGCTTGCTCATTGATCCAGGCCTTTAGGAGGGAGGGATTCTTAAAAACGACCATGACGGCCAAGACCGGCGGGTAAGCGGCGGCTGCCTGAAACATCAGTGGTCTGTGAAGGCGCGCGATTTTATCAGGGTTGCCGGGCAGCGGCCATCCTCAGGCCGACGGGCAGGGCGGTAAATTGTTGAAAAAGGGCCGAGGGTGGTTGATGTGGTTGCATGTGTATAAGCTGCAAGTAGCGAGCTTCGTGCTCGACTGGACAGGAATCCTCCATGCGTTTTTTCAATATTCTGGCAGCCGGTTGCATGGCCCTGGTAGCGGCCACCGCTCAGGCTGAAAACGTCTCCGGCCTTTATCAGGTACGCGAGCCGGTCGCAGGGCAGGGCCCTGAAGCCCGGACCGCAGCTACCGCCAAAGCCCTCGACACGCTGGTGCTGCGCCTGACCGGCGACGCCAAGGCCGCGCAGAGCCCGGCGCTGGCCGAGCTGCGCAAGGACCCGCAGCAAATCATCAACCAGGTTGGCAGCGAAGCCGGCCCGCCCGAGTCGGTGCTGGTGGAGTTCGACCCCGGCAGTACCGAGCGTGCCCTGCGCAAGGCCGGCCTCGCGCTGTGGGGCAGCAATCGGCCTTCGATTCTCGGCTGGTGGCTGAATGACAGTGTCGACGGCAGCAGCCTGGTCGGTGACGGCCAGGCCAGCGCCCAGCCTCTGCGTCGTGCCGCCCAGCACCGTGGCTTGCCGCTGCGCCTGCCGCTGGCCGACCTGCAGGAGCAACTGGTGGCCAATGCCAAGCAGATCGAAGGCAGCGACCCGGCACCATTGCGTGAGGCCTCCGAGCGCTATGGCGCCGACGCCTTGCTGGCGGTACATGCCCAGGAAGCCGATGGCAAATGGCAGGGCAAGTGGCAACTGTGGCTGGGCGACCAGCGTGAGCAGGGTACTGCCGAAGGGGCCGACCCGGCAGCCTTGGCCGATGCGGTTATGCTGGCGGTAAGCAGCCGCCTGGCGCCGCGTTACGTCGCCCGACCGGGCGCCAGTAGCCAGATGCAGGTGCAGGTACAGGGGATGAGCCTGCAGCGCTATGCCGAGCTTGCCCGCGTACTTGAGCCCTACGGCCCGCGCCTGAAGATGGTTGAAGGCACCACCCTGACCTATGGCGTGACCGGCAACCGCGAGCAATTGCGTGCCCAGCTTGGCCTGGCCAAGTTGCAGGAGCTACCCGTCGAGCAGGCGCCTGCAGTGCCCGTTACGCCAGCCCCGGTCGCGAGTGCGACGGGTGAGCAACCCGCGCCGGCCTCGCCTGCGCCCAAGCCGTTCGACGGCCTGCGTTTTCGCTGGTAAAGGGAGCATACCTTGATCGATGTTCGTCGCTGGATCTGGCTGGGTGCAGCCCTGCTGATCGCTGTGCTGCTTTATAGCTTGCACAATATTCTTACACCGTTTCTGGTCGGCATCCTGCTGGCCTATCTGGCCGACCCGCTGGTTGACCGCCTGGAGCGCCTGGGGCTGTCGCGCACCTGGGGCGTGGTGGTGGTGTTCGGCTTGTTCACCTTGTTACTGATGGCCTTGCTGCTGGTGCTGGTGCCGATGCTGGCCAAGCAGCTGGTGCGCCTGTACGAGCTGGCGCCGCAGATGCTCGACTGGCTCGAACAGGTGGCGCTGCCATGGGTGCAGGGTCGTCTGGGCCTGGCCGATGGCTTCTGGAAGTTCGACAAGATCAAAGCCGCCATCGGCTCGCACATGGGGCAGACCACCGATATCGTGGGCATGCTGTTGTCCCATGCCACCGCCTCGAGCCTGGCGTTGATGGCCTGGTTGGCGAACATGGTGCTGATTCCTGTGGTGGGCTTCTATCTGCTGCGCGATTGGGACCTGATGATGGCCAAGCTGCGCGGCCTGCTACCGCGCCAGCGTGAGCCGCAGGTGATGGGCCTGGCTGGCGAATGCCATGAGGTACTGGGGGCATTCGTGCGCGGGCAACTCATGGTGATGGTGGCCTTGGGTATCATCTATTCGGCCGGGCTCATGCTGGTGGGGCTCGAACTGGGTCTGCTGATCGGCATGCTCGCGGGCCTTGCGGCCATCGTGCCGTACATGGGCTTTATCATTGGTATTGGTGCCGCGCTGGTGGCTGGCCTGTTCCAGTTCGGCGGCGACCTGTACCCCATGCTGGGCATCGTCGCGGTATTCATGGTCGGGCAGGCGCTGGAAGGCATGGTGCTGACCCCGCTACTGGTGGGCGATCGCATCGGTCTGCACCCGGTTGCGGTGATCTTTGCCATTCTTGCCGGTGGTGAGCTGTTCGGCTTTACCGGGGTGCTCCTGGCCCTGCCGGTTGCGGCGGTGATCATGGTGCTGCTGCGGCATATGCATGACTTGTACAAAGAATCGGACATGTATGCCGGGGATATTGACCCGGAGCTGTAACGTACAGGCTTGTGCTCAATCTGTGGGAGCGAGCATGCCCGCGAAGAATGTGACACGGTGAATGGCACCGGCTTTGTCGGTGTTCGCGGGTACGCCCGCTCCCACACGGATCGATGTCAGCCCTAAAATAGCGCAACTTGTTGATTTTGCTTGCGCTATCTATTGCCGTGATTGTGCGCCTCGCGCTGCGGGTATAGACTTTGCAGATTGTTCACCAAAGGCCCCCTGCGGTCCTGCTGACCGCCCGCGAGCATGAAACCACCGATCCAGTTGCCCCTGGGTGTGCGCCTGCGCGATGACGCCACCTTCATCAACTACTATCCGGGCGCCAATGCTGCGGCATTGGGTTACGTCGAGCGGCTATGCGAAGCCGACGCCGGCTGGACCGAGAGCCTTATCTACCTGTGGGGCAAGCAGGGTGTTGGCCGTAGCCATCTGCTGCAGGCCGCCACCCATCGTTTCCAGCAACGTGGTGAGCCCGCCGTCTACCTGCCGTTGGCGCAATTGCTCGACCGTGGCGTAGAGGTGCTCGACTACCTGGCCCAGTACGAACTGGTCTGCATCGACGACCTGCATGTGATTGCAGGCAAGGCAGACTGGGAAGAGGCCATGTTCCACCTGTTCAACCGCCTGCGCGACAGCGGCCGGCGCTTGCTGCTGGCCGCCTCGGCATCGCCACGGGAGCTGCCGATCAAGCTCCCCGACCTGAAGTCGCGCCTGACCCTGGCCCTGGTGTTCCAGATGCGTGGCCTGTCCGACGAAGACAAGCTGCGCGCCCTGCAATTGCGTGCTTCGCGCCGCGGCCTGCACCTTACCGACGAAGTCGGCCACTTCATCCTCACCCGCGGTGCGCGCAGCATGAGCGCGCTGTTCGACCTGCTCGAACGCCTCGACCAGGCCTCGCTCCAGGCACAACGCAAGCTCACCATCCCTTTCCTCAAGGAAACCCTCGGCTGGTAACCCCCTGAAAACGCTGGGCCAGAGCGGCAAAACAGAAAAGTCACATCTTTTTCGATAAAATTTGCAAATGGCCATGATAGAGGGCATAGTTTCCCCCTCTAAAGGATTACAGACACGGTCGTGCCCATGCTAAAGCGCTTCGCACCCCTCGTGCCACTCGCACTCGTGACCCTGCTGTTTGGCTGCGCGGCCCAAGGCCCAGCTTCTCAGGTTCAGGATCACACCCCGGTCGCCGCACAATCGGTGATCAAGGCCAAGGCCTCGTCCTCGTCGGTATTCGGCGAACCGGAAGAGCTGGCCACTGAAGATGACCTGGAGGCTTTCTCCAGCAACAGCAAGCCTTACCAGCTGCCAGTGCTGGCGGACAGCATTCTCGAGCGCGGCATGTCGTTGATCGGTACCCGCTACCGCTTCGGTGGTACCTCGGAAAAGTCTGGTTTCGATTGCAGTGGTTTCATCGGCTATCTGTTCCGCGAAGAGGCGGGCATGACCCTGCCGCGCTCCACGCGTGAAATGATCAACGTCGATGCCCCGAAAGTGGCACGCAACAAGCTCAAGCCAGGTGACCTGCTGTTCTTCAGCACCAATGGTCGCGGCCGCGTAAGCCATGCCGGCATCTACCTGGGTGACAACCAGTTCATCCATTCCAGCAGCCGCCGCAGCGGTGGCGTGCGCATCGACAGCCTCGGTGATCGCTACTGGAGCAAGACCTTCATCGAAGCCAAGCGTGCCTTGGCCATGGCGCCGACCAACATCGCGCGCAACTGATGGCAAAATGATATATCCTGCCGCGGCGGCGATGCTTTGAAAAAAGCTCGCCGCCGTGCGCATTTATAGAAAGCGTCTAATCTAAATTCTCAACTCTTTTCGGCTGCTGCGCAGCGGTCTCAGACAGGATGTTCTGGCCATGATAAAGATGGCGCGCTTCGCATTTCTCTCCTTGGCGGCATTGCTTGCTGCCTGCTCCAGCCGTGCGCCTGCGCCGGCCCCTGTGGTTCAGCCGCAGGTTAGCTATAGCCAGCCGAGCCCTTCGCCGATTGCCGATGACGTGCTGATCCGCGCCATTGGCCTGGTGGGTACGCCTTATCGCTGGGGTGGCAACACCCCGGACTCCGGCTTCGATTGCAGTGGTTTGATCAAATATGTCTATCGTGATGCGGCGGGCATCAGCTTGCCGCGTTCCACGCGGGAGATGATCGTCATGCGTGCGCCGACGGTGGATGCCAAGGCGCTGCAATCCGGTGATCTGGTGTTCTTTGCCACCAGTGGCGGCTCGCAGGTCAGCCATGCAGGCATTTATGTAGGGGAAGGGCGTTTCGTGCATGCGCCCTCAACGGGCGGGACGGTGCGATTGGACTACCTGTCCAACAGCTACTGGGCCAAGGCCTATCTGCAAGCCAAGCGTGTGATTCCGCCAGGGCATCTGGCACAGAACCCCTGATTCTCAATGCCTGAAGCGGCGGCCCCGTTCAGCGGGGCCGGTACAGGCCGTCGGGTTCAAGGTGCTTTGCTCACCCTCCAGATGACATTGCCCACATCGTCGGCCACTAGAATCCCGCCTTTCCCGTCGTTGATGACTCCCACTGGTCGCCCCATCGCCTTGCCATCGCTGTCGAGAAACCCGGTGAGCAGGTCGATGGGGTGGCCTGCAGGTTTGCCTGCACGGTCGAAGGGTACGAACAACACCTTGTAGCCACTGTGTGGTTTACGGTTCCACGACCCGTGCTGGCCAACCAAAGCGCCCTGTTCGAAAGGCGGCGGTAACATGCCAGGTTTGACAAATGCCAGCCCCAGGGATGCGGTATGCGGGCCCACCGCGTAGTCGGGCGCTAGCGCTTGCGCCACCTTCTGCGGGGCCTGCGGGTGTACCCGATGGTCTACGTGCTGCCCGTAGTAACTGTATGGCCAGCCATAGAAGCCGCCGTCTTTCACTGAGGTGATGTAGTCCGGCACCAGGTCGCTGCCGATTTCGTCACGTTCGTTGACTGCTGTCCACAAGGCGTTGCTGTGCGGCTCCCAGGCCAGTCCGTTGGGGTTGCGCAGGCCCGTGGCGAACAGCCGGTGCTTGCCGTTTGCCGGGTCCACTTCCCAGATCGCGGCGCGGCCTTGCTCTTTTTCCATGCCGTTTTCCCCGACGTTGCTGTTCGAGCCAACCGTCACATAGAGCTTCTTGCCGTCGGGGCTTGCGATCACGTTCTTGGTCCAGTGATGGTTCAGCGGCCCGCCTGGCAGCTCGGTCACCGGGTGGCCCTTGTCGGTCACCTGCATGGCGCCCGGTTCATAGTGAAAGCGCAGCAGCCTGTCGGTGTCGGCCACGTACAAGTCCTTGCCTACCAATGTCATGCCGAAGGGGGAGTTGAGCCCTTCGATGAAAGGGCTGCGGATTTCTGCCACGCCATCGTGGTCGGCATCGCGCAGCAGGGTGATGCGGTTGGCGCTGGGTACGGTCGCGCCGGCGCGTTTCATCGCCTTGCCCATGGCCCAGCCGCGGATGCCCTTGCCATCTTCGGGCTTGGGTGGGGCGTTGGTTTCGGCCACCAGCACATCGCCGTTGGGCAGCAAGTAGAGCCAGCGCGGGTGGTCGAGGCCGCTGGCGAAGGCTTCGACTTGCGTGCCTGGTGCTGCGGTCGGCTTGTTGCCTTTTGGCCAGCCGACGGCGGGGGCGATGTTTACGGTGGGGATCAGTGTCTTGACGGGGGCGGGGAGGCTAGGGGTTGGCCCGCTGCCCTCGTTTACGCTCAAAAGGGCTGTTTCGCCGCAGCCTGCCAGGCTGGCTGCGATTAACCAAGGCATCAGGCATTTCATGTGCGGCGTCCTCTCAAGAAGCCTGTTGAATTGAGAGGCCGGCCGTGTCCGCCAGGTTCCCCACCGTTTGCTCTGGCTCTGGCTCTTGCTGTTGCTGTTGCTGTTGCTGTTGCTGTTGCTCTTGCTTCGGCTTTTGCTTCTAAGCGCGCGGTAGTTCAAGCGACGCAGATTGCGACTTCAGGAGGCCGAGCGCAGGGCTTGCGAAGGGAGGTGACGGGCATGGATGCCCGTCAAGCGCTGGGCCCCAGGATGGGGCCTGCAGCGCGGTCCTCCCGGGAGCAAGCCCGGAGCGAGGGGACCCCGGAGCGAAGCGTAGGGGCCGGATGATGGGAGCGGACGGCTTTGGTTACTTTGGCCAAGACCAAAGTAACCCGCCGGAAGGGCGGAAAGGTGACTTGGCGCCACCTCCGCGAACGAATGTCTACACTGTGTTAAGGCCCACATCGCACGAAGCGAAAAGCGGATATGACTGTTTTGGTGCAGCGAACAGTCCGTTTGCGATGCCGACGCTGACTCACCTTTTCGCCCTTACGGCGAGTCACTTTTTGTCAAACGCGACAAAAAGTAACCAAAAAACGCTGCGCTCCGATCATCCGGCCCCTGCGCTGCGCTCCGGGGTTCCCTCACTCCGGCCTCGCTCCCGGGAGGACCGCGCTGCAGGCCCCATCCTGGGGCCCAGCGCTTGACGGGCATCCATGCCCGTCACCTCCCTTCGCAAGGCCTGCGTTCGGCCTCCTGAAGTCGCGAAGATCAAAAGCAAGATCAAAAGCAAGATCAAGAGCCAGATCAAAAGCAGGATCAAGAGCAGGATCAAGAGCAGGATCAACAGCCAGATCAACAGCCGGAGCAAGATCAAGCGCATACGTCGCGGCAACACCCGCTTCGATTGACGCTCAGGGTGCAACCCTCTAACCTTCGCGCGTGTTTCAGGTGCCCTGCCAGCCCCCACTGGGCAGGGTGAAACTGGGAAGCCGGTGGGCGCCAGCATGGCGCGATTCCGGCGCTGCCCCCGCAACGGTAGGTGAGTAGAAGGCCGCGCAGGGCCACTGGATGCCAGCATCCGGGAAGGCGCGCAGGCCTGGGCCAAGGCCCGCTCACAAGCCCGGAGACCGGCCTGGAACTGCCAACGGCATCACGGAGGGTGATGCGCGGTGCACCGTGGCGCCCTGCCATGGCCCCTGCGCGTTCTCCGTCTGCCTGCCTATTACCTGTCGCCACGCCTTGCCGTGGTGCCAGCCTGCGGAGAACCCTTGATGAGCGAACCCACCGAACGCGACGAACGCCACCTGGCGCGCATGCAGCGCAAGAAGGCGGTCATCGATGAACGCATCGCCAATTCCCCCAACGAATGCGGCCTGCTGCTGGTGCTGACCGGCAATGGCAAGGGCAAGAGCAGCTCGGCCTTCGGCATGCTCGCGCGCGCCCTGGGCCATGGCATGCAGTGCGGTGTGGTGCAGTTCATCAAGGGCCGCAACAGCACCGGTGAAGAGCTGTTTTTCCGCCGCTTCCCCGAGCAGGTACGCTACCACGTGATGGGCGAAGGCTTTACCTGGGAAACCCAGGACCGCCAGCGTGACATCGCCGCTGCCGAAGCCGCCTGGGCGGTGTCGCGCCAGTTGCTGCAGGACCCAAGTGTGCAATTCGTGGTGCTGGATGAGCTGAATATCGCCCTCAAGCACGGCTACCTCGACCTGGACCAGGTACTGTCCGACATCCAGTCCCGTCCGCCCATGCAGCACGTGATCGTCACTGGCCGCGCTGCAAAGCCGGAGATGATCGAACTGGCTGATACCGTGACCGAGATGGGTATGCTCAAGCACGCCTTCCAGGCCGGTATCCGCGCACAGAAGGGCGTCGAACTGTGAGTCAATCGCGCCACTGCCCCGCCGTGTTGATTGCGGCACCGGCCTCTGGCCAGGGCAAGACCACTGTCACTGCTGCCCTGGCCCGCCTGCACCGCAACCTCGGGCGCAAGGTGCGGGTGTTCAAGTGTGGGCCCGATTTTCTGGACCCGATGATTCTCGAGCGGGCCAGTGGCGCGCCGGTGTACCAGCTGGATTTATGGATGATCGGTGCCGAGGAAAGCCGCCGCCTGCTGTGGGAAGCGGCCGGCGAGGCCGACCTGATCTTGATCGAAGGGGTGATGGGGCTGTTTGATGGCACCCCGTCCAGCGCCGACCTGGCGCGCCACTTCGGCGTGCCGGTGCTGGCGGTGATCGACGGCACGGCCATGGCCCAGACCTTCGGCGCCCTGGCCCTGGGCCTGGCGCGTTACCAGGCCGACCTGCCGTTCGCCGGCGTACTGGCCAACCGGGTGGGCAGCCTGCGCCACGCGCAACTGCTCGAAGGCAGCCTGACCGAAGGGCTGCGCTGGTATGGCGGCTTGTCCCGCGAGCGTGGCATCGAGCTGCCCAGCCGCCACCTCGGGCTGGTGCAGGCCAGCGAGCTGAACGACCTGGATGCCCGCCTGGACGCCGCAGCCGAGGCGCTCGGCGCCAGCTGCGACGCAACCTTGCCACCGCCGGTGACTTTTGCCGAGCCCGAACCGCAAGCGTGTGCTGCCTCGCTGGCTGGCGTGCGCATTGGTGTGGCGCGGGACGAGGCGTTCGCCTTCATCTATGGCGCCAACCTGGAACTGCTGCGCAATCTGGGTGCACAGCTGGAATTCTTCTCGCCGCTGCATGACCGTGAACTGCCGGTTGTGGACAGCCTGTACCTTCCGGGTGGTTATCCCGAGCTGCATCACCACGCCCTGGCCGCCAATGCGCCGATGAGCGAGGCAATTCGTGCCCATCATGCCCAGGGCAAGCCGTTGCTGGCTGAATGTGGAGGCATGCTATACCTGCTCGATGCCCTGACTGACGTAGCCGGTGAGCGTGCCGAACTGCTCGGCCTGCTGCCCGGCGAGGCGACCATGCAGAAGCGCCTGGCGGCCTTGGCCTTGCAGGCGGTGGAGCTGCCGGAAGGTACCCTGCGCGGTCACACCTATCACCACTCGCTGACCAGCACGGCGCTGGACCCGATTGCCCGGGGCCTCAGCCCCAACGGTGGGCGTGGCAACGAAGCGGTGTATCGCTTGGGCCGGTTGACAGCCTCCTACGTGCACTTCTACTTCCCCTCCAACCCCGATGCGGCGGCGGCGCTGTTGCGACCATGAGCGAACACGCTTACAGCGACGCCGAACGCGCCGCGATCTATCGCGCCATCGGCGAGCGCCGTGACATGCGCCATTTCGCCGGTGGCCAGGTGGCGCCGGAGCTGCTTGGCCGCCTGCTGGCGGCCGCGCACCAGGCACCCAGCGTCGGCCTGATGCAGCCCTGGCGGTTCATCCGCATTACCCAGCGTGACTTGCGCACCCGCATCCAGGCCCTGGTGGAGGCGGAGCGGCTGCGCACCGCCGAAGCATTGGGCGAGCGGTCGGATGACTTCATGAAGCTGAAAGTAGAAGGCATCAACGACTGTGCCGAGTTGCTGGTAGCGGCCTTGATGGACAACCGCGAGCCGCACATCTTCGGCCGTCGCACGCTCCCGGAGATGGACCTGGCCTCGCTGGCCTGCGCCATCCAGAACCTGTGGCTGGCGGCCCGTGGCGAAGGGCTGGGCATGGGCTGGGTGTCGCTGTTTGATCCCCTGGCGCTGGCGGCACTGCTGGGCATGCCTGATGGAGCCAAGCCGGTGGCGGTGTTGTGCCTGGGGCCAGTGACCGAATTTTACCCGGCCCCCATGCTGGTGCTGGAAAACTGGGCCGAAGAACGGCCTTTGAGCGAGCTGCTGTACGAAAACCAATGGGGAGAGCGCCAATGAGCGTGGCCTTGCTGACCATGGCCGGGGTGGCCCTGGATGCCTTGCTGGGCGAACCGCAGCGGCGCCACCCGCTGGTGGCCTTCGGCAATATGGCCGGTAACCTGGAGCGCCGTCTGAATGCAGGTGGCCGCGGCTGGCGTAGCCACGGCGTCAGTGCGTGGTTTCTGGCAGTGGTGCCGCTCACCCTGGTGGCGCTGATCCTGTCCTGGCTGCCCTATATTGGCTGGCTGGTGGATGTGCTGGCGCTGTACTGCGCCCTGGGCCTGCGCAGCTTGGGTGAACATGTGCTGCCGGTGGCCAACGCCTTGCGCCAGGGCGACCTGGAAGAAGCGCGGCGCCGCGTCGGCTACCTGGTCAGCCGCGAAACCCGCGAGCTGGACGAGCCCGCCGTGGCCCGGGCGGCCACCGAGTCGGTGCTGGAAAACGGCAGTGACGCAGTGTTCGCCGCGCTGTTCTGGTTTGTGGTGGCCGGTGCGCCGGGCGTGGTGTTGTACCGCCTGAGCAACACACTGGACGCCATGTGGGGGTATCGCAACGAGCGCTTCGAGCGCTTCGGCTGGTGCGCGGCGCGCATTGATGACGTGCTCAACTATATTCCCGCAAGGCTTGTGGCGCTCACCTACGCACTGCTGGGCAAGACCCGCCTGGCTCTGGCCTGCTGGCGCAAGCAGGGCCCGTTGTGGGACAGCCCCAACGCCGGGCCTGTGATGGCCGCCGGTGCTGGTGCGCTGGGGGTAGAGCTGGGCGGCCCGGCGGTTTACCACGGCGAACTGCATGAGCGGCCACGCCTGGGTGAAGGGCCGATGGCTGACGCCGATGCCATCGAGCGTGGCTGGAGCCTGGTGCAGCGCGGCGTGTGGCTGTGGCTGTTGTTGATCTGCCTGGGGGCTTACGTCAATGCTTGAACACGGTGGCCGCCTGCTGCGTGCGGTGCAGCATTACGGTATCCCTCGCGAGCAGTGGCTGGACCTGTCCAGTGGCATCGCACCCTGGCCATTCCCGATTCCGCCGATACCCACTGATGCCTGGGCCCGCCTGCCAGAGACCGAGGACGGCCTGGAAGAGGCTGCCCGTGCGTATTACGGCGCCCGCCAGTTGCTGCCGGTGGCGGGCTCCCAGGCGGCGATCCAGGCGTTGCCGCTGCTGCGTGCGGCTGGCCGGGTAGGGGTGTTGACGCCGTGTTATGCCGAACACCCGTACGCCTGGCAACGGGCGGGGCATCAACTGGTTGAGCTGGATGAGGCGCAGGTCGAGGCAGCACTCGACAGCCTCGATGTACTGGTGCTGGTTAACCCCAACAACCCGACCGGGCGGCGGGTGCCGCGTGAGCGCCTGCTGGGCTGGCATGCCCGCCTGGCTGCCCGTGGTGGCTGGCTGTTGGTCGATGAGGCGTTCATGGACAACACCCCGGCGGATGGCGTGGTCGATTGCGCCGAGCGCCCGGGGCTGATCGTGCTGCGCTCGTTCGGCAAGTTCTTTGGCCTGGCCGGGGTGCGCCTGGGCTTCGTCGCCGCCGAGCGCAGCCTGTTGCTGCGCCTGGCCGAGCTGCTTGGCCCGTGGACGGTCAACGGGCCAACCCGGGTGCTGGCCCAGGCCAGCCTGGCCGACAAGCCTGTCCAGCGCATGCAGATAGAACGTTGCGCTGCCGCCAGCGAGCGCTTGGCCACATTGCTGTCCAGTAACGGCCTTGCGCCCAGCGGTGGCTGTGACCTGTTCCAGTACGTGCGCAGTGAGCGCGCCGTGCAGTTGCATGACTTTCTCGCCCGCCGCGGCATCCTGGTGCGCTTGTTCGAACACCCACCGGCCGTGCGCCTGGGGCTGCCCGAATGCGCGGCGGACGAACAGCGCCTGGCCCAGGCCCTGGCGGACTATCAAAAGGAATCGGCATGACCACCCTCATGGTGCAAGGCACCACCTCCGACGCCGGCAAGAGCACGCTGGTAACTGCCCTGTGCCGCTGGCTGTTGCGCCAGGGCGTTGGCGTGGTGCCGTTCAAACCACAGAACATGGCGCTGAACAGCGCGGTGACTGCCGACGGCGGCGAAATTGGCCGCGCCCAGGCGGTGCAAGCGCAGGCGTGCCGGCTGGCACCCCACACCGACATGAACCCCGTGTTGCTCAAACCCAACAGCGATACCGGCGCCCAGGTCATCATCCACGGCCGTGCGGTCACCAGCATGAACGCGGTCGCTTACCATGATTACAAGGCCATCGCCATGCAGGCGGTGCTGGCTTCGCACCAGCGCCTGAGTGCCGCCTGGCCGGTGGTCATGGTCGAAGGCGCGGGGTCGCCGGCGGAGATCAACCTGCGTGCTGGCGACATCGCCAACATGGGGTTTGCCGAAGCGGTGGACTGCCCGGTGATCCTGGTCGCCGACATCAACCGCGGCGGTGTGTTCGCGCACCTGGTGGGCACGCTGGAGTTGCTGTCGCCCAGTGAGCAGGCGCGGGTCAAAGGCTTTGTCATCAACCGCTTCCGTGGTGATATCGCCTTGTTGCAGCCGGGGCTCGACTGGCTGGAGCAACGCACCGGCAAGCCAGTGCTGGGGGTGCTGCCTTACGTCACTGACCTGCACCTGGAAGCCGAAGACGGCATCGATGTGCGCCAAGGCGCCAAGACCGAGCGCGTGCTCAAGGTGATCGTCCCGGTACTGCCGCGCATCAGCAACCACACCGACTTCGACCCGTTGCGGCTGCACCCGCAGGTCGACCTGCAGTTCATTGGCCCGGGCCAGCCGATCCCGGCTGCCGACCTGATCATCCTGCCGGGTTCCAAGAGCGTGCGCGGTGACCTGGCGCAGTTGCGCGAGCGCGGTTGGGACAAGGCCATCGAGCGGCACCTGCGCTACGGTGGCAAGCTGATCGGGATCTGCGGTGGCCTGCAAATGCTTGGCCGCGACGTGCATGACCCGCTGGGTCTCGAAGGGGCTGCAGGTTCAAGCCCGGGGCTGGGCCTGCTCGATTACGCCACGGTGCTGGAAGCCGAGAAGCAACTGCGCAACGTTGCCGGCACGCTGAACCTTGAAGCAGCACCGGTTGGCGGCTATGAAATTCACGCTGGCGTCACCACCGGCCCTGCCTTGGAGCAGCCCGCCGTGCAGTTGGCCGATGGCCGCTGTGATGGCGCTGTCAGTGCCGATGGCCAGATCCTCGCCACCTACCTGCACGGCCTGTTCGAGGGCAGCCAGTCGTGTGCTGCGCTGCTGCGCTGGGCTGGCCTGGAGGATGTGCAGAGCATCGATTACGAAGCCCTGCGCGAACGCGACATCGAGCGCCTGGCCGACCTGGTGGAAAAGCACCTGGACACCGCTCACCTGCGCCAACTGTGCGGGGTGGCCTGACATGCGCAGCCTGATCCTCGGTGGCGCCCGCTCCGGCAAGAGCCGCCTGGCCGAACAGCTGGCCAGCGCCAGCGGCCTGCCAGTGACCTACATCGCTACCAGCCAGCCGCTGGACGGTGAAATGAACGAACGCGTGTCGCTGCATCGCCAGCGCCGTCCGGCAGACTGGGGGCTGATCGAAGAGCCGCTGGCCCTGGCGGCAGTACTGCGCGCCGAAGCGGCCGAAGGGCGCTGCCTGCTGGTTGACTGCCTGACGTTGTGGTTGACCAACCTGCTGATGCTCGAAGACCACCAGCGCCTGGCCGAAGAGCGTGATGCCTTGCTGGCCTGCCTGGAACAATTGCCTGGCACCGTCATTCTGGTCAGCAACGAAACCGGCCTGGGCGTCGTGCCCATGGGCGAGCTGACCCGACGCTATGTCGACCTGGCTGGCTGGCTGCACCAGGCCGTGGCCGAGCGCTGTCAGCGCGTGGTGCTGACCGTGGCCGGCCTGCCCTTAATGCTCAAAGGAGCTGCACTATGACTCAAGCTTGGTGGCGCGACGCCTGCCAATCCCTCGACAACGCCGCCATGGACCAGGCCCGCTCCCGTCAGCAACAGCTGACCAAACCTGCCGGTTCACTCGGCCAGCTGGAGGGCCTGGCCATCCAGCTGGCGGGCCTGCAAGGGCGTGAACGGCCAACCCTGGACCAGGCTGCCATCAGCATTTTTGCCGGTGACCACGGTGTGGTCGAAGAGGGTATCTCGGCCTATCCGCAGGCGGTCACCGGGCAGATGCTGCGCAACTTCGTCGGCGGTGGTGCGGCGATCAGCGTGTTGGCCCGCCAGCTGGAGGCCAGCCTTGAGGTGGTCGATCTGGGTACCATCGACCCTCATCTGGAACTGCCTGGCGTACGCCACCTGCGCCTGGGGGCCGGTACGGCCAACTTCGCCCGTCAGCCAGCGATGACCGAGGGGCAGTTGCACGCTGCCTTGCAGGCCGGCCGCGACAGCGCCTTGCGTGCCGCCGAACAGGGCGCGCAGCTGTTCATCGGCGGCGAGATGGGTATTGGCAACACCACGGCCGCCGCTGCGTTGGCCAGCGTCCTGCTAGGCTGCCCGCCTGCTGAACTGAGCGGCCCGGGCACCGGCCTGGACGACGCTGGCGTGCGGCACAAGGCCGAGGTCATCGAGCGGGCGCTGAGTCTGCATGGCCTGCAGGCCGCAGATCCATTGCAGGCACTGGGTTGTGTCGGCGGTTTCGAGATCGCGGCCCTGGCCGGGGCCTATATCGGCTGCGCGCAGGCTGGCATCGCCGTGCTGGTGGACGGCTTCATTTGTAGTGTTGCCGCCCTGGTGGCGGTGCGCCTCAACCCGCAGTGCCGGGCGTGGTTGCTGTTTGCCCATCAGGGCGCAGAGCCTGGGCACAAGGCTTTGCTGGATGCGTTGCAGGCCGAACCGCTATTGGCATTGGGCCTGCGCCTGGGCGAGGGCAGTGGTGCTGCGTTGGCCGTGCCATTGTTGCGCCTGGCCTGTGCGCTGCACGGGCAGATGGCGACCTTTGCCGAGGCCGCCGTGGCGGACCGCCCGGCATGATCCTCGACCTGCTGCGCCACGGTGAAACGGAGCAGGGCGGGCTGCGTGGCAGCCTGGACGATGCGCTCACCGATAAGGGCTGGGCGCAGATGCGCAGCGCCGTGGCCGAAGCCGGCCCGTGGCAAGTGCTGGTCAGTTCGCCGCTGCAGCGTTGTGCGCGTTTTGCCGAAGAACTGGGTGGGCGGCTTGATTTGCCTGTGCAACGTGAACCAGGTTTGCAAGAGCTGCATTTTGGTGACTGGGAAGGCCGTAGCGCGGCGCAGATCATGGAAGACCAGGCGGATGCGCTGGGGCGCTTCTGGGCGGACCCGTACGCCTACACCCCGCCCAATGGCGAACCGGTGCAGGCATTCGCCGAGCGCGTGCTGGACGCTGTCGAGCGTTTGAGCCGCCAGCATGCAGGTAAGCGGGTGCTGCTGGTCACCCATGGCGGGGTGATGCGGTTGTTGCTGGCCCGGGCGCGAGGCTTGCCCAAGGAGCAGTTACTCCAGGTTGAAGTCAGGCATGGGGCGCTGGTGCGGTTGGTGATGGGTGGCGACGGTCAACTGGCCGAGGAACACTGAGATGCTGCCGTTCTGGATTGCCTTGCAGTTCCTCAGCAGCTTGCCCGTGAGCCTGCCGGGCATGCCGGAGCCGCGTGAGCTGGGGCGTTCGCTGCTGTTCTATCCGCTGGTCGGGGTGTTGTTCGGGCTGCTGCTGTGGCTGGCCAGCCTTCTGCTGCAGGGTACGCCAGTGCCGTTGCATGCGGCTTTGCTGCTGACGGTGTGGGTATTGCTCAGTGGCGCCCTGCACCTGGATGGCTTGGCCGACAGCGCCGATGCCTGGTTGGGTGGTTTCGGCGACCGTGAGCGCACCCTGCAGATCATGAAAGACCCGCGTAGCGGGCCGATTGCCGTGGTCACCCTGGTGCTGGTGCTGTTGCTGAAGTTCTGCGCCTTGTGGGTGCTGGTGGAGCAGGGGATCGGGGCGCAATTGCTGCTGGCTCCCTTGATTGGGCGCGCGGCGATGTTGGGCCTGTTCCTCTGTACCCCTTATGTGCGGCCTGGCGGGTTGGGCCAGGCGTTGGCCGAGCACTTGCCCCGGCGTGCAGCCGGGTGGGTGCTGCTGGGCAGTGGGCTGTTCTGCCTGGTCTTGGGCGGCTGGGTGGTAGTGCTGGCGCTGGCCATGTTTGCCTGGCTGCGGCACCTCATTTGCCGACGTCTGGGTGGCACTACCGGGGATACAGCGGGTGCGCTGCTTGAACTGCTCGAACTGGGCGTCGTGCTTGGGTTGGCGCTCGGCCTGTGATAACGCTCAAAATCTGAAAGCATGTACGCGCTTTATTGGAGCGACTGTCTTGTGCTGCCTGCCCTGGCCCCATCGCCGGCAAGCCAGCTCCCACAGGGATGGCGTATTGCTTGAAGCCGAGGCGGTCAATGCGGGAGCGGCTTTAGCGCCGCGAACACCGGCAACACCGGTGCCATGAACCGCGCAGCTTCCTTGCGGCTGGTAACCTTCAATTGTGAAACCTCTTGCAACACTCATGATGCGGGTATATACACGTATCCATGCTGACCAGTGAATGCATCTGTACCCATCTGCGTCGTGCCGCCCGCGGGGTGAGCCGGCATTACGACGAGGCCCTTGCCGGCTTCGGGGTCAATGTTGCGCAGTTTTCCCTGCTAAGGCACCTGCAGCGGCTTGATCGCCCCAGTATCACTACCTTGGCCGAGGCCATGGGCCTGGAGCGCAGTACCCTGGGCCGTAACGTGCGGGTGCTGGAGGCTGAAGGGCTGGTGGCCCTGGCTGATGGCGACGACCAGCGCAACCGCGTGGTGCTGCTGACCGAGGCCGGAACGCAGCTGCTGCGTGCTGCCCACCCGGCCTGGGAACAAGCCCAGATCGAGCTGGTGGAGCGGTTGGGCGCAGGGCAGCGGGATGAACTGGTGCGTTTGCTGGACCAACTGGCTTGAATTGATACGACTATAAGCGGGTATATACCCGCAAAAACCTTGCGATGTGCTGGAGATAACGACAATGACTTCGGTGTGGCGAACCAGCGGGTGGGTATTGGTAGGGGCGGCTTTGATTCTGGCGCTGTCTTTGGGTGTGCGGCACGGCTTTGGTCTGTTTCTGGCGCCGATGAGCGCCGATTTTGGCTGGGGCCGTGGGGTGTTCGCCTTTGCCATTGCCTTGCAAAACCTGATCTGGGGGCTGGCGCAACCGTTCGCCGGTGCCTTGGCCGACCGTATGGGGGCGGCGCGGGTGGTGATCATCGGCGGGATTCTTTACGCCGCCGGTTTGATCCTCATGGGCATGGCTGATTCTGCCTGGTCGTTGTCGCTCAGTGCCGGTTTGCTGATCGGCATCGGCCTGTCCGGCACATCGTTCTCGGTCATCCTCGGCGTGGTCGGGCGTGCGGTGCCGGCAGAGAAGCGCAGCATGGCCATGGGCATTGCCAGCGCCGCCGGTTCGTTTGGCCAGTTCGCCATGCTGCCGGGCACCCTTGGCCTGATCCAGTGGCTGGGGTGGTCCGCAGCGTTGCTGGTGCTGGGCCTGATGGTGGCGTTGATCGTGCCCTTCGTTGGCCTGCTGCGTGACCGCCCGCTGCCCAGCCATGGCGCCGAACAGACCTTGGGCCAGGCGCTGCGCGAGGCGTGCTCGCATTCCGGCTTCTGGTTGCTGGCGCTGGGTTTCTTCGTGTGTGGTTTCCAGGTGGTGTTCATTGGCGTGCATCTGCCGGCCTACCTGGTTGACCAGCACCTGGCCGCGACCACCGGTACTACGGTGCTGGCGCTGGTCGGCCTGTTCAATATCGTGGGTACGTTCACGGCTGGCTGGCTGGGTGGTCGCATGTCCAAGCCGCGCCTGCTGACCGGGCTGTACCTGCTGCGTGCGGTGGTGATCGTGTTGTTCCTCTGGGCGCCGGTGAGTGCGTTCAGTGCCTACCTGTTCGGCATCGCCATGGGCCTGTTGTGGTTGTCCACGGTGCCGTTGACCAATGGCACCGTGGCTACATTGTTCGGGGTGCGTAACCTGTCCATGCTCGGCGGTATCGTCTTCCTGTTCCACCAGCTGGGCGCCTTCCTCGGTGGCTGGTTGGGCGGGGTGGTCTATGACCGTACCGGCAGCTACGACCTGGTCTGGCAGATTTCCATCCTGCTCAGTCTGTTGGCCGCTGCCCTTAACTGGCCCGTGCGCGAGCGGCCGGTTGCGCGCCTGCAGGCACAGGCCGCATGAACCGCTACCTGGCCCGCGGGTTGCTGGCCTTAGGCGCGCTGGTGCTGCTGGCGCTGGTGTGGTGGGGATGGCACAAGGGTGGGATGGCATTGATGCAACTGGGCATGAGTGTTTGTTAGGCGCTACCCTGCAAGCTCAAGGGTTGTCTAGCAGGAGAAACGAATCATGCGTGCTCATTGGTTGACAGTGCCGTTGTTGGCCGTGCTTGCCAGCACTTCGAGCTGGGCTGCCGATTGCCCGGCGTTATTGCAGGGCAGCCTGCCGGAGTTGCGTGGCAAGGGGCAGGTCGACCTGTGCCAGCGCTTTGCCGGCAAGCCTTTGGTGGTGGTCAACACGGCCAGCTATTGTGGGTTTGCACCGCAGTTCGAGGGGCTTGAGGCGACGTACAAGGAGTATCACGAGCAAGGCCTGGAAATGCTTGGTGTGCCGTCCAATGACTTCAAGCAGGAAGATGCCGACAGCGAGAAGACTGCCAACGTTTGCTATGCCAACTATGGCGTAACCTTCACCATGACCAAGACGCAGGCCGTGCGGGGCAAGGATGCGATACCGCTGTTTGCTGAGTTGGCCAGCCAGAGCAGTGCGCCGAAGTGGAATTTCTACAAGTATGTTGTCGATCGCAAGGGCAAGGTGATCGGTGACTTCTCCAGCCTCACCAAACCGGATGATCCGGAATTCCGCGCAGCCATCGAGAAGGCCATCGCTTCGCAGCAGTAATCGGGCTGATCTTGATCTTGTCTTGATCTTGATCTTGCTTTGGCTTCTAAGCGCGCGGAAGTTCAGGCGACGCAGATTGCGACTTCAGGAGGCCGAGCGCAGGGCTTGCGAAGGGAGGTGACGGGCATGGATGCCCGTCAAGCGCTGGGCCCCAGGATGGGGCCTGCAGCGCGGTCCTCCCGGGAGCAAGCCCGGAGCGAGGGGACCCCGGAGCGCAGCGTAGGGGCCGGATGATGGGAGCGGACGGTTTTTGGTTCCTTTTTGCCACGACAAAAAGGGACCCGCCGTAAGGGCGGAAAGGTGACTACGCGCCACCTTTGAAATGAATGTTGACCTCATTGTTGATGCCCACACCTTCAAGCGAAAAGCGAAACAGTGGTGGTTTTTAGCTCGCGCAAAGGCCATTTGCGATGGCGACGCTGACTCACCTTTTCGCCCTTACGGCGAGTCACTTTTTGTCAAACGCGACAAAAAGTAACCAAAAAACGCTGCGCTCCGATCATCCGGCCCCTGCGCTGCGCTCCGGGGTTCCCTCACTCCGGCCTCGCTCCCGGGAGGACCGCGCTGCAGGCCCCATCCTGGGGCCCAGCGCTTGACGGGCATCCATGCCCGTCACCTCCCTTCGCAAGGCCTGCATTCGGCCTCCTGAAGTCGCGAAGATCAAAAGCAAGATCAAGGTCAAGATCACGATCAAGATCAACGGCCTCATTGCTCTTGCTCTTGCTCTTGCTCTTGCTCTTGCTCTTGCTCTTGCTCTTGCTCTTGCTCTTGCTTCGGCTTTTGCTTCTAAGCGCGCGGTAGTCCAGGCGACGCAGATTGCGACTTCAGGAGGCCGAGCGCAGGGCTTGCGGAGGGAGGTGACGGGCATGGATGCCCGTCAAGCGCTGGGCCCCAGGATGGGGCCTGCAGCGCGGTCCTCCCGGGAGCAAGCCCGGAGCGAGGGGACCCCGGAGCGCAGCGTAGGGGCCGGATGATGGGAGCGGACGGTTTTTGGTTCCTTTTTGCCACGACAAAAAGGGACCCGCCGTAAGGGCGGAAAGGTGACTACGCGCCACCTTTGAAATGAATGTTGACCTCATTGTTGATGCCCACGCCTTCAAGCGAAAAGCGAAACAGTGGTGGTTTTTAGCTCGCGCAAAGGCCATTTGCGATGGCGACGCTGACTCACCTTTTCGCCCTTACGGCGAGTCACTTTTTGTCAAACGCGACAAAAAGTAACCAAAAAACGCTGCGCTCCGATCATCCGGCCCCTGCGCTGCGCTCCGGGGTTCCCTCACTCCGGCCTCGCTCCCGGGAGGACCGCGCTGCAGGCCCCATCCTGGGGCCCAGCGCTTGACGGGCATCCATGCCCGTCACCTCCCTTCGCAAGGCCTGCGTTCGGCCTCCTGAAGTCGCGAAGATCAAGATCAAGATCAAGATCAAGATCAAGATCAAGATCAAGATCAAGATCAAGATCAAGATCAAGATCAAGATCAAGATCAAGATCAAGAGCCGGAGCCGGAGCCGGAGCCGGAGCCGGAGCCGGAGCCGATGGCGTGGCTCGGCATCGGATTATTTCATTTCGCATGCACCGTAATCGCCACCAACCGCACCACCACCGGCCTGACCATCAACACGCAAACGAACGCCACTGGCATCGCCAATTGATAGGCCTTCAGCACATTGCTCAGGTACTGCGCAGTAACCCCGGCATTCGCCGCGGTGATCACGAAGCACATTAGCAGCGCCATGATTGACGACATGAAAAAGGCAAAAACGTAGGGCGTAGCGCCCGGGTGCAATTTGCGTCGGCTGCGCGACTGGGACAGGTTGCTCATGTGAACTCCTGAAAGGTGAGTGGACGCGCAGGTTAACAATCCCCTCAGCCGCAGCTGTAGACCAGCCTCGCTGAGTTCTTTATAAAGAGATTCTTACGAATGCAAGAGCTCTCGCATGGACCTGCTCAACGCCATCCGCAGCTTCATCAAGGTGGTCGAGGCCGGCAGCATCGCCGGCGGCGCCCGTACCCTGGGCCTTAGCCCGGCAGCGGTCAGCCAGAACCTGGCACGCCTGGAGGGCCATCTGCAGGTGCGCCTGCTCAGCCGTACCACCCGCAGCATGGCGCTGACGCCGGCGGGTACGCACTACTACGAGCGTGTCAGGCATATCGAACGTGACCTGGCCCTGGCTGAGCAGGCCATCACTACGCCAGACAGTGAACCCCAAGGGCGGCTTTGCATCGCCTCTACATCCGCGTTTGGCCGCCACGTGCTAGCGCCACTGATACCCGCCTTCAATGCCCGCTATCCACTGCTTTCGATAGAGTTGGTAACGACTGATCGTCGGGTCAACCATGCACGTGAAGACGTCGACGTCAGCCTGCGTATTGCCCCGCAGCTGGAAGACCAGCTGTTGGCCAGGCATATCGCTCGGATCCCGTTCATTTGCTGTGCCTCGCCCGGGTACTTGCAAAGCGCTGGGGTGCCGGGTACGCCCGAGGCATTGCGCGATCACCGTTGCCTGGTGTTCCGTTACCCGGTGGATGGGCGGTTTCTGCGCTGGGGTTTCATGCGCGATGGGCTGCGTTTTGAGGCGGAGTTCGGCAGTGTACTGATCAGCGACGACATCGACGCCCTGACCCAGATGGCGCTGCACGATGGCGGTATCACCCGCCTGGCCGAGTTCATGGTGCGACCGCACCTCGCCAGCGGTGCGCTGGTGCCGTTGTTCGAGTACAGCGACAGTGGCCAGGCCTACGCCCAGACCGAACCAATGGACATCTACCTGTGCCTGGCCGACCGTTTCGCCATGACCGCGAAAGTGCGTGTGTTCATGGACTACCTGCGTGAGTGCCTGGGGGACAGTTGGCAGGTGCAGGCATGAAAAAACCGCCACGAGGGCGGTTTTTAATGGGGTACGTACGAATCAGAAGCGGTAGGTGAGGGATGCACCGATACCGTGAGCGCTGTTTTCGTACTTGGCCTGGTAGCTGCCCTTGGTCGCGCTCACCTGATTGACCTTGGTGTCTTCTTCCCACAGGTAGGAATAGGCCACGTCGATGGTCATATCGTCGGTCGGGCTCCAGCCGGCACCCAGGCTGAACACCTTGCGGTCGCCCGTCGGGATACGTGGTGAACGGTCATGGTTGTTGGTCGGCGACTGGTCGACGGTGAAACCGGTGCGCAGCACCCACTCCTTGTTGACCTTGTACGACGCACCAATGGCGTGGGCCCAGGTGTCATGCCAGTTCTGTTCTTCGGTGATGGTCTGGAACGCCGAACCTGCCAATGGCGCCGGGACATCGTTCTGCACGGTGATGTCTTTCAGGCGGCTCCAGCGGGTCCAGGTGCTGCCTGCATACAGGGTCCACTGGTCGTCGAGTTCGTGGGTAACCGAGAAGTCGACCGATTCCGGCGTCTTGATCTTCAGCGAGGCGTCGAATTTGTTGCCGTTGAACGGCCCGATCAGCGGGGTGCTGACGCGGGTCTTGCCCTCGAGCTTGTAGTCGACCATCGAGTGGTAGGTCAGACCGAGGCGGGTGCTGTCGGTAGCCTGTACCAGGATGCCGATGTTGTAACCAACGGCGGTATCGTCGCCCTTGATTTTCACTTCGCCATCGTTGCGGCCGGGGGTGAACGGGTTGATCAGGCTCGAACCCAGTTCACCCTTGATGCGGTTGATGGTAGGGCCGAAACCGATCGAGACCTTGTCATTGAAGGCGTAGCTGACGGTTGGCTGGAACGTGACTACCTCGACGTGGCTCTTCTTGCCCCAGTAGCGTGCGGCATCATCGCTGCCGTAGTCGGTTACCAGACCAAACGGTACATAGACACCGAAGCCGACGCTCCAGTGGTCGTCGATCGGCTTGACGTAGTAACCCATGGGGACACCAACGAGAGGCACCATGTCACCATCGGTTTCACCCCCGAGGTTGCTGCCCCGGCCCGAGATGTCGGACTTGGCGATGACGGCAGCGCCGCCCACGGTGAATTGTTCGCGTTTGAGGCGAGACATGCCGGCCGGGTTGCCAAACACGGTGCTGGCATCTTCGGCAGAAGAAGAACGTCCCGCGAAACCTGTCCCCATGCTGCTGATGCTTTGTTCGTTCAGGGCGAAGCCTGCAGCGAACACTTGGCTGGATGCCACGGCAACAGCGACGGCGAGGGAGGTTTTGAGCATTACTTTTTTCATTATTAGAAAACTCCTTGGGATCTCCGGGGCGAAAAGCTACCAACAAATCACGCACCGCGCCATAGCCTCAATCGCAGAAGATAGAGCGGTTTTGTAGGACAATCCGACCAAAATTCCCTTTTTTCCGGTAATGCTGTAGGACGATTCTTAAGATACCTGTCGCAATCTCTGATCTATGCAGGTCTGCCAGGCATGCGTGAAGTCCCGCAAGCGACCTTGGGGGTGGAAAATCTGACGCCATATCCGTGCCAATGCCAACAGGTCGTCAGCGGCAGGCAGTGGCGTGGCCTGCTCCTCAATGAGCATCCAGGCAATCGCTGTGGAATAGCGCAGGTTTACGGTGAGTTCCAGGTGCGGGCCGCCGAGGAAGGCGTGCTGGCTTGCCAGGCCGCGCACAAGGCTGGCCAGGTCGGGGTCGCGGGCCAGGTAATCATCCCAGAGCGCTTGGTGACGGTGTTCGCCAATGCGGTAAAGGCCGTGCCCGCGTCGGTCATGCAAGGCGGACCCGAGCGCCGACTGGCTGGCGGCAATGCCCAATAGCAGGGCTTCCGCGCTGGCACAGTGACGGTTCAGGTAGACCAGGGTGGGTCGGATCACATACTGACACAATTCATTCGCCGCAATACCCATGATGCCCTCGAGCAATTAAGGGCCGGACGGGCGCTGGAGCTTGGCAGCTGGTGAATGATCAGGCCCGCCGGAAGCGGCAAGCACCGCTCGAGTTGAAGTGTAGTGTGATAATCGTGGTGTAAAGAGCTGTTTTTAAATCGATTGCTGCCTGACGTACCGGGCTATATGCCCGTAGGCAATTACGCCAAGAACGTTCAGGCAGGCTTGCGATGGGATGATTCAGCGCTTGAATGCCCCGGTATTCGCCACTCACGCGGTGAGCGATTGGCGAGTCCGGGCGATGACCGCCTGCAGCGGTTCATTGCGGCTGTACTGTTCATGGTACAGGCGCTCGGTGTGGCAGGCGACGCCGTGTTCGTCTACCAGGGTGAAGCTGAAGCTGCCCTTGCGTGGGGCAACGATAAGGCACTTCAACGGCGAGAAGGCCTGGGAGAGGGTGCCAATGGCAGCCTGAATCTGATGATGAGTTTGCATATTGTTGGAGGTTCCTGCTTTAAACACGGGAGATATGATCCGTGCATGATAGAAACGTTCCAGTGACGCCTTTATTAAGGGACGAACGAACCTGACTGGAACAAAGCAGCCAGAGAGAGCGCAATCAAAAGTGGGCGCTTGGGCTGACTGGTAGGTACTTCGGAAGGCAGGCAGCACGTCGGGGCCAAGGTTCTAGGCCGTCGGGTGGAATCCTGATCAATCTGTCACGTGATTCGTGCTTGAGCAGCCTGAGGCTGGCGAGTGAATCATCGAATGGGCAATCCTGCTTCAGCAGCGCACTCTTGGGGAAGTGGGTCTGCAAGGATGTTGTGGCCCGAATTGACTTTCAGCTTGGTACTAACGAGGCGCACCTTACCGGAAATACCGGCGCTTGGCAAGCACTACGTTTGCTAAGGTGAGCCGAGCAGTATGGCGCGTATTTGTACCGCTGTGAAGAGGGGGCAAATAGCCCGCACACGGGCGGATGTGCCCATTTCGTGCACTCAAATGACGGATCATGGTGCACTTGTTCACATTCGGGGCAAGGGTTGTAACAGGCCGGCAACAGGCTGCAACGGCCTCGCCAATGCCTTGACTAGGCGGTTAAGTCAATGAAAAAAAACACTATTTTCAGCTGGTGAAAAAATCGTCAGTTTGAGACAAAGCCCCAATTCACGGGGCTTTGCGGGGTGTGCAAGGGGGTTGTCCACCGAGTTATCCACAGGAACTGTGGATTGTCCCGGGCGCTTGCTCTAGAACGGGCGTGCCAGCAGTGCGGTGAACTGTCCGACAATCGACATGCCCCGACAGACCGGTTGGTCATCCACTCGAAAACGTCAAGAAAAGATCATTGAAATATTTTTTCAATTCTCCATAAATCGACAGTTCACAGCGAAAAAAAAAGAGTAGAGTGGCGCGCCTTTCGAGTTGCCAAACCTGTTGCTCATGAAGTTTCGCGGTAAACACCTCGCCAGCCCTGCAGCATCGACGCCTCCTTCCGAGCGCTTTTCCTTGAAAGTGGCCTTGTGGCTGCTCGATAGCCCGCGCCTGGGCGACAAGCCCCAGGTCAAGCACCTGGCCGGGCGCCTGCTCAAGCAGCCGGCGCGTCAGGGCGTGGTGGTGGCACAGAGCCGCTTGGGGCAGATGCTGTGCCGCGATTGTGGCAACGCCCGTGACCGGCGTATTGGCCACGAACTGCTGCGCCAGGCAGCCCGCGCCGGTGACCGGCGGGCACAGCTGGAGTATGCGCGGCTGTGCCAGCAAAACGATCCGGACCAGGCGAAGTAATGCTCCGACAAGCCTCAGGCTGATAAGCTGCACTCAATTTGCATCAGCGTGATCGGGGTAAGCATGACAGTGGATCTGGCCAGCATTCTGCTGGGCTTGGTGGCAGGTGCTTTACCCTGTCTTTTTTGGGTCATGCAGGTGCAGCGCCGGCAGGGCGCACGGCAAGGCGAGCAGGCCTTGCTCGAAGAGCGCCTCAACGCAGCCCTGCTGGCCCAGGCCGGCCTGCAGGCGCAGCTTGAGGCCAGCCGCGACGAAGTCAGCGACCTCAGCGAAGCCAACACTGTCAAGCAGGCCCAACTGGCCGCCCAGGGCCGTGAACTGGAACTGCTGCAGATCGACCGCGACAACGCCCGTGACGCTGCCCACGCCTGGAGCCTGGAGCGCGCCAACCGTGAAGCCGAGCTGCGTCGTCTGGAGTCTCAGGGTGCGCGCCTGGAGGCTGAACTGCGTGAGCAGCAAGAAAGCCATCAGCAGCGCCTGGAAGACCTGCAGGAAGCCCGCGACACCCTGCGCGCCCAGTTCGCCGACATGGCCACCAAGATCTTCGACGAGCGCGAGCAACGCTTCGCCCAGACCAGCCAGCAGCACTTGGGCCAGTTGCTCGACCCGCTCAAGGAGCGTATCCAGTCCTTCGAAAAACGCGTCGAAGAAAGCTATCAGCAGGAAGCCCGCGAACGCTTTTCCCTGGGCAAAGAGCTTGAGCGCCTGCAACAGCTCAACCTGCGCCTGTCCGACGAAGCCACCAACCTGACCCAGGCCCTCAAAGGCCAAAAAACCCAGGGCAACTGGGGCGAGCTGATCCTCGAGCGGGTGTTGGAACATGCTGGCCTGGAAAAAGGCCGCGAATACCAGACCCAGGTCAGCCTCAAGAGCGCTGACGGCGAGCGTTTCCAGCCCGACGTGCTGATCATGCTGCCCGGCGACAAACAGGTGGTGGTGGACGCCAAGGTCAGCCTTACGGCGTACCAGCAGTTTGTCGCCAACAACGACGAGGCCGCGCTCAAACAGCACGTGCAGTCGCTGCGCAGCCACGTCAAAGGCTTGTCGAGCAAGGACTACAACCGCCTCGAAGGCCTGCACAGCCTGGATTTCGTGCTGCTGTTCGTGCCCATCGAAGCGGCCTTCTCGGCAGCCCTGCAGGCTGAGCCGAATCTGTTCCAGGAAGCCTTCGACCGGCATATCGTGATCGTCAGCCCTACCACCCTGCTGGCTACCCTGCGGGTGATCGACAGCCTGTGGAAACAGGAGCGCCAGGGCCAGAACGCCCGGGAAATTGCCGAGCGCGCCGGCTGGCTCTACGACAAGTTCGTGCTGTTCATCCAGGACCTGGACGAGCTGGGCAGCCGCCTGCAACAGGTGGACAAGGCTTATGCCGCTGCCCGTAACAAGCTGTGCGAAGGGCGCGGCAACCTGGTCAGCCGCAGCGAGCAGCTGAAGCTGCTGGGCGCCCGCGCCAGCAAGAGCCTGCCGGCAGACTTGCTGGAGCGGGCGCTGTCCGATGAGGTGCCGGACCCCGCAGTTACTGAACCTGGCTCAGATGGCGATTGAGCATGGCGCGCAAGGCTGCTGGCTTGACCGGTTTGGCCAGGTAATCCAGGCCTGCCGCATGCACCATGGCGATGGTTTCCTTGCTGCCGTCGGCGCTGATCACCACGCCTGGCACCGGTTCACCCAGGCGTGCACGTAGCCAGCCCATCAGCCCGGTGCCGGTCTCACCGTCATCCAGGTGGTAGTCGACCAGTGCCAGATGCGGGCGCATGCCCTTGGCCAGCAGGGCTTCGCATTCCGCCTGGTTGCGCGCGGTCCATACCTGGCAGCCCCAGCGGCTGAGCAGGCTGTTCATGCCAATCAGGATGCTGTCTTCGTTGTCCACGCACAGCACTTGCAGCCCGGCCAGCGGCTGGCCGCCCTGTTGTTCAGCGGGGGCGCTTGGCGCCGGGGCGGCCTGGCGGGCAATCGGCACGCTGACGCGGAACACCGTGCCTTTGCCCGGCCACGACCGCACTTCCAGCGGGTGCCCCAGCACCCGGCACAGGCCGTCGGCAATTGCCAGACCCAGGCCCAGGCCTTTCTCGGCGCGTGTCTGGTGACTGTCCAGGCGCTTGAACTCCTGGAAGATCACTTGCAGCTTGTCGTCGGCGATGCCCGGGCCACGGTCCCACACCTCCAGCCACAGGCGCTCGCCCTGGCGGCGCGCGCCCAGCAGGATCGGGCTCTTGCCGTAGCGCAGGGCATTGGTGAGGAAGTTCTGCAGTACCCGGCGCAACAGCTTCATGTCGCTGTCCACCCGCAGGCGGCTGCCACGCAGGCGGAACTCCAGGTTTTTCTCGGCCGCCAGCACCTTGAACTCGGCACCCAGCGTGTCGAACAGTTCGTTGAGGGCGAAGGGCTTGGCGTCTGGGGTGATCTTGCCGTTTTCCAGGCGCGAGATGTCCAGCAGGTCGCTGATCAGTTCTTCGGCCGAACGTAGCGAGCTGTCCATGTGCTGCACCAACTGCTGGGCCTCTTCGTTCATGCCCTCCGCTTGCTGCGACAGGGCGGCGGAGAACAGCCGGGCGGCGTTCAGGGGTTGCATCAGGTCGTGGCTGACCGCAGCCAGGAAGCGGGTCTTGGACTTGCTGACCGCTTCGGCCTGGCTCTTGGCTTCGGACAACGCCTGGTTCAGTTGCGACAGTTCGCGGGTGCGCTCGGCCACCCGTTGTTCCAGTCCTTCGTTGGCATCGCGCAGGGCCTGCTCGGCCTCGCGGAACGGGGTGATGTCGGTGAAACTCATGACGAAGCCGCCACCCGGCATCGGGTTGCCGATCAGCTCGATCACCCGGCCATTGGGGAATAGCCGTTCGGAAGAATGCGCGCGGCCTTGGCGCATCCAGTGCAGGCGCCGCGCCACATGCACCTGCGCTTCGCCCGGGCCGCACAGGCCGCGCTCGGCGTTGTAGCGGATGATGTCGGCAATCGGCCGGCCCACGCTGATCAGCCCGTCGGGGTAGTTGAACAGCTCCAGGTAGCGACGGTTCCAGGCCACCAGGTGCAGGTTCTGGTCGACCACGCTGATGCCCTGGTTGATGTTCTCGATGGCGCCTTGCAGCAGCGCGCGGTTGAACTGCAGCACCTCGCTGGCTTCGTCGGCAATGCGTACCACGTCTTCCAGCTGCATGTCGCGGCCTTCGATGGCGGCCTTGACCACGGCGCGGGTCGACGAGGTCCCGAGCACCCCGGCCAGCAGGCGTTCGGTGTGTTCGATCCAGTCGCCGTCGGCATTCTGGTTGGGGTTGAAGCCCTTGCCCTGGCGGTAGGCAAAGCGGATGAAGCTCTGCCGGGCGCGTTCCTCACCGACAAAACGCGAGGCCAGGGTCAGCAGGTCGTCGATCTGCACCGCCAGCAGTGGCTTGCTGCTGGGGCGGGCGCTGGTCTGCTGGCCGATGAAGCGGCCGGCCTGCCAGTGTTCGGAAACCCGTGTGCGCGACAATACCGAAACCCAGGCGAACAGGGTGAAGTTGCCTGCCAGCGACAGCACCACCCCTTGGGTCAGCGGGCTGATCGGCAGGCCCAGCGGGTTGCCATGCAGCCAAGCCAGCCCTGGGAACAGCTGCAGTGACCAGCCCAGGCTGTGCGCGGCAATCGGCAGGACCAAGGTGTAGAACCACAGGAAGATACCTGCCGCCAGGCCGGCGAACACGCCGCGGCGGTTGGCCTGCTTCCAGTACAGCGCGCCGAGCATGGCCGGGGTGAGCTGGGTGACGGCGGCGAAGGCGATCTGGCCGATGGTTGCCAGGCTGGCGGTGGAGCCCAGCAGGCGGTAGCTGACGTAGGCCAGCAGCAGGATCACCACGATGGTTACCCGGCGTACCGAGAGCATCCAGTGGCGGAACGCCTCGAACGGCCGCTCGGCGTTGTTGCGCCGCAGCAGCCAGGGCAGCAGCATGTCGTTGGACACCATGGTCGACAGCGCCACCGCTTCGACGATGACCATGCCGGTGGCTGCCGATGCGCCGCCAATGAATGCCAGCAGGGCCAGGCTCGGGTGCGCCTCGGCCAGTGGCAGGCTGATGACGAACGAGTCGGAGATCACCGTGCCCGGCAGCAGCATCTGCCCGGCCAGGGCAATCGGCACCACGAACAGCGCGGCCAGCGCCAGGTACATCGGGAACACCCAGCGCGCCAGGCGCATGTCCTGGGGCTCGATGTTCTCCACCACGGTGACGTGAAACTGTCGCGGCAGGCAGATGATCGCCATCATCGCCACAGCGGTTTGCACCACCATCGACGGCCAGTTGATGGTCTCTTGCCAATAGTCCTGCAAGTGGATCGACTGGCGAGCCTGGCTGAACAGGTCGTCAAAGCCGTCATACAGGTTGAATACGACGAAAATGCCCACGGCCAGGAAGGCCAGCAACTTGATCAGCGATTCGAAGGCAATCGCCAATACCATGCCCCGGTGGTGTTCGGTCACGTCCAGGCTGCGGGTGCCGAACACGATGGCAAACAGTGCCAGCACCAGTGACACCACCAGCGCGGTGTCCTGCACGCGGGTGCCAGTGGCGTCGGCGTTGGCCCCGATCAGCAGGTTGACGCCCAGCACGATGCCTTTGAGCTGCAGGGCGATGTACGGCAGCACACCGACCAGGCAAATCAGCGCCACCACCACCGCCAGGGTTTGCGACTTGCCGTAGCGTGCGGCGATGAAGTCGGCGATTGAGGTGATGTTCTGCTGTTTGCTGATCAGCACCATCTTCTGCAGCACCCAGGGCGCGAAGACCATCAGCAGCACCGGGCCCAGGTAGATCGGCAGGAATGCCCAGAGCTGTTCGGCGGCCTGGCCGACGGCGCCGAAGAAGGTCCAGCTGGTGCAGTAAACGGCCAGCGACAAACTGTACACCCAGGCGCGCAGTTTCGGCGGCAACGGCGTGCTGCGGCGGTCACCATAGAAGGCGATGGCGAACATGACGGCCATATAGGCCAGGGCGACCACGGCGATCAGCCCGCTGGACAACGACATGAAGACTCCGAAGCAAAAAATATAACGCGGTCCCGATCAACCAGTCTGGCACGCAGGCGCCGCTTCGTCAGCGCAGACGATGGTTGTAGGCGAGAGCTTGCTCGCGATTGATCTGAAACAAAACATCAATTTTTTCGGGTGCCCAACCCGTAAAACACCCCCGCCAGCAACACCGACAACACCAGCAGGTAGAAGATTGCCCCCGGCCACAGGTGCACCAGGGCAAACCCCACCATCACCGGCCCCAGCGCCGCCCCCAGGTTGGACAGGTTCTGCGCGCCGTAATACACCCCGCGCAAGTGCTCCGGGGCGATCAGGTCGATGAACATGTATTCGGCAGGGATCACGATGATCTCGCCCAGGGTGAACACCAGCATCGCCAGGCACCAGGCCAGCACCGAGCCTGCCAACGAAAAGCCCAGCAGCCCTGCGATGAACAGGGCCATGCCGGCCAGCAACCAGGGCATCAGGTGCTGACGACTGATGCGTCGGCCAATCAGGTACTGCAGGGCAATCACCGTCACCGCGTTGGTGGTGACCAGGTAGCCGACCAGCCGCGCCGCTTCCGTCGGGCTGCTGGTTACCACCAGGTACTGCGACAGGTAGGCGGTGAACTGGCCGAACACCACCGCGCTCAGCACCCCGCCCAGGGTGAAATACACCAGCCGGCGGTCACGCGCCAGCCCCAGCGCCACCTGGCCGAAGCCGGCCGCAGGCTTGTCCGGTGCGCTCGCCTGCAGGTCACGGTCGCCAAGGCGCCAGTAGGCCAGGCACATGCCCAGGCCAAGCAGGGCCGAGGCGATGAACGGCATGTGGTCGTCCAGTTCCAGCATGGCGACCCCCAGCAGCGGGCCTGCGGCGTAGCCGACGTTGCTGAGGGTGTACTTGATGGCGAACACCTCGGCCCGCTCTTCCACTGGCAGCAAGGCACAGAAGCCTGCCTTGGCGGCGATGTCGACCACTGCAAGCGCCAGGTTGATCAGCACCAGGCACAAAAAGAACAACAGCGCCGATTCACTGACGACCGCGGCGATGAAGGCCAGGGCGAACAGCAGGGTGCTGGCGCTGACCAGCGTGTGGTTGCGCAAGGTGTCGACCAGGTGGCCGCCATACAGGCTCAGCAGCGAAGCGATGATCAGCGCGCCACCTATCAGCAGGCCGATCTGGCTGATCGGCAGCTGGAAGTTGTCGGCCAGGTACACCACCAGGTAGGGCAGGGTAAGGGCGCGGGCGACCGTGAGGGTGAAGGTGGTCAGCAGTAGCAGGCGTACGGTGTGCGGGTAGCGTTTCAGGGCGGCGAGCATTACCACGTCCTTGTTGTTCTGGTTTGCCGAGCACAAGCATAAGCCACATAGGGCACCTGCAGGAGCGCCTCGGCTGCTTCTGCAAAAAGCGTGTAGGCTTGCCAGCCAAGGCATTTCCCATGCAGATTTGTGGCCTGACGTGCCCGGCGCGCCTCCAATTGAAAAGCCTTCAGGACCAAGGACGATGAGTCACTCCTCGCAATTCACATTGCTCGGCAAGCGGCGCTTCCTGCCGTTTTTCATCACCCAGTCGCTGGGTGCCTTCAACGACAACCTGTTCAAGCAATCGCTGATCCTGGCGATCCTGTTCAAGCTCAGCCTGGGCGACGGTGACCGTTCGATCTGGGTCAACCTGTGCGCCTTGCTGTTCATCCTGCCGTTCTTTCTGTTTTCGGCGCTGGGCGGGCAGTTTGGCGAGAAGTTCGCCAAGGACGCGCTGATCCGTGCGATCAAGCTGGCCGAGATCGTCATCATGGCAATCGGTGCGCTTGGCTTCATCACCAACCACCTGGCGCTGATGCTGGTGGCGCTGTTCGGCATGGGTACCCACTCGGCGCTGTTCGGCCCGGTGAAGTACTCGATCCTGCCGCAGGCCCTGCGCGAGGAGGAACTGGTCGGCGGTAACGGGCTGGTGGAAACCGGCACCTTCCTCGCCATCCTGGCCGGCACCATCGGCGCCGGCGTGATGATGTCGGCCGACAGCTATGCCACGGTGGTGGCCGGCGGCGTGGTCGGCACTGCTGTGCTCGGCTACCTGGCCAGCCGCTGGATCCCGCGGGCCGCGGCCGCCTCGCCGAGCATGCCGCTGGACTGGAACATTTTCAGGCAGTCGTGGGCGATCCTGCGCATGGGCCTGGGGCAGCCGCCCGCCGTATCGCGCTCGATCGTGGGTAACTCGTGGTTCTGGTTTGTCGGTGCCATCTACCTCACGCAGATCCCGGCCTACGCCAAGGACTGGCTGCACGGCGATGGCACGGTGGTCACCCTGGTGCTGACGCTGTTCTCGGTGGGCATTGCCCTGGGGTCGTTGCTGTGCGAGAGGCTTAGCGGGCGCAAGGTAGAGATCGGCCTGGTGCCGTTCGGCTCGTTCGGCCTGACCCTGTTCGGCCTGCTGTGGTGGTGGCACTCCGGCGATGTACCGGCTGCAGCTGCGCCGCACGACTGGCTGGCGCTGCTGGGCATAGGCCAGGCCTGGTGGATCCTGCTGTCGATCGTGGGCCTTGGCGTGTTCGGTGGCTTCTACATTGTGCCGCTGTATGCGCTGATTCAGGCACGCACGGCCGAAGACCAGCGCGCCCGGGTGATTGCGGCCAACAACATCCTCAATGCCTTGTTCATGGTGGTGTCGGCGGTGCTTACCATCATCCTCATGGGGCTTGCCGAGCTGAGCATCCCGCAGCTGTTCCTGGTGGTGTCGCTGCTAAATATCGCGGTCAACGCCTACATCTTCAGGATCGTGCCCGAATTCACCATGCGCTTCCTGATCTGGCTGCTCAGCCATTCGATGTACCGCGTGCAGCACCGCGACCTTGAGCGCATCCCCGACGAAGGCGCGGCGCTGCTGGTGTGCAACCACGTGTCGTTCGTTGATGCATTGCTGCTGGGAGGAGCAATCCGCCGGCCAATCCGCTTTGTGATGTATTACAAGATCTACAACCTGCCAGTGCTCAACTTCGTGTTCCGCACCGCAGGCGCCATCCCGATTGCCGGTCGCAACGAAGACCCCGCCACGTACGAACGTGCGTTCGCACGCATTGCCAAGTACCTGGCCGATGGAGAGCTGGTATGCATCTTCCCGGAGGGCAAGTTGACTGGCGATGGTGAGATCGATGTGTTCAAGGGTGGCGTCAACCGCATCCTCGAAGAAACACCGGTGCCGGTGATTCCGCTGGCTTTGCAAGGGCTGTGGGGCAGCTTCTTCAGCCGCGACCCGGCCAAGGGCTTCTTCAAGCGCCTGTGGTCGCGGGTAACCATCGTGGCGGGCGCCGCCATCCCGGTGGAGGCAGCGCAGCCTGAGCTGTTGCGCGAGCAGGTCAGCCGCCTGCGCGGTGACCTGCGATAGGGGAGTGGGTTAGCTGGCGCTGACTTTCAGGCCGACCAGGCCGCAGATGATCAGCGCCACACTGACCAGCCGCACCAGGGCCATGGACTCGCCGAACAGGATGATCCCGGCGATGACTGTGCCGACTGCGCCAACACCCGTCCAGATGGCATAGGCGGTGCCCAGCGGCAGTTCTTTCATGGCCAGGCCCAGCAGGCCCAGGCTTATGACCATGGCGCCGACCGTGAGTACGGTGGGGATCGGTTTGCTGAAGCCGTCGGTGTATTTAAGGCCTACGGCCCAGCCGACCTCGAACAGGCCGGCGAAGAACAGGATGATCCAGGACATGAGTGTGTCTCCATCGTTTGAATGATGGGGCCGTCCCCGGAATGGTCACGCGGTGCGTCGTGAGGCCGTCCTCACAGTGGGCAATATGGTGCCTATCTGCAGCCTTCAGGGCAAGTCTGTGCTGATCCCTGTGGGTGCGGGTTTACCCGCGAAGAGTCCAGCACAGGCACCATCAGTGCCCGGCCGGTTCCGCTTCTTCAGGTTCAACCGCAGGCTCATCCATCCGCCGGAACCAGGTCGACAGCAGTGCCCCGGAAATATTGTGCCAAACACTGAACAACGCACTGGGCACTGCCGCCAATGGCGAAAAGTGCGCCGCCGCCAGCGCCGCCCCCAGCCCGGAGTTCTGCATCCCCACCTCCAGCGCCAGCGACTTGCGTTGGGCCAGCGGCAACTTGCACAGCTTGCCGGTCAGGTACCCCAGCAAATAACCAAAGCTGTTGTGCAGCATCACCACCGCCATGATCAACAGCCCCGATTCGGCGATCTTCGCCTGGCTGGCCGCCACCACCGCGCACACGATCATCACGATGCTCACCACCGACACCAGCGGCAGTACCTGCACCGCCGCCTGCACCCGGGCACCGAGCAGGCGCTGGGCCAGCACGCCGAGCACGATCGGCAGCATCACCAGCTGCAGGATCGACCAGAACATATCCATGAAGGACACCGGCAACCAGGCCGACGCCAGGAACCAGATCAGCGCCGGGGTCAGCAGTGGTGCCAGCAGCGTGGTGACTGCAGCAATCGCCACGGCCAGCGCCAGGTCACCACGCGACAGCCAGACCATCACGTTCGAGGCGGTGCCGCTCGGGCAGCAGCCGACCAGGATCACGCCCACGGCAATTTCCGGCGGCAGGTGGAACAGCTGGCACAGCAGCCAGGCCATGCCCGGCATGATCACGAAGTGCGCGACCACCCCCAGCATCACCCGCCAGGGCTGGCGGGCGAGGGCGGCGAAGTCGTCGAGTTTGAGGGTGAGGCCCATGCCGAACATCACCAGCCCAAGCAGCGGCACGATGGCGACCTTCAGGGCGATGAACCATTGCGGTAGCAAAAAGGCCAGCACGGCAAACACCAGCACCCACAGGGCGAAGGTATTGCCGACGAAGCGGCTTAAGGCGGCGAGGGCACGCATGGGGCAATTCCTTTTCTACTTATAGCTTTGTGTATTTCCAGGGCCCTGTCGCCGGCAAGCCAGTTCACACAAGTACGCCACAGGTTCTGAAAACCGTGGCGTACCTTGTGGGAGCTGGCTTGCCGGCAGCAGGGCCGGTGCAGGCAAAATGGCCTTCAGGCCTGCACTGGCATCTCAAGACACATCAGACCCCTTGCGGAATCTCCTCCCCACCCAGCGCCTCGAACAACACCGGCAGGAACTCGGTAAAGGTCATCATCATCAGCAGGAAGCTGGCATCGAACTGCTGCGCAGCCTCATCGCCACCGTCCTGCTCGGCCTGCTCCTGCAGCAGCTCTTCGAACTTCAGGCGCTTGATCACCATCTTGTCGTCCAGAATGAACGACAGCTTGTCCTGCCAGGCCAGGGCAAGCTGGGTTACCACCTTGCCAGTGCTCAGGTGCAACTGGATTTCCTCGCCGGTCAGGTCCTGGCGCTTGCAGCGCACGATACCGCCGTCTTCGGCGGTGTCACGCAGTTCGCACTCGTCCAGTACATAGAAGCCTTCGGCGGTTTGCTGCGACTTGACCCAGTCGGTCATGGTGGCGGTTGGCGCAATCTTCACCGTGGCCGGGCGCACCGGCAGCGAGCCCATCACTTCACGCAGGGTCGACAGCAGGTCTTCGGCGCGCTTGGCGCTGGCCGAGTTGACCAGGATCACACCCAGGCGCGGGGCGATGGCGGCGAAGATCATCGAGCGGCGGATGAACGCACGCGGCAGGAAAGCCTGGATGATCTCGTCCTTGATCTGGTCGCGTTCTTTTTTATAGACCTTGCGCATCTGCTCGGTCTCGATCTCTTCGACCTTTTCCTTGACCGCGTCGTTGACCACGCTGCTCGGCAGGATGCGTTCTTCCTTGCGTGCGGCAATCAGCAGGAACTCGCCGCTGACATGCACCAGGGGAGCGTCTTCGCCTTTGCCGAACGGCGCGACGAAACCGTAGGTGGTCAGCTCCTGGCTGGCGCAGGGGCGGGCCGGCTTGCTGGCCAGTGCGGCTTCCAGCGCTTCAGGCTCGAACGGGACTTCCTGGGTCAGGCGGTAGGTCAGCAGGTTCTTGAACCACATGAGGGGTAACTCTCCTTAATGCATAAGGCGGGCATTATTCTCCGAGCGGAGCTCTGAGGCCAACCCTGTCAGAGGGCCAGCAGTGGCTTATGCGTGAAAGAAACACCCGGCAACGCTAGGCCTTTGAAAGGAATGAAGTTTTTTTTGAAAAAAGTTTAAAAAGTGCTTGCCAGGGTGCGGGGTCGTCCGTAGAATGCGCGCCACACCGAGACGAAGGGTGATTAGCTCAGCCGGGAGAGCATCTGCCTTACAAGCAGAGGGTCGGCGGTTCGATCCCGTCATCACCCACCACTCGATGTATAGCGCAGCGGTAGTTCAGTCGGTTAGAATACCGGCCTGTCACGCCGGGGGTCGCGGGTTCGAGTCCCGTCCGCTGCGCCATATTCCACTTCCAGGCCCACTGAACACCTGGGAGTAACAAAGAAAGCGACCTTAGGGTCGCTTTTTTTGTGCCTGAATTTTGGTGTTTGAACGAGTTTTGAAAAAACTTCGATAAGTGCTTGCCAGAGTGCAAAGTCGCCCGTAGAATGCGCGCCACACCGAGAGACATGGGTGATTAGCTCAGCCGGGAGAGCATCTGCCTTACAAGCAGAGGGTCGGCGGTTCGATCCCGTCATCACCCACCACTCGATGTATAGCGCAGCGGTAGTTCAGTCGGTTAGAATACCGGCCTGTCACGCCGGGGGTCGCGGGTTCGAGTCCCGTCCGCTGCGCCATATTCCGCTTCCAGGCCCACTGAACACCTGGAAGTAACAAAGAAAGCGACCTTACAGACTGTGTGAAAACGCACTGGTAGGCCCTATACCAAACGCCCCGACTTGTTCGGGGCGTTTGTTTTTGTGCTGAAAAAGGCCCTTCAGCCCATCAGTTGCATGATTTGCTTGGCACCCAGGACACTAATCGCCCGCTTGAGGTTGTAAGCGGTCACAGCGAGAGCCATTTCAGCTCTTGTGCCTGCGAGTTGTCGCAGCAGGAAGCGCCCGTTGCCAAACAGCCATTGTTTGAGATTGCCAAACGGGTGCTCCACGATGGATCTGCGCCGTTCCATCATCTCTGGATGCATCTGCATCCGCTGCGCCATACGCTCAAAGGCTTCCTCTTGAGCGTGGCGCGAGACATAGCGGCGCTTGGCCGTCGTGCATTGGGATTTCAGCGTGCACCCGGCGCAATCACTGATCGCCGCCTGGTAGATCCGGTCGCCCTTGTGACGCTGCTTCAGCGTTAGCCACTGCCCTGCCGGGCACTGGTACCGATCCTGTTCGGCGTCGTAGGTAAAGTCCTTGCGCTCGAATAATGCCTCACCGCCTGGGTTCGAGGTTCGGTTTGGCGGAACGTACGCGGTAATGGAGGCTTCCTCACATGCCTGGAACTGCTGGCCATTCGAGTAACCCATATCAGCTGTAACGGTCAGCGCTTTCTGTTTCAGCTCAGCCTTGGCCGCTTTAGCCATGGGTTCAAGCTGCTTGCGATCATCGCCCTCTTGCGTCACCTCGTGATGCAAAATCAGGCAGTGTTCTGCGTCAACGGCGGTCTGCACGTTATAGGCAACCCGCGCTCCTTTGGGAGTGCGCATCATGCGGGCATCGCTTTCGTGCGTGTTGAATTGCTCCAGCCCCATTGATTTCATCAAGGCCTGGCAAGTGCGGTTGTCTTGCTGCTTGGCCTCAAGCTTCGCCAAGGCCGCTTTGATCGCAGTGCGATCGACCACTTGCTCGCCCTCAGACTTGTCAGCGGCATCCAGATCAGCCAGATATTGGGCGATCCGCTTGTCCAGTTTCTCATCCTGACGCTTGAGTTGACTCAGGTTCAAATGGCGCCGGGGGGAAGCGACCGCCTGAAACTTGCTGCCGTCGATGGCAACCAAGTCACCAGCAATCAAACCGGCGGTTCGGCAGAACTGTACAAACGCCCGGCACGTCGCAACGAAAGCGGCTTTGTTGTTCTTGCGAAAGTCAGCGATGGTCTTGAAGTCAGGTTTGAGCCGGTTGATCAGCCACATCACCTCGATGTTGCGCTGGCACTCGGCTTCCAAACGCCGCGAGGAACGGATGCGCTGAAAATAGCCATAGAGGTAGAGCTTGAGCTGATCGGCGGGGTCGTAGGCGGGGCGCCCTATGGCCTTGGATTGCGCTTTTTCGAAGCCGAGCTGGCCCAGGTCGAGCCTGGCGACATACAGGTCAATGACCCGTACGAGGTGATCTTCCGGGATCAGCTCCTCCAGCGAGACCGGGAACAGACTGGTCTGGCTGCGAGACTCTCCTTGTATGTAGGCCATAACGAAAAATGCTCCGTATCTTCCGATACGGAGCATTCTCTTAAAGGGCCGGGCAGAATGCTAGGTTTTCACACAGTCTGCTTAGGGTCGCTTTTTTTGTGTCTGCAATTTTTGTATCAGCGCTCTTCTTCTCGCAACGTCAGCACCTCGAACCCGTCATCGGTCACCGCCACGGTATGCTCCCACTGCGCCGACAGGCTGTGGTCGCGGGTAATCACTGTCCAGCCATCCTTCAATGTGCGCGTACCGCGCCCACCCTGGTTGATCATCGGCTCGATGGTGAACACCATCCCCGGCTTCAGCTTCATGCCCATGCCGCGCTGGCCGATGTGCAGTACTTCAGGCCCTTCATGCATCTGCTGGCCAATGCCGTGCCCGCAATACTCGCGCACCACGCTATAGCCTGCCGCCTCGGCATGGGCCTGGACGGCATGGCCGATATCGCCCAACGTGGCCCCGGGGCGCACCTGCTCGATGCCCTTCCACAGCGCGTCGTAGGTGGTGTCGACGAGGCGTCGGGCTTCATCGCTGATGTGCCCGATGCTGTACATCTTCGACGAGTCGGCAATGTAGCCGCCCTGTTCCAGGGTGATGTCGACGTTGATGATCGAGCCTTCCTTCAGTACTTCATCGGCATTGGGCATGCCATGGCACACCACATGGTCCACCGAGGTATTGAGCGAATAAGGAAAGCCGTACTGGCCTTTGCTCGCCGGCCGGGCCTTGAGCGTGTCGACGATGAATGCTTCGGCACGGTCGTTGATCTGCATCGTGGTCACGCCGGGGCGGATGAAACCGTCGAGGTCGGCGAAAACCTGGGCCAGCAGTTGGCCTGCGCGGCGCATCAGGTCGAGTTGGGCGGGGGTCTTGAGAATCACCTGGGACATAGGGGGAGGGCAGTTGCTCATGCTGTAATTTGCCCCAGCATAGCGCCAGCGGGTACCGGGTTGCCACCGCATGGTGCGTAGCCTGTGCCGGCCTCTTCGCGGGCACGCCCGCTTGTATGGTTAGACTTGAAGGGGTGGTGGGACTAAATGCCCGATTCTGACTGTTCACAGCAGTACAGACCGTGGGAGACATCGCCCCACCCCTTCCACCAAAGCGCCGATAAAGAATGCATCGTTTGCAAACGACGATAGAAGCAAGCCAGCGCCTCTTGGTGAAACCCCTTCAAGCCAAAAAACCATAACGTGAGGAGGCTCCCGTGGCAATGCAGGTTGGCAAATTGATCGTGGGTGCGGATGTCGCGAAAGCAGAATTAGTGATTCATCACGATGATCGCGACGAGATCATCAAGGTGAAAAATACCAAACCGGAAATCAAGAAATGGCTGAAGCAACAGCCTCTCAACACGGCAATTGCTGTTGAGGCGACCAATGTTTACCACCTGGACTTGGTTGAGCTGGCCCATAGCCTGGGTTTCGAGGTCTATGTCATTGATGGATTCCAACTGAGCAACTACCGCAAAAGCGTGGGTGTGCGGGTAAAAACGGACCCCACTGATGCTCGGTTGTTGTCCCGATTTTTGAGAAACGAGGGGGAAGACCTCCGCCCTTGGACTCCCCCTCCCGCCGTCTACGGCAAGCTTCAGAGCCTTCTGCGACGCCGAGCGGCCTTGGTGACTGCCCGCACGGCGATGACCCAGAGCTGGGCTAATGAAGCCCTTTTGAAAGCCGCCTTCACAACCTTTGTAAAATCGATAGACCGGCTGGATTTGTTGATCCAAAAGAAAATTAAAGAAGTGCTGCGCGAAGCAGGGCTGCACGAGCAAGTTGCTCGCTGCCAGGCGGTAGAGGGTATTGGGTTTCTCACGGCCACTGCCTTGGTAATGGCTTTTATGCGGGGCGAGTTCAAGAGCAGTGATTCGTACATTGCATTCCTGGGAATGGATCTACGAGTGATTGATTCTGGGCAGAAGAATGGACGTCGTCGCCTTACCAAGCGAGGCTGCTCAGAAATCCGTCGCCTGCTGCATAACGCGGCGATGTCAGCCAGCCGGACGGCCACTTGGAAAGGGATCTACGAACATCATCGCAATGCGGGTAAAGCAACAACCCAGGCGTTGGTAATCCTGGCCAGGAAGCTTGCACGAGTGGCATTCGCCCTGATGAAGAATCAGGACGAATATGTCACCAAGGGTGGGAAAGCGCCTTGCTGAAAACCATAGAATCTCCCACAGGCACGGCACGCCCCTCAGGCCTTGCGATAGCCCTGTGGGAGCGGGCGTGCCCGCGAAAGGGCCGGTATAGCTGGCCCATAAATTGCTGATCTACCTTCATCCCGGGCTATCAACGTCGACAGCCCACAAAACTTCACGACAAAGGCGCCGTGTTGCCCCGCTTGCTTCAGCAAGCCGGGGCAGCCGGCGCCTTTTTGCGTTTCCCACAGGAGCCCGCCCATGGCCAACAGCGAAGTACGCAGCGTCTGCCCCTACTGCGGCGTTGGCTGCGGCATCGTCATGAGCGTTGCCGATGGCAAGGTCGTCAAGGTCAGCGGCGACAAGCAGCACCCCAGCAACTTCGGCCGGCTGTGCACCAAAGGCCTCACTGCGCACGTGCCGCTGACCGCCGTCGGCCGCCTGGAAGACGCCTATGTGCGCCAGCAGCGCAACCAGCAACCGGCGCGCACCGGCATGGACCAGGCGATCGCCGACGCCGGCAAACGCCTGCGCGGCATCATCGACCAGCACGGCCCCGACGCCGTGGCGCTGTACGTGTCGGGGCAGATGTCGCTGGAGGCGCAGTACCTGGCCAACAAGCTGGCCAAAGGCTTTATCCGCACCCGCCACATCGAGTCCAACTCGCGCCTGTGCATGGCCAGCGCCGGCAGCGGCTACAAGCTGTCGCTCGGCGCTGACGGCCCGCCTGGCAGCTACCAGGATTTCGAGCACGCCGACGTGTTCCTGGTGATCGGCGCCAACATGGCTGACTGCCACCCCATCCTGTTCCTGCGCCTGCTCGATCGGGTCAAGGCCGGCGCGAAGCTGATCGTCGTCGACCCACGGCGCAGTGCCACCGCCGACAAGGCCGACCTGTTTCTGCAAGTACGCCCCGGCAGTGACATGGCCTTGCTCAACGGCTTGTTGTATCTGCTACACCGCAATGGCCACACCAACCCCGACTTCATCGCCCTCCACACCGAAGGCTGGGACGAACTACCCGCCTTCCTCGATGACTACACCCCCGAGCGCGTAGCCGCCATCACCGGGCTGGCCGAGGCCGACATCCTCAAGGCCGCCGAATGGATCGGCACCGCCAACGACTGGATGAGCTGCTGGACCATGGGCCTGAACCAGAGCATTCACGGTACCTGGCACAGCAACGCCATCTGCAACCTGCACCTGGCCACGGGCGCCATCTGCCGCCCCGGTAGCGGGCCGTTTTCGCTGACCGGCCAGCCCAATGCCATGGGCGGCCGTGAGATGGGCTACATGGGCCCCGGCCTGCCAGGCCAGCGCTCGGCGTTGGTGGAAGGCGATCGCGCATTTGTCGAGCAGCAGTGGCAACTGCCACCCGGCAGCCTGCGCAGCGAAGGCGGCGAGGGTACGGTGGCACTGTTCGAGCAGATGAACGCGGGTGAAGTAAAAGCGTGCTGGATCATCTGCAGCAACCCGGTAGCCAGCGTTGCCAACCGCCAGCAGGTGATCGATGGACTGTGCCAGGCCGAATTGGTGATTACCCAGGATGCCTTCCTCGACACCGAAACCAACCGCTACGCCGACATCCTGCTGCCGGCCGCGCTGTGGGCCGAAGGCGAGGGCGTGATGATCAACAGCGAACGCAACCTCACCCTGATGCCGCGCGCCGTAGAGCCGCCAGGGCAGAGTCTGCCCGACTGGCAGATCATCGCCCGGGTGGCCTGCGCCATGGGCTACGCCGAAGCCTTCGACTACCCCGATGCCGAAGCGGTATATGAAGAAATCCGCCGCTTCCATAACCCCGCCACCGGCTACGACCTGCGCGGCATCGGTTACGCCGAGCTGCGTCAGCAACCACGCCAGTGGCCTTGTGCGCCAGGCCATGGCAGCGATCGCAGCCCATTACGCTACCTGAACGACGGCAGCAGCCAGGCGCTGCTGCACGATGCCCAGGGCGATTGCCCGGCGCTGGCGTTCCCCACCTCCAGCGGCAAGGCCCGCTTCTTCGCCCGGCCCTGGTTGCCGGCACCGGAGTTGCCGGATGACGACTACCCCATGGTGCTGAACACCGGCCGCGTGCAGCATCAGTGGCACACCCTGACCAAGACCGGCAAGGTGCCGGCGCTGAACAAGCTGGAGCCTGGCCCCTTCGTCGAGGTTCACCCAGACGACGCCGTACGGCTTGGCATCGCTGAAAAGGATCAGGTGGCCGTCCGCTCACGGCGCGGTCAAGCCGTACTGCCGGCGCGAATCAGCGACCGGGTCATGCCAGGCAACTGCTTTGCGCCGTTCCACTGGAACGACCTGGTCGGCGAGCAACTGGCAATCAATGCCGTGACCTGCGATGCCGTCGACCCGCTGTCGCTGCAACCCGCTTTCAAACACTGCGCCGTGGCCCTGCAACGGGTCGCAGGCGCGCGTATCCACGCCCTTGACCTGAACGCTGCCATTTCGGAGCCAGCCCGCATGCCCACTGCCACCCTGTCCCGTCTGCTTGGCCTGGACACCTTGCCAGCCCCGGTGCTGGCAGAAGAAGAGCGCCATTACCTGCAAGGTTTCCTGCTGGGCCTGAACCAGGCCCGCGCCGAGCGCGTGCCCAGCCTGCCGGCCAGTGCGCCATTGGCGGCCAACCACCGGCTGTTTATCGACGGCTTGCTGGCCGGGCTGTTCGCCCAGCCTGCGGCACTGCCCGTTGCGGCGTTGGCGGCGCCACGGCATCAGGTGCTGTGGGCCTCGCAGACCGGCAACGGCGAGCAGCTGGCCGAGCGCTGTGCCGAACGCCTGCGCGGTGCCGGCCTGGATGTGCAGCTCAGTTGCATGGAGGCGGTCAGCCCGAGCCAGCTGCAGGGCGCCGCCAGCGTGGTATTGATCGCCAGCACCTTTGGCGATGGCGATGCGCCCGACAGCGCAGCGGCGTTCTGGCACGCCTTGCAGGGCGAGGAGGGCGCCTGCTGCGCCGAACTGCCCTATGCAGTGCTGGCCTTGGGCGACTCCAGTTACGATCAGTTCTGCGGCTTTGGCCGCAAGCTGGACCAGCGTCTGACCGAACTGGGTGGCCGGCGCCTGTTGCAACGGGTGGACTGCGAGCCAGACTTTGACGAAGCGTTCGCAGGCTGGCTTGACGCGTTGCTGCCCTTGCTGGGCAGGGCCGCTGCGCCACCACCGGCGAATGAACCTGCACCCATGGCGGGCTGGAGCAAACAACAACCCTGGCCCGCCACCTTGCTGGAAAACCACCTGCTCAACGGCCCCGGTGCCAGCAAGGAAACACGGCAACTGGTGTTCGACCTGAGCGGTAGCGGCTTCAGCTATGCCGCCGGTGATGCCTTGGGCGTGTGGCCGCGCAATTGCCCGGCGCTGGTCGACGAACTGCTGGCGCTGATGCAGCTTGATGGCCAGGCCATGGTCGAGCTGAAGGGCCAACCTGCCATGCCACTGGCCGAAGCCCTGCACGCGCACCTGGAAATCGCCAAGGTCACCACGCAGCAACTGCAAGCCTTCGCGGGCAGCGCCCCGGGCCTGCAACGTCTACTGCAGCCCGAGTGCAAGGCCGAACTGCAGGACTGGCTGTGGGGCCGGCAACTGGTCGATGTGCTGCGGGCCTTTCCCCAGCAGCTACCGCTGGCCAGCTGGCTTGAACTGCTCAAGCCTTTGCAGCCGCGTCTGTACTCGATCAGCTCCAGCCCGTTAGCGCATCCCGGCCAGGTACACCTGACCGTCTCCACCGTGCGTTATGGCGAGCGCAAGGGCGTATGCTCGGCCTTCCTCGCCGACCGCGCCCAAGCGTTGAAGGTGGCAATTTTCCCGCAGGCGTCCAGGCACTTCCGGTTGCCTGCGGACGACAGCGTGCCGATGATCATGGTCGGCCCCGGTACCGGCATTGCGCCGTTCCGGGCGTTCCTCGAAGAGCGGGAGGCGCGGGGGGCGAAAGGGGGCAACTGGCTGTTCTTTGGCGAACAGTGCGCCGCTACCGACTTCTATTACCGGGAGCAGCTACAGGCCTGGCAGGCAAGCGGCCACCTGCGTCTGAATACAGCGTTTTCCCGCGACCAGGCCGAGAAGATCTATGTGCAGCAGCGGATGCTGGAGCAGGGCGCGCAGCTGTGGCAGTGGCTGGAAGCGGGGGCGTATTTCTATGTGTGTGGGGATGCGCAGCGCATGGCCAAGGATGTGGATGCGGCGTTGCGGGCGATTGTGGCTGAGCATGGCGGGATGGGTGCGGCGCAGGCGGCTGCCTATGTGGAAGGTTTGAGCAAGGGCAAACGTTATCTGCGGGATGTGTACTGAAGTGCACCGGGATGGGGAGTGATGCACTTGGAATGTGCAATTGCTGTGCTGGCCCTATCGCCGGCAAGCCAGCTCCCACAGGTATCTTACAAACCTCGAAACCTGTGGCGGCCCTTGTGGGAGCTGGCTTGCCGGCGATAGGGCCAGCACAGGAAAAAGGATTGGCACAGTCCCTGCTTTACCTCCAATACAACAAGCCCCACTGATCAACGGCGATCAACCCGGGGGCACACCGTGATGAATACAGGCAAAGGCGCCTGGAGCTTCGGCTCCAGGCGCTTTTTTTTTGATCGAGGATCGGCTTATGAAGGCAACAGCGAGCAGCGGGCAACGAGAGCGACTGGTCATCGTCGGCAACGGCATGGTCGGCCACCATTGCGTCGAACAACTGGTCAGCCGCGGTGCCCTGCAGCGCTTCGAGGTGCAGGTGTTCGGCGAAGAGCGCCAACGCGCCTACGACCGCGTGCACCTGTCCGAATACTTCGGCGGCAGCTGTGCCGAGACCCTGGCCCTGTGCGAGCACGATTTCTACAACGCCAACGGCGTGCACCTGCACCTCGGTGAGGCCGTGCTGGAAATCGACCGTGAGCGCTGCGAAGTAGTCACGGCCGAGGGGCGCTACGGCTACGACCAGCTGGTCCTGGCCACGGGCTCCTACCCCTTCGTGCCGCCGATCGAAGGTTCCAGCGGCAATGCCCGCCTGGTCTACCGTACCCTCGACGACCTCGATGCCATTCGCGCTGCCGCAGCCGGTGCCCGCCGTGGCGTGGTGGTCGGTGGTGGCCTGCTCGGCCTGGAGGCAGCCAACGCCCTCAAGTCGCTGGGCCTGGAAGCCCACGTGGTGGAGTTCGCCCCACGGCTGATGCCGGTTCAGCTGGACAGCGAGGGCGGTGCCGCGCTCAAGGCACAGATTGAAGCGCTCGGTGTGGGCGTGCACCTGTCGCGCGCCACCCAGTCGATCAGCGCCGGTGAAGCCTACCGCTACCGCATGAACTTCGACGGTGGCGAGCATCTGGAAACCGACCTGATCGTGTTCTCCGCCGGTATCCGCCCGCAGGATGCCTTGGGCCGTGGCTGCGGCCTGGACATCGCCGCCCGCGGTGGCGTGGTGATCGACAACCATTGCCGCAGCAGCGACCCGCGCATCTTTGCCATCGGCGAGTGCGCCTCGTGGAACGGTAGCGTGTTCGGCCTGGTCGCCCCAGGCTACAGCATGGCGCGCAACCTGGCGGCTTTGCTGATGGGGGAAGCGGCGGTAGCGTTTACCGGCGCCGACATGTCGACCAAGCTCAAGCTGCTGGGCGTGGATGTCGGCTCGATTGGTGATGCCCATGGCGCCACCCCCGGTTCACGCAGCTACCGCTTCATCGACGAAGCCAACAGCGCCTACCGCCGGCTGGTGGTGGACGCCAGCGGCAAGCACGTGCTGGGCGCAGTGCTGGTCGGCGACAACAGCTACTACGACACCCTGCTGCAATACGCCCAGAACGGCATCGCCCTGCCAGCCGACCCGGCAGCGCTGATCCTGCCGCAAGGCAATGGTGCACCGGCCTTGGGCGCCGATGCGCTGCCCGACAGCGCGACCATCTGCTCGTGTCACAACGTCAGCAAGGGCGCGGTGTGCGACGCCATCGACAGCGGTTGCAGCGACCTTGCTGCGGTCAAGGGCTGCACCAAGGCCGGCAGCGGCTGCGGCGGTTGTGCGGCCTTGCTCAAGCAGGTGTTCGAGCACGAACTGACCGCACGTGGCGTAGCGGTGGACAAGAGCCTGTGCGAGCACTTCGCCTACACCCGCCAGGAGCTCTACGGGCTAGTGCGGGTGGAGGGCATCCGCACCTACAGCGAGCTGCTCGCACGCCACGGCAAGGGCCACGTTGGCTGTGACATCTGCAAGCCGGCGGTGGGCAACATCCTCGCCTCCTGCTGGAACCAGCCGATCATGGACCCGGCGCTGGTGCCGCTGCAGGACACCAACGACACCTTCATGGCCAACATGCAGAAGAACGGCACCTACTCGGTGGTGCCGCGTATTCCGGGTGGTGAAATCACCCCCGACAAGCTCATCGTCATCGGCCAGGTGGCCAAGAAGTACGACCTGTACACCAAGATCACTGGCGGCCAGCGCATCGACCTGTTCGGGGCCCAGTTGCACGAGCTGCCGCTGATCTGGGGCGAGCTGATCGAGGCCGGCTTCGAAACCGGCCACGCCTACGGGAAGTCGACCCGCACGGTGAAATCGTGCGTGGGCAGCACCTGGTGCCGTTACGGCGTGCAGGACAGCGTCGCCATGGCCCTGCGCCTGGAAGACCGCTACAAGGGCCTGCGCAGCCCGCACAAGCTCAAGTTCGCGGTGTCTGGCTGCACCCGCGAGTGTGCCGAGGCGCAGAGCAAGGACATCGGCGTGATCGCCACCGACAAGGGCTGGAACCTCTACGTGTGCGGTAACGGCGGTATGCGCCCACGGCATGCCGATCTGTTCGCCACCGACCTGGACGACGAAACCCTGGTACGCCTGATCGACCGCGTACTGATGTTCTACATCCGTACGGCCGACAAGTTGCAGCGCACCTCGGTGTGGCGCGAGAACCTGGAAGGCGGCCTGGACTACCTGAAGCAGGTCGTGATCGACGATAGCCTGGGGCTCGCCAGCGAGTTGGAAAGCCAGATGCAGCATGTGGTCGACCAGTATGAATGCGAATGGGCCAACGCCCTCAACGACCCCGAGAAGCTCAAGCGCTTCCGTACCTTTGTCAACGATCGCCGCGCTGACCCGGACGTGCACTTCGTGCGTGAACGCGAACAACGCCGGCCAGCGGCGCCGCTGCACCTGATCCCTACTGTCGAGGAGGCTGTCTGATGAACCTGTCCAATGCTGCTGTGAAAACCTGTGAGAACTGGCAGGCGGTGTGCCAGGCGCAAGATCTGGTGGCCGATTCCGGGGTCGTGGTATGGCTCGACGGGGCTCAGGTGGCGCTGTTCTACCTGCCGGGGCAGGCGCAGCCGCTGTATGCGGTGGACAACCGCGACCCGCGTTCCGGCGCCAACATCATCGGTCGCGGGCTGGTGGGCAGTGTGCAAGGTGAGTTGGTGGTGGCAGCGCCGCTCTACAAACAGCACTTCAGCCTGCTGAGTGGGGAGTGCCTGGAGGATGCCGGGCAGAGGTTGCGAGTGTGGCCGGTGCGGTTGAAGGGGGAGGCAGTAGAGCTGGCTGTGGCCTGATAACCATTTGCTGCCTACCCAAGCCTCTTCGCTGTGGGAGCGGCTTCAGCCGCGATCAACGCCGGCTCATCCACCAGCTTGCCGCGTGCGATGTTGATCAGGTATCCCTCTGCACCTAACGCACGCAGCAATGCTTCAAGCCTGCCCGCTTCAGTCGTGACGCACTACAGAAGCGGTTTTCAGAGAGAGGGCGAGCAGGCAGGGAAGTCGGTAGCCCTGCTGTACGTCTTCTCCGCTCACCACCATGCGCTGATTCACGGTATCGACTACTACCGAATTCTCGGCGGTATAGAAACCATCCTCCTGCGAAAACGCGCCAAACTGACCGTAGCCGTGCGGGGAGACGAAGCGGGTATCGAGTTGGCCGTCTGATTGGTAGCGCACTGCCATGTTGAAGGTAAAGAAGCCACCGTACCCCATTAGCCCCCCCTCGGTTTCTTCAATATGGGCCCACCCGCCGTCGACGAGGAAACGCACTACCTGCCCTTGGTTGAACTCGCGGGCAGGTTCGCCAGCATAGTCCAGCCGGTAGATGGTCGGTTGGCTGCGATCGTCGTCGACCGAGTAGTGTTGGCCGTACAATGTGATGCGTTGGCTGCTGTCTTCTACCGTGAAGCCGCTATTGATGATCCCCTCGTCTGACCAGTGGTGGCCCACCTCGCCGAATTTGTCATCGAGACGCCCCGTCAGCGACAAGCCACTCGTTACTGAATACCAGCCCGAATCGCTTTCCACGTAAGTGCAGATCACGATGCGCTGCATCCCCGCAGTTGGGGAGATGACGGCAATGCCTTCAAGGCTGTGCTGTGAACCTTCGGGAATCAGATCGCTCAACGCCAGCAGCCCATTTTCACCGAATAGGGGGTCCCTTCTACCATTGCTGTCCAGGGCGACAACCACCGCGTTGGAATCCCCTGCTTCGTATCGAGCCGCGGTCGCCACCAGCCCTTCCTGGTGGCAGGCCACTTTGTCCAGCATAAGATCTGCACCGAACAAGGCACGTGTGTCGATATAACCCTTTCCTTGACCAAAGCCCGGATCGGGTTCGCCTTTCGCAATCAGCTTCCACAAATGAGAAGTGGTTTCCCCAAAAAGCTCCACAGTCACCAGCAGATTGCCCGTCACGTCCTCTACTACTCCAGTGGCGTTCAGGTAGCGGTCCGTGGTCTCTGTGGTGAACTTGAACATGCCGCTACCATTGAACGTGGTGTCAAGCTTTCCACTTGCGTCCAGGCAGGCGATGAAAACACTGTTTAGCCCATCGGGATCGGTTTGATACCCAGTCACATAGAACCGGGCCGGACGCACTTTGCTCCTCAGTACGCTGGTCGTACCCCCCAGGTTGCCGCGGCCGCTTTGGGTGAAGTGGGCATGGCCTTTGTCACCATAACTGAGATCGATGGGGGCTACGGGTTGCTGCTGAAGAGCCTGGAGAGAGGGCGGCACTGCTTGGGTAGAAGGGAAGTGCTTCTTGGGTCGGATCATGGCGTTGGGCTCCATTCACAATTAAACCGCTGAACGCCTATTGAGCGATGCTTGGCCTGGATCGGCTACTGGCAGAAGTGACAGGTGCGTCACCGGCCTGGGTATGCAAGGGCAGGGGTGAGTACGGTGCGGCAGACCTGGATACGCCGCAGGTAGCGATGCGGTAAGCTTGCTGCCATGAACCTCGACACCCGCATCAAATACCGCCACCTGCTGTGCTTCCTGGAGATTGCCCGGCAGGGCAGCCTGGCCAGGGCTGCCGACGTGCTCGCGATCAGCCAGCCGGCAATTTCCAAGACCCTCAAGGAACTCGAAGGCCTGCTGGAAGCGCGCCTGTTCGCGCGCAGCCGCCAGGGCGTCGAGCTGACCCCGGCCGGAGCGCGTTTCATGCGGTATGCCGGGCCCAGCGTGCAGGCCCTGCGCGATGGCGTCAGTAGCTTGCGTGGCGAAGCGCGGGCGCCGTCGCAGGTGCGCGTTGGCGTGCTGTCGACGGTCGAGGGCCTGCTCATGCCCGAGGTGCTGTGCCGCCTGCACCAGCGCCATGAAGCGCTGGTCATCAGTGTGGCCACGGGGGTCAGCGCGCAGCTGCTCGGCCAACTGCGTCTGGGTGAGCTGGAACTGGTGGTCGGGCGCATGACCGACAGCCCGCAGATCCAGGGCCTTTCGTTCGAGCACCTGTACAGCGAGTCGATGAGCCTGGTGGTACGCCCGGGCCACCCGCTGCTGGCCGCCACGCCGGTCGAGCGCGCCAAGGTCGGGCGTTACCCGTTGGTGTTGCCGCCGGCGGGCACCACCATCCGCCAGCATGCCGACAGCCTGTTTGTGCAATGCGGCATCCAGATGCCGGCGCAGCGCCTGGAAACCCTGTCGTTGGCCCTGAGCCGGCGCTACCTGCTGGGCAGCGATGCGTTGTGGGTAGCGCCGCGCGACGCGGTGCTGCTCGACCTGCGCCGTGGTGAGCTGGTCGAGCTCGACCTGGGCGTGCGCGAGCCGGGCGGCTCGGTGGGGATCTGCCGCAATGCCGCCTTGCCGCAGAGCCTGCCTGGGCAGTGGGTGTGCGAGGTGTTGCGCGAGGTGGCAGGGGAGTACCGGGACGGCAACTACCCCTGAGTGCAGGCCTTTCAGAGTCCAGCGAAATAAATCCCCTGTAGAACCGGGCAAAAATGGCACAACCGGTCAATACTGGCCAGTGGCTGCAAGCCCAGCATGAATTACCGTTTAACTACTGAACTTCCTTACCAAAACCCGCTCCTATGCCGGTAGCCATTGGTCATGGCCGCCTGCTAAGCTCGCGGCTTTACCCTGATTGCCCTTATGGCGCATGAACAAGGAAATAGCATGAAACAGCATCGTTTGGCGGCTGCGGTTGCCCTGGTAGGCCTGGTACTGGCTGGCTGTGATCAACAGGCCAGCAGCCCCGAGCTGAAGACTCCGGCGCAGAAAGCCTCCTACGGTATCGGCTTGAACATGGGCAAGAGCCTGGCTCAGGAAGGCATGGAAGACCTTGATTCGAAATCGGTCGCCCTCGGTATCGAAGACGCCGTTGGCAAGAAAGAACAACGCATCAAGGACGAAGAGCTGGTAGAGGCGTTCACCGCCCTGCAGAAACGCGCCGAGGAGCGCCTGGCCAAGGCCAGCGAAGAAGCCGCCTCCGCCGGCAAGAAGTTCCTCGAAGAAAACGCCAAGAAGCCAGGCGTGGTCACCACTGCCTCGGGCCTGCAGTACGAAGTGGTCAAGAAGGCTGATGGCCCGCAGCCAAAGCCGACCGACGTGGTCACTGTCCACTACGAAGGCAAGCTGATCGATGGCAAGGTGTTCGACAGCTCTGTCGAGCGTGGCAGCCCGATCGACCTGCCGGTCAGCGGTGTGATCCCGGGTTGGGTCGAAGGCCTGCAGCTGATGCACGTTGGCGAGAAGTACAAGCTGTTCATCCCGGCTGAACTGGCCTACGGCGCACAAAGCCCAAGCCCGCTGATCCCGGCGAACTCGGTACTGGTGTTCGACCTGGAACTGATCGCCATCAAGGATCCGGCCCAGCTGCAGGGCGGCGAGCCGGAAGCCGAGGCTCCAGCTGAAGCACCTGCTGAAGCACCTGCCAAGTAACACTGGTTGGTTCTTGCAAAACGCCCCGTCCTGACGGGGCGTTTTCGTTTGTGGCGATTGGACGAACCAGCAACAACTGATACTGTCCGAGGAAATGCAGCTAGTAGATGTAGGATGTTTCTGGCGCAAATCGTTTGCGACTAGGTACCCACGGCTTGAAACGGTTGTGTAAAAAACGCCCGATCTGACCGTGGGCCTTGCCTGGCAGGCACCTGGGCTCAGAAACGCGACCCTGTTCACAAGGTTATCCACAATAAATGTGGATAACCTGTTCCGCCTGGAGGCTCCATGAGCGCACCCTGGAATTTTGCCCGTTTCCTGCCCTTGGCCGAGCGCCTGCTCAGCCGTGGTCGGCTACCGGCCCTGCTGTTTGCAGTGGCCCGCAAAGGCCCACGCATCGGCCGGTTGCGTGAGGACGTGAAACTGCTGCAGTCGCTGTGCCTGGCGTGGTGGCGTGGCGAATACCGCGCCATCAGCCCCAAGGCCCTGGTCACCATCGTGGCCGGCCTGCTGTATTTCGTCAGCCCCATCGATGCCATACCCGACTGGTTGCTGGGCGTGGGTTTTCTCGATGACATCGCGGTGCTGGGCTGGGTGCTGAAGACCGTGGCCGACGAACTGGCGCGCTTCAAGGCTTGGCGCGACAGCCAGGCACCCGAGCGGCTGCGCGTGGTCGAGCGCCTGCCGGCTACCCCACAAGCGCTGGGGCTGGAGCGCAACACGCATTGAAAACAGCCTGAACTGCACTCAACCGGACAGACCCCGGAGTTGGTAATATAATTGGCATAAGGGTTATGCCTACGGATTACATGCTGTAATCCTTTTTTAAGGGGTTTGTAATGGGTATTCAGGTCATTAGCCGGGACGGTCAACCCGAGTACGCCGTCGTTCCCTGGGAGCAGTACCAGGCACTGCTCAAGGCGGCGGGGCAGGCGCCTGCCGAGGCGGTCGTCAGCGAAGAGCCTGGCTCAGCTGCCGTGGCGCCATTGCCGGCGTTCAGCGAAGTGGCGCAGATTCGCCAGGCCAAAGGGATTGCCCCTGAGCAACTGGCGCGCAATGTCGGGGTGAGCCCGGCGTATCTGGCCATGATCGAGTCGGGCGAACGCCAGCCGGATGCTGCCATCCGCCGCGCCTTGGCCTGGCATCTGGGGGTGGCTGGCTGGAGCGAGCCATCATGAGCCAGGTCAGGATCAGCCGTCAGCACTGGGATAACCTGCTGGGCGAGCTTGACCTGGCCCGTCGTCAACGTCACTTGCTGACCTACCGAGCGCTGATCGAGCGTTTGCAACTGCCTAGCCCTGCCATGCAGACGCTGACCGCTGCGCTGGAGTACCTGGCGGTACTGGATGCCCGTGCCGAGCAGCCGTTGCGCAGCTCCTTGGTGATCAGCCAGGGTGCCAGCCGTTTGCCGCGTACCGGCTTCTTTGAATGTGTCGAACGGCTGGGGCGCTTTGCCGGGCCGGTCGATGGCATGGAGGCGGCGTCGTGGCATGCTTCCGAGGTGGTTCGGGTGTTCGAGTACAGCTACCCGGAAACAGCCTGATTGTCAGCATCAGCGCGCTCCCTCCTACAGATACAGCGCGAGGCTCAAGGCCTGTGGTGAACCTGTGGGAGCTGGCTTGCCTGCGATAGGGCCAGGGCAGGCAAACCATGCCGGTGGATCAATCCACAACCGTTGCCATCAGCATCCACCAGCTCCAATGCCTCCAGGTGCTGATGCCGCTCGAACAGCTCCAGCAACTGCCCAAGCGTCGCATTGAGCCGCACCGTCGGCTGTCCAGCCAGAGGCGCGCTCATCGGCGTCGGTAAAGGCCAGCTTTCCCGCACCCCCAACTCCTGCGGCCGCCCCAGCAGGTAGCCCTGCACCAGGTCCACACCCATCTCCGTCAGCACCGCCAGCTCCTCCGCCAGCTCGATGCCTTCGGCAATCACCTGTGCCTTCGATGCCCTGGCAATCTGCAAGATCGAGCCAACGAACTCGCGCTTGAGCGGGTCGCGGTGGATGCCGTCGATGAAGTGGCGGTCGATCTTCACGTATTCGGGGCGCAGCTCCGACCACAGGCGCAAGCTCGAGTAACCCGCGCCCAGATCGTCGAGGGCAATCGAAAAGCCCATGTCGCGGTAGTGGTGCAGGGCATTGGACAGCAGCTGGAAATCGTCGGTCGGGGTGTGCTCGGTCAGCTCGATCACCACCCGGCTGGGCGGCAGGCCGACCTGCTCCAGCAGCTTCAGGGTAAGGCCGGACGGGTAGTGTGGCTCCAGCAACGATTCGGGCGAGATGTTGAGAAACAGCTTGCCCTGCAGCTGTTGCTCGCTGAAGCGCCGGCAGGCGCTTTCCCGGCAGGCGGCTTCCAGCTCGGTCAGGCGGCCGGCCTGGCGGGCGATACTGAACAGGTTCAGCGGTGCATGCAGCGGGCTGTTGGACGGCCCGCGGCTCAGCGCTTCATGGGCGAAAACCCGTTGTTCGCTCAGGCACATGATCGGCTGGAACAGACTGTGAATGCTGCGTTGAGCCAGGATGGCACTCAAGGCACTGAGCTGTTCGGCGACGGTCATGACGTATTCCTGAAAATGAAAGGGCCGGGCATCTGCATGCCCGGCCCCCGTATTTCACGACAGCGCGATGACTGTTTGATGACAGATCACATTATTCTGCCATCACCGCCGCTGCGCCTTACTTCTTGGCCACCTTGGTGCTGGCGCTGAGGTAGTCGATCAGGATACGACCGGTTTCTGACAGGTAGGCGTCGTCCTCCGGCTTGGTGTTTTCATCTTCGACCGGCAACGCGTCTTCGTCCTCTTTCTTCAGCTCTTTGAGCGGCTCTTCACCCTTGGCCTTGCGGCGGATGTTTTCCAGCGCCAGCTGCTTGGCTTCGATTTCGTCGTGGCGTGCACGGCGATCCTGCTCGTTGAGGCTGACGGTTTTTTCGGTCATCAGCTTCTGCGTCAGGGCCAGGCGGTCGCGAATGTAGGTGAACTCGGCATCCTTGTCGCTGCGCGCTTCATGTTGCGCCTTGAGCATGGCCAGGTAAGGCTTGAACGGGTCGGCCGCCGGCTTGACGACCGGGCGAATGGTGTCCCATGGCATGGCCTCGGGCAGGGCGCTCTCGCCAATTTCCTTGGTGTCGATGATCGACGGGTAGTCGATGTCCGGCAGCACGCCCTGATGTTGGGTGCTCTGCCCGGAAACCCTGTAGAACTTGGCCAGGGTCAGCTTCAGCTCGCCATGGTTGAGCGGCTGGATGGTCTGCACGGTGCCTTTGCCGAAGGTCTGGCCACCGATGATCAGCGCGCGGTGGTAGTCCTGCATGGCGCCGGCGAAGATCTCCGACGCCGAGGCCGACAGGCGGTTGACCAGCAGCGCCAGTGGGCCCTTGTAGAAGGCCCCCGGGTTTTCGTCTTCCAGCACGTCGACGCGGCCGTCGCTGTTGCGCACCAGTACGGTCGGGCCTTTCTCGATGAACAGGCTGGTCAGTTCGGTGGCTTCCTGCAGCGAGCCGCCGCCGTTGTTGCGCAGGTCGATGACCACGCCGTCGACTTTCTCCTTCTGCAGTTCGGTGAGCAGTTTCTTCACGTCACGCGTGGTGCTCTTGTACTCCGGGTCACCGGCGCGGTAGGCCTTGAAGTCGAGGTAGAAGGCCGGGATCTCGATGATGCCCAGCTTGTAGTCACGCCCGTCCTGCTTGAGCTTGAGCACCGACTTTTTCGCCGCCTGCTCTTCAAGTTTCACCGCTTCACGGGTGATCGACACGACCTTGCTGGTCTGGTCGCTCGGCGCATTGCTGGCCGGGATGACTTCCAGGCGTACCACCGAGCCTTTCGGGCCACGGATCAGCTTGACCACTTCGTCCAGGCGCCAGCCGACCACGTCGACCATTTCCTTGTTGCCCTGGGCCACGCCGATGATCTTGTCGGCCGGGGCTACCTGCTTGGTCTTGGCTGCCGGGCCTGCCGGCACCAGGCGCACGATCTTGACCTGGTCGTTGTCGCTTTGCAGCACAGCGCCGATGCCTTCGAGCGACAGGCTCATGTTGATGTCGAAGTTCTCGGCGTTGTCCGGTGACAGGTAGTTGGTGTGCGGGTCGTAGGACTGGGCGAAGGTATTGATGTAGGCCTGGAAGATATCCTCGGCACGGGTCTGGTCCAGGCGCGCCAGCTGGTTCTTGTAGCGCTTGGTCAGGGTTTCCTGGATCTGCTTGGGTTCCTTGCCGGCGATCTTCTGGCGCAGCACCTCGTCCTTGACGCGTTTGCGCCACAGGTCGTCGAGCTCGGCCTGGTCCTTCATCCACGGGGCGTCCTTGCGGTCGATCAGCAAGGTTTCCTTGGCGGTGAAGTCGATCTTGTCCACGCCTTTGTTCAGCTCGGCCAGGGCGAAGTCCAGGCGCTGCTTGACGCGGTCCAGATAGCGTTTGTAGATGGTGAAGCCCGGGTCCAGGTTACCGCTCTTGAGGAAATCGTCGAATTGCGTTTTCCACTTGTCGAATTCGGCAATGTCGGCAGCGGTGAAGTAGCTGCGCGCAGGGTCCAGCAGCTTGATGTAGCTGTCGTAGATGATGACCGAACGGGCATCGTCCAGGGGCGGCTTGCTGTAGTGGTGGCGCTTGAGCAATTCCACCACGTTGAGGCTGGCGACGATCTCGTCGCGGTCCGGCTGCAGGCCGTCCCACTTGTTGGCGGCCGCTGCATTGCCGCCGAGCGCGAGGCTGCCCAGGCCGATCATTACAGCGAGGGCGGTGCTTGGGAGGAAATGCTTCATGCTGATTCGACGTGGAGGCAATTGATCACGCATAGTAGGCCGTCTTTTCCGTTGCCGGTTCCATGGAACCGGGCAAATACTGCAAAAAGCCTGGGGTGTGCGTTCCCCAGGCCCAGTCATGATTCAACTATGGAGGCACTGTGAAGGCATTGCAAGGCGTTGACGGACATGTGGAGTGGGTCGAGGCCGAACGCCCGGCCTGTGACGCGGGCCAAGTGCGCATTCGCGTGGCTGCTGCGGGCCTGAACCGCGCCGATCTGCTGCAGATGAAAGGTTTGTACCCGCCACCGCCAGGCGCCAGCCCGTACATGGGCCTGGAATGCGCCGGTGTGGTCGAGGAAGTGGGCGCCGGCGCCGACTGGCGCGTGGGCGACCGTGTGTGCGCACTGCTGGCCAGCGGTGCCATGGCCGAGGAAGTGGTGGTCGATGCCCGTCATGTACTGCCGGTGCCCGAAGGGCTCAGCCTGCATGAAGCGGCAGCGTTGCCGGAGGTGTATGCCACCGCCTGGCTGAACATCTTCCAGCTGGGGGGTGTGAAGGCCGGTGAGAAGGTGCTGGTGCATGCTGGCGCCAGTGGCGTTGGTTCGGCTGCCATCCAGCTGTGCAAGGCATTCGGCAGCCCGGTGTGGGTCAGCGTCGGCTCGCCGGATCGCCTGGCCTATTGCGAAGCGCTGGGCGCTGCGGGGGGTGTGGTACGAAACGAGAACCTGGATGCACTGGAAGGTTTCGGGCCGTTCGACGTCATTCTCGACCCGGTGGGCGCCAGCTACGGTGAGCTCAACCTCAAGCTGCTGGCCCGTGACGGCCGTTGGGTGATCATCGGCCTGATGGGTGGGCGCAAGTTTGAGCTGGACCTGGCCCAGGTGCTGGGCAAGCGCCTGGAGATTACCGGCTCTACGCTGCGCAACCGTGACGACGGCTTCAAGGCCGAGCTGCTGCGCGAGCTGCAACAGCACGTGTGGCCGCTGTTCGCCGAAGGGCGTTTGTCGCCGCAGCTGGTCGATACTTATCCTGTGGAGTTCGCCCAGGCGGCGTATGCCGAGCTTGAGACCAACCAGGTCTCGGGCAAGCTGGTAATGGTGATCGACCCAAGCCTTTCATAAGCAGGCCCGGCCCTATCGCCGGCAAGCCAGCTCCCACAGGTTCACCACAGGATCGAAGGCCTGTTACGGACCTGTGGGAGCTGGCTTGCCGGCGATAGGGCCAGAACAGGCGCTACAAAGTCAGGTCCAGCTCAGGATCGGCCAGCCATTGGTCTGGGCATGCTCGCGCAACACCGCATCCGGGTTCACCACATGCGGGTGATCCACCTTCAGCAACAGCGGCAGGTCATTGCGTGAATCGGAATAGAAACTCGCCCCCTCAAGGTTCTCCTGCTCCTGATCCAGCCATTCCAGCAGCCGGGTGATCTTGCCTTCGCGGTAGGTCAGTACCCCGTGAGTCTTGCCCGTATACACCCCGTTCACCGCCTCCAGCTCGATCGCCAGGTATTCATCCACCCCCAGGCGCGCCGCAATGGGCCCGACCAGGTGCGTCCCCGAAGCGGATATGATCAGAATGCGGTCCCCACGCTGGCGGTGCTCGGCAATGCAGCGGCAGGCGTCGCCGTAGATGATGGGCTCGATCACGTCCTCGACCCATGGCTCAACCAGATGCTCGACCTCCTCCAGGGTACGCCCGGCGATCGGCTCCAGGCTGAAGGCCATGTAGTCCTCCATCTGCAGGTGGCCCTTGCCGTAGGCCTCCATCAGCTCACGGTCGCGGCGCAGGAAGTCCTTGCCGTCGACCCAGCCCAGCCGGGCCATCTGCTCGCTCCACAGCGACGCACAGTCCCCGTGGATCAGGGTTTCGTCCAGATCGAAAATTGCCAGTGCCATTGTGTTGAATCTCCTTAAGCCACTTCCCGCAGCGCTGTCGGGTCGATGGACAAGCTAACGCGTTTTCCGTCCGCGTGCAGGTCGGCTGGCGAGCGGTTGAGCACGTCGACCACCAGTTCCACCTCGCGCACGTTCACTCGGTAGCGAATTACATTGCCCAGCAGGCTGTGGCTGCGTACTTCTGCGTCCAGTTCGCCATTCACGCCCAGGGTGATCGACTCCGGGCGGATCGCCAGGCGGCTGGCCACCGGGCGTTGCAGCAGGCGGCTGGCGCTGTCGGCGTCGAGCAGGTTGTAGTTGCCGATAAAGCCGGCGGCAAACAGGTCCACAGGCGCTGTGTAGAGGGTTTCGGCATCGCCGCTCTGCACGATACGCCCCTGGTTCATCAGGAAGATGCGGTCGGACAGGGTCAGCGCTTCTTCCTGGTCGTGGGTGACGAAGATGGTGGTCAGCCCAAGTTCACGCTGGATGGCACGAATCTGCTCGCGCAGGTGTTTGCGAATACGCGCATCCAGTGCCGACAATGGCTCGTCGAGCAGCAGCAGGCGCGGACGGGTAACCAGCGAGCGGGCCAGGGCCACGCGCTGGCACTGGCCGCCAGACAGCTGGTGCGGGTAGCGCCCGGCAAAGTTGCCCAGCTCCACCAGCGCCAGCACCTCGCGCACCCGGGCCTGGCTTTCGTCGGCCTTGACCTTCTGCATGCGCAGGCCAAAGGCTACGTTCTGTTCCACGGTCATGTTGGGGAACAGCGCGTAGCTTTGGAACACCATGCCAATCCCTCGCTTTTGCGGGCTGAGCGGCACGATGTCGTGGCCGTCGAGCAGGATCTGCCCGCTGTCTACCGGAGTAAGCCCGGCGATGCAGCGCAGCAGGGTGGACTTGCCGCAGCCGGACGGGCCTAGCAGGGTAACGAACTCGCCGCGTTCGATGTGGCAGTCGATGTTCTCGAATACCGGGCTGCCGGCGTAGCTTTTCTGCAGTTTCTGTACGCTGACGAAGCTCATGTCAGGTCTTGTCCTTGTTCAGGCGGTTGGCGACCCAAGTCAGTACCAGCACGAAGGCGAAGTACGAGATCACCAGTGCGCTGTTGAAGTGGCCGCTGCTGTTGCGCATGTTGTTCAGGTACACCTGCAGGGTCTCGTAGCGGGTGCCGACCAGCAGGTTGGCGAACACGAACTCGCCGAACAGGAACGAGAACGACAGCAGCAGCGCCACCATCAGGCCCTTGCGCAGGTTTGGCAGCACCACCAGCAGCGCGGCCTGCCAGGTGCTGGCGCCGAGCAACTGGGCGGCGTCCATCAGGTCGCGCAGGTTGATCGCCTGCAGGTTGTTGCTAATGGCCCGGTACATGAACGGCAGGGCGATGGTGAAGTAGCAGCCGATCAGGATCCAGGGCGTGCCGACCATGGCCATCGGCCCGCTGCCATACAGCTGCAGCAGCCCCACCGACGACACCACCGGCGGTACCGCGAACGGCAGCAGGATGAGGATGTTCATCAGCGCGTCGAGCCGTGGGAAGTGGTAGTGCACCACGAACAGCAGCGGCAGTATCAGCACCACCGACAGCAGCAGCGCGCCCATGCACACCAGCAGCGACTGGCCGAAGGCGGCCAGGAAGCGCGGCTCGCTCCATAGCGCCACGTACCATTTCAGGGTCAGACCGCTGGGCAGCAGGCTGGCCGACCAGCTGGTGGCCAGCGAGTAGAGCAGGGTGCCGGCCAGTGGCAACAGCAGGATCAGGAACAGCAGGTAGACCACGATGCGGTGGTACCGGCCGCCGGAACGGGTGTCAGCGCGCATGGTAGCTCCGTTTCAGTAGCCATTGATGCACCACCGTGACCAGCGTCATCAGCCCCACCAGCACCATCGCCAGGGCGCTGGCCAGGTTGGGGTCGAGGCTGATGTCGCCGGCCACCAGGCCAGCGATGCGGATCGGCAGTACGTTGAAATTGCCGGTGGTCAACGCATACACGGTGGCGTAGGCGCCCAGGGCATTGGCCAGCAGGATGACGAACGTGCCCAGCAGTGCCGGGGTCAGCACCGGCAAGCCGATATGCCGCCAGTATTGCCAGTGATTGGCACCGAGCAGCGCGGCCGACTCGCGCCAGTCTTCACGCAGGGCGTCGAAGGCGGGGTAGAGCAGCAACACGCCCAGCGGGATCTGAAAGTAGGCATACACCAGGATCAGCCCGCTTTTGGAGTAGATGCTGAAGTCTTCCAGCAGGCCGATCTGCTTCAGCAGCAGCGTCAGCGCGCCGTTGAAACCGAGCAGGATGATGAAGGCGAAGGCCAGCGGCACCCCGGCAAAGTTGCTGGTCATGTTGGCGAAGGCGCTGACGAAGTCGCGCAGTTTCGAGTCCACCTGGCGCAGCGAATAAGCGCCAAGGGTGGCGATGACGATGCCGAACAGGCTCGACCAGAAGCTGATTTCCAGGCTGCGTTGCAGGGCCTGCAGGTAGAACTTCGAGCTGAATACCTTGCTGAAATTTTCGACGCCCCAGCCCGCTTCCGATTGCACGCTGTTGATCGCTACCCAGGCCAGCGGGGCAATCTGGAAGACGACAAAGAACACGGCAAACGGCAGCAGGCAGAGCAGGGCCAGGTAGCGGCCACGGGCGCCGCTGCGCTTGGGTGCCGTCACTTCAGCAGCTCCCGGCACACGGTCTTGTCGTGGGCAGCGCCAAGCAGCTCGCACATGGTGCCGCACAGCTCGGTCTGCAACGGCTTGGCCGCCGGGTCCAGGCTGAACGCGTCGCCAAAGACGAATAATGGCACTTCGCGCTCCTCGGCCAGCAAACCGTTGTGCGAGCGGTCGTTGTTCATGCCGTGGTCGGCGGTGACCAGCACCTGATAGCCCTCTTCGAGCCAACCGGGCAGGTAGTCGGCCAGCAGGATGTCGACGCTGCGGGCGGCGTTGCGGTACTGGCTGCTATCCAGGCCGTGGCGGTGGCCGATATCGTCGATGCTCATCGGGTGAACCAGCAGGAAGTTGGGGGCATGGCGGCGGCGCAGGTATTCGCCATCGGCCAGCAGGTGCGAATCGGGGTAACGGTCGTCCCAGTAGAACAGCCCGTGCTGGATCGGCAACTTCGGCGCGTGGGTGTGGCGGTCGCGCTGCGGGTCGAAAGGCGAGCGGTTGTACAGCTCGCTCATCCAGTGATAGGCCGCCGCTGCGGTGCCCAGGTTGGCTTCGCGGGCGTAGTGAAACACGCTGCGCTGGTTGGACAGGCGGTTGACGTTGTTGTGCACGATGCCGCTGTCGATCGGCGGCACGCCGGTGAGGATGCATTCGTACAGCGGCCGTGACAGCGACGGCAGCTCGCATTCCACGCGGTACAGCGCGGCGCGGTCGGCCTCGACATAGGCATGCAGGTGGCCCATGGCGTGGTGGGCGACCTGATAGTTCAGGCCGTCTAGCAGGACCAGGATGACGTTGTGTTGCATGGTGGCTCCAGTCATAAACCGCGGTGGCTTCTTCGCGGGCATGCCCGCTCCCACAGGGTTTTGCACGGTGGTTGTGGGAGCGGGCGTGCCCGCGAAGGGGCCGCGTCAGGCACTAGGCAAGCTAGCCCCTTACTCCATCTCGATGATCACCTGCTCCTGCCACATCTGCGGCAGTTTCTTCGAGGTGGCTTCCCAGGCTTCGGCATTCTTGATCGGCTGGGCGGCACCGTACTGCTCGTTAGGCAGCAACTTGGCCTGCACATCTGCCGGCAGCTTCAGGTGCTCGGCACGGATCGGCCGGGCATGCCCCTTGGCCAGGTTGATCTGTCCGGCATCGCTGAAGATGTATTCACGGGTCAGTTTGGCCGCGTTGGGGTGCTTGGCGTACTTGTTGATGACCGTGGTATAGCCGGAGATCACCGAGCCATCCGACGGGATCAGTACTTCAAAGCGCTTGGGGTCGATCTGTTCACGGTAGCTCAGGCCGTTGAAATCCCACACCACGCCGACTTCCACCTCGCCTTTCTCCAGGGTCTGGATGGTCGGGTTGGCCAGCGACAGGCGCTTATCCTTGGCCAGTTTGGTGAACAATTGCAGGCCGGGCGCCACGTTGCTTTCGTCGCCTTTGTAGGCGATGGCGGCGGCGAGCACCCCGTTGGCAGCCTGGGCGGCAGTGCCTACGTCACCGATGGCGACTTTGTATTTGCCTTTTTCCAGGTCATGCCAGGTTTTCGGCCGTTCTTCTTCCTTCACCAGGTCCTTGTTGATGATGAAGGCGATGGTACCGGTATAGGCCAGCGCCCAGTGGCCGTCCTTGTCCTTGGCCCACTCCGGCACCTGGTCCCAGGTGCTTGGTTTGTACGGCTGGCTCACGCCCTTGGTCACGGCGATGGGGCCGAAGGCGGCACCCACGTCACCGATGTCGGCGCTGGCGTTGTCCTTCTCGGCTTCGAACTTGGCGATTTCCTGGGCCGAGCTCATGTCGGTGTCGCTGTGCTTGAGGCCGTACTTGCTGGCCAGGTCTTCCCAGGTGCCTTTCCAGTTGGCCCAGGCATCGGGCATGCCCACGCTGTTGACGGTGCCTTCCTTGCGGGCGGCATCTTCCAGGGCCTTGAGGTCCTCGGCCATGGCCGAGGTACAGAACGCGATGGCCGAACCGAGCAGTGACGCCATGAACAACTTTTTCATCCGTAGCTCCTTGGGTGGGTGCCTTTAACCGATCGTTGTTATGAGTGAAGCCGTTGCCTGGAACCTTTGGTCTAGGTCAGCAAACCTTGAGCCAAGGTAGGCCGCTTGCGTGACAATTTGATGTAGGGAGGGGCCCGTGCAGGTGGCTATGGGCCCCTGGCAATACAGCGTAGACCATGGTTAACCCCCGGTTTTGCGGGGCTGGCCCGATTCTGGCAGTGCCTCCTCGGCAGCCTTGTCACAGGATGTTCATCAGCCCTGCCTAGGCTTGCACTAATCTCCAAGTGCCCTGTTCTGGGGCTGGACTAGTCCAGATAGGTAACCTTTGATGCAGCCGATGCCACCGCGTGCGGTAACAGCCATCTGCCATGCCTTGCAGGAGCAGATCGAGCACGGCCTGCTGGCGCCGGGCGGCAAGCTGCCGGCCGAGCGCAAGCTTAGCGAGGTGTTCGACACCACGCGCATCACCCTGCGCGAGGCGCTGGCGCAGCTGGAGGCCCAAGGCCTGATCTACCGCGAAGAGCGCCGCGGCTGGTTCGTCGCTCCCCAGCGGCTGACCTACGACCTGATCGAGCGCAGTCACTTCCATGCCATGGTGCGTGACCAGGGCCGTGTGGCCACTACCGAACTGCTCTCGGCACGGCTGCAACCGGCCTCGGCGGCCATCTGCGCGCGCTTGCTGTTACCGGCGTTGTCCAGTGTGGTGCGTATCTGCCGGTTACGGCGGATTGACGGGCGGGCGGTGCTGTATGCCGAGCATTACCTCAACCCCCGGTACTTTCCGGACATACTCGAACACGACCTGGCGCAGTCGCTGACCGAGATTTATGGACGGGTGTATGGCATCCGGTATGGGCAGGTGTGCTTCGAAATCCTGCCGACGGCGTTGCCGGTGGAGGCGGCGGCGGCATTGAAGGTGTCGGTGGGCAGTCCGGGGTTGCAAATCACCCGGGTCAACAGCGACCAGCATGGGCACCTGATCGACTGCGACCTGGAGTATTGGCGGCACGATGCAATCCGCATCCGTGCACAGGCCGGTTGATCCTGGATTCCGGGGCTGCTTTGCAGGCCATCGCCGGCAAGCCAGCGCCCACCTTGATTGCATTGGCTTCAGGCCCTGTGCAGTACCTGCGGGAGCTGGCTTGCCGTCGACAGGGACCTAACTGGAGGAACCGGATTCCGCTATCCCACCTCCACCAGCAGTCACCACCTGTACCGACAACCGCGGCGTCGCCAGGTCCAGGCCTGCTTCATCAAGTTGCCGCTTCAATGCCAGGTTGAACGCCCGCGACACTTCCCACTGCTTGATCGGCGCGGTCTTGAACCGGGCCCGCAAGATCGCCGACCCCGACTCGAAACTCTCCACCCCCTGCAGCTCCAGCGGTGACCAGATGTTGCGGCGCATCAATGGGTCATTACGCAGCTTCTGCCCCACCTCGCGAACCAGCGTGATCGCCTGGTCGATGTTCATGTTGTGCGGGACGGCCACACGGAAGATGGCGTAGCCGAACTCCCGCGAGTAGTTCTTGATGCTCTTGATCTCGCTGAACGGGATGGTGTGCACGATGCCGTCGATGTCCCGCAGGCGTACGGTACGGATGGTCAGCCCCTCCACCGTGCCCAGGTGCCCGCCCACATCCACGTAGTCGTCGATGGCCAGCGAGTCTTCGATGATGATGAACAACCCGGTGATCAGGTCGGCCACCAGCGATTGCGCGCCAAAGCCGATGGCCAGGCCGATCACACCGGCACCGGCCAGCAGCGGGGTGACGTTCATGCCCATGTTGGCCAGGGCGACGATCACCGCAATGATGAAGATCACCACGAACAGCACGTTGCGGATCAACGGCATCATGGTTTGTGCGCGGGCGTTGGCCAGGCCCCGGCGCGAGCGCACCAGGGCGTGGTGCACGGCGGTGTCGGCAAGGATCCACACCAGCCAGGCGACGATCAGCGTGCCGGCCAGGCCCATCAGGCGCAGGCTGACTTCGTGGCCGTCGCCCTCGGCGAAGCTGATCATCGACAGGCCCCACACCCGCAGGCCCAGTTCGATGAACACCAGCCAGATGAACAGGTGCACCAGCAGGTAGCCGAAGTTGCGCAGGCGTTCGGCGTACACGGCCTGCCGCTTGTTGGCGCGTTTGGGGTTGGCGGCGTGGCGGCGTACCAGCCCGTTGAGCACCATGCACACCACCACCAGCACGGTACACATCAGCGACTGACGCAGGGCGGTGCTGGTGTCGCCGGCCGAGACGAAGGTGGCGAACAGCGAAATGGCCACCAGGATCAACGCCGGGATGAACCAGAAGCTGCCGAGGATCTCGATGGTGTCGCTGAGGGTGCGGCGGGTCAGGCGTCGCGCCAGCGGCTGGTTGCGGATCAGGTGGGCGATCGGGCGGCGGAAGCGCAGAATGAACAGCCCGGTGCACAGCGCGGCGATGACGTTGGCCAGGGTCGCCAAGGCATGGGCCAGGTGGGTCCCCAGTGCGACCAGCATGCGCGGGTCGCTCATGGCCTCGCCAAACGCTGCGAAGCTGCCGATCAGCCACAGCGGGCGGAATGCCTGGTGCCGCAAAATGTGCAGGGCGCGGTGGCGGTGCGGGCCGTCGAGCAGCGAGAAGGCGATTACGCAGATGGCCGAGAAGCAGGTGCCGACGACCAGCGCGTAGGCCAGCACCATGGCCAGCGACTTACCCAGCGACGGCGGCAGCACAAAGCTCAGGTACACGGTGAACACCAGCGCCACCAACCACGGGCCGAGCTTGCGCAGGGCAAAGCGCACCAGGTCCCAGGTACGCGGGTGTTGGGGCAGTTCTTCGCTCAGGCCAAAGCGCAGGCGTATCCGGTGGCCGACCCAGTTGAAGGCGTAGGCCAGCACGCTCCACACGGCAATGACGGCGGCAAAGCCGAACAGGATCGCCGGCCACTGGTGCACCGGCACCACCAGTTCGGTCAGTTCGGCCTGGGCTTGTTCGATTTCCGTAGACCAGCGGTGGAAAGGGCTGGCCTCGCCGCTGAACTGTTTTTCGAGGTCGTGCAGGGCGCCGCCGATCAGGCCGAGCACACCCTGTTCCACGCTGGGTTGTGATTGCTTGGTGGCGTCGCGCAGCTTTTTCAGGTCGGCCAGCAGCTTGGCCCGCTGCTGGTCGTTTTCCAGGTTCTTGATCACTTCGTCCAGCGACTTGCCCAGTGGCTCGGTGGCCTCCGGTTGCGCGGGCGCACTGCCGCCCAGCAGGCCGGGCAGGCCCGCTGCCTGTACCGGAGTGATGAACAACAGCAAGAGAAGGAACAGGTAACGCAGGAGGGCAGGCACGGGTAAATCTACCTCAGGTCAAACGATTGACCGAGTGTAGAGGTTTATGTCGGCAGTTTCTCGAGGATCTTCCAGCAGGTGAGGCCGAAGATGCCCAAGGTGCCGATCCACATCATCAGCACACCGATATTGCGCTCGCGCATGCTGAAGCCGATGGTCAGCAGCATCAGGAACAGGAACACCGGCACGAACAGTGACAGAAACGGGGACATGGACAGCAATCCTTTTGCAGTGGGGCCATGTAACAAGCATAGCGCTTGGCAAGCGAAGCGGGATTGACCTTGAGCAGGCCCGGCCTCTTCGCGGGCTTGCCCGCTCCCACAGGGTCAGCGCAGTTCCCGAAGGTTGTGCGGTCCCTGTGGGAGCGGGCGAGCCCGCGAAGAGGCCGGGCCTGCTTACATCAAGGCAGCTCGCGGCTACGGTAGAAGGCAGTCAGCACCTTCACCAGGTGCGCCAGGTCGTGGCTGCCGCACAGCTCGCGAATGGAGTGCATGGCAAAGGTCGGCAAGCCGATATCCACCGTGCGCACCCCCAGGTGGCTGGCGGTAATCGGGCCGATGGTCGAGCCACAGCCCATGTCGCTGCGTACCACAAAGCTTTGCACCGGCACTTCCTCGGCCATGCACAGGTGGCGGAAGAAACCGGCGGTTTCGCTGTTGGTGGCGTAGCGCTGGTTGTTGTTCACCTTGATCACCGGCCCGGCGTTAAGCTTGGGCCCGTGGTTGCCGTCGTGCTTGTCGGCGTAGTTGGGGTGCACACCGTGGGCATTGTCGGCCGACACCATCAGCGAGCGCTGGATGGTGCGCACGTAAGCGTCGCCATTGGGCAGCAGGCGCTGCAGGGTCTGCTCCAGCATTGGGCCGTCGGCGCCGCAGGCGGAGCTGCTGCCGACTTCCTCGTGGTCGTTGCACACCAGCACGCTGGTTTCGTCGCTGTCGGCGGCCAGCAGGGCTTGCAGGCCGGCGTAGCACGACAGCAGGTTGTCCAGGCGGGCCCCGGCGATAAAGTCGCCGTTCAGGCCGACCAGCGCGGCGCCTTGGGTATCGTAGAAGCTCAGTTCGTAATCCAGCACCACGTCGGCGATCAGCTCATGCTCGCGGGCCAGCTGCTCGGTAAGCAGGGCGCGGAAGTCGATGCGATCGTCACCCGCGACTTGGGCCAGGATGGGCGGCAGCTCGTTCTGCGGGTTGATCGCCCAGCCTTCATTGGCGGTGCGGTTCAGGTGGATGGCCAGGTTGGGAATGATCGCGATCGGCAGTTTGAAGTCGATCAGCTGGCTTTCTACCTTGCCGTCACGGCGATAGGTAACGCGGCCGGCCAGGGACAGGTCGCGGTCGAACCAGGGCGCCAGCAGGGCGCCGCCATACACTTCCACACCCAGTTGCAGGAAGCCGTGGCGCTGCAGCTCGGGCTGCGGCTTGACCCGCAGGCACGGGCTGTCGGTATGGGCACCGACCATGCGGATACCGTTCAGCAACGGTTCCTGCTTGCCCAGTTTGATGGCGATGATCGACGAGTCGTTGCGGGTGACGTAGTAGCGGCCGCCCAGCGCAATGGTCCAGCTGTCACGCTCGTCCAGGCGCTGGTAGCCGGCAGCTTCCAGGCGCTGGGCCAGGCTGGCGGTGGCATGGAAGGGCGTGGGGGAGGCCTTGAGGAAATCGATAAGGCCAGAATTCAGTTCGTCGCGCATAGCTCACTCCAGACAGCAGTGGCGCGAGTTTAACGCACAATGTCGACAATTTGTGTCTGCCTCTTCGCGGGCTTGCCCGCTCCCACAGGTACCGCACACATTTCCAGTGCAGTGTCATCCCTGTGGGAGCGGGCGAGCCCGCGAAGAGGCCGGGGCTGCCAGCCGAAAATCAGAAGGGCGCAGGGCACTCGAACTTCAACCGCTCCCCGGACACCGGGTGGGTAAAGCTCAGCATGGATGCATGCAGGCAAAGCCGCTCGTGCGCCGCCAGCGCTTCGGGGTTGGCATACAGCCGGTCACCCAGCAGCGGGTGGCCGATCGACAGCATGTGCACGCGCAACTGGTGCGAGCGCCCGGTGATGGGCGTCAGTTCTACCCGGCAGTGGTCGCCGCAGCGCTCGACGATGCGCCAGAACGTCAGCGCATGCTTGCCCTGCTCGTGGTCCACCACATGGCGTGGCTTGGTTGGCGGGTCGTAGCGCAGCGGCAGGTCGATGCTGCCGCTGTCCAGTGCCGGTTGGCCCCAGCATAGTGCGGTGTATGCTTTTTCGGTTTCGCGGTCGTGGAACTGGCGCGACAGCTCGCGGTGGCTGTCGGCATCGCGGGCCAGCAGGATGATGCCGGAGGTTTCCCAGTCCAGACGGTGCACGATCAGCGCGTCAGGGTAGCCGTTTTCCTGCAGGCGGGTGATCAGGCAGTCCTTGTTGTCCTCGGCGCGGCCAGGCACCGACAGCAGCAGGGTCGGTTTGTTGATCACCAGGATGGCGGCGTCTTCGTGCAGGATCTGGATTTTGGACAGCGGCATTGCGTGTTCTCTGTTAAATCGGGAGAAAAAAGCGGGGCCGCTCTGCGGCCCATTCGCGGCACAAGGCCGCTCCTACAGGGGAACGCGATCCCTTGCAGGAGCGGCCTTGTGCCGCGAATGGGCTGCAAAGCAGCCCCGGCTTTCAGCCAGATCAGCGATCCGGCAGGGTAATGTTCAGCTCCAGAATCGAGCAGCTGCCCTGGTTTTCCAGCTCGATATGCACGTCATCGTTGCCGATGTTCACATACTTGCGGATCACTTCCAGCAGTTCTTTCTGCAGCGCCGGCAGGTAGTCCGGCTCGCTGCGTTGGCCGCGCTCGTGCGCCACGATGATCTGTAGACGCTCTTTCGCTACCGACGCGCTGGTCTGTTTCTGTCTGCCACGAAAGAAGTCAAAAAGGTTCATGGTTTACTTGCCTCCAAACAGGCGCGCGAAGAATCCTTGCTTCGGCACTTCAACAAAACGCAGGGGTTTGTCTTTCCCCAGCAGGCGGTCGACGGTGTCGCTGTACGCCTGGCCAGCATCGCTCTGGTCGTCGAGGATGACCGGGATACCCTGGTTGGAGGCCTTGAGCACAGCCTGGGACTCAGGGATTACGCCCTTGAGCTTGATCGCCAGGATGTCGGTGACGTCGTCGATGCTCAGCATCTCGCCGTTGACGACGCGCTCTGGGTTGTAGCGAGTGATCAGCAGGTGTTCCTTGATCGGCTCCTCGCCGTTTTCGGAGCGGCGCGATTTGCTCGACAGAATGCCCAGCATGCGGTCCGAGTCACGTACCGACGAAACCTCAGGGTTGGTTACCACGATGGCTTCGTCGGCGAAGTACATCGCCAGGTGCGCACCTTTCTCGATACCGGCCGGGGAGTCGCAGATGACGTACTCGAAATCTTCTTTCAACGCCATCAGCACCTTCTCGACGCCTTCCAGGGTCAGCGCATCTTTATCGCGGGTCTGGCTGGCGGCAAGTACATACAGGTTCTCGAGGCGCTTGTCCTTGATCAGGGCCTGCTGCAGGTTGGCTTCTTCGTTGACCACGTTGACGAAGTCGTACACCACGCGGCGCTCGCAGCCCATGATCAGGTCGAGGTTACGCAGGCCCACGTCGAAGTCGACGATGACGGTCTTGTGGCCACGCAGTGCGAGGCCGGTACCAATGGCGGCGCTGGTGGTGGTCTTGCCCACACCCCCCTTGCCGGAAGTAACCACGAGAATCTTGGCCAAGGTGTTTCACCCCTAAAATAAGTCGGGACACGTGTCCCGGCAAAAAGCAAATAAACGGCAACAGTTAAAAAAGTTGCTCTGAAAATGACGGCAAGTATCCGTTAAAGACGGGTGATGTTCAACACATCACCGGACAGGCTGACTTGCACACCTGTGCCCCACAGGGGGTCGCGGCGCAGGTCTTCGCAAACCTTGTACTGGCCGGCGATGGAGACCATTTCGGCGGTCATCTGCTGGCAGAAGATCCGCGCCTTGGTATTGCCTTTGATGCCGGCCAGGGCCCGGCCGCGCATGGCGCCGTACACATGGATGTTGCCATCGGCCAGAAGTTCCGCACCCGGGCTGACCGAGGCGGTAACGATCAGATCGCCACCCTGAGCATAGATCTGCTGGCCGCCGCGCACCGGCGCAGTAATGATCCGGGTCGGCCGCACCTCGGGCTCGGGCGCCGGTGGTGGGGCGGGCGCCGGCTCGGGCTTTCTGACTACCTCGGGCTCGGGTTCCAGCGGCCGCTCGCGGGCGCCGGACGGCGGTAGCACCGGCAGGTCGATGGCGATGGCGGCGGCGATGTCCTCGATGCGGTTGGCGCGGATGGCCAGGGTACGCAGGCCATGGTGGCGGCAGATGCGCATCAAGCCTGGCAGGTCGATTGCCCCTTCGCCGGCCGGTAGTTTGTCCAGCGCCAGCACCAGTGGCGTATTGCTGAAGAAGTTCGGTGCCTGGGCAACTTTGGCCGCCAGCTGGCGGTCGAGGGCTTCAAGGTCATTGCGCGCCAGCTCCAGCACGGTGATGGCGAGCATGCTGCCCTTGAGCTGGAACACGGAGGCGGTGTCGGATGTGTGGTTTGGGCTCATGGTCTGCATAGACGGCTTGTTGCGAAAAAAGTGCCCTGATTTATAACGAGAACACCGGTTGCCCGCAACATACGCTGATCCGTTGTAGAATGCGCAGCCTTTGTCTTTCCGGAAGCTTCAATGGAACGCCCGCGTTTTCGTCCCTATTTCCTTCACCCAAAGTTCTGGGGCCTGTGGCTGGGCCTGGGCCTGCTGTGGCTGGTGGTCCAGTTGCCGTACCGGGCCCTGTTGAAAACCGGTGCCGCGCTGGGGGCCGTGATGTATTGCTTTGCCGGCGAACGTCGGCGCATTGCCGCGCGCAACCTTGAGCTGTGCTTCCCGGAGCTGTCGGTCGACGAACGGCGGCGTTTGCTCAAGGCCAACTTCGCCTCCACCGGTATCGCCTTCTTCGAAATGGCCATGAGCTGGTGGTGGCCCAAGGCCAGGTTGGCGCGCCTGGCCCATATCGAGGGGCTGGAGCACCTGCAGGCCGCCCAGCAGGCGGGGCAGGGCGCCATCCTCATGGCTGTGCACTTTACCACCCTGGAAATCGGCGCCGCACTGCTGGGCCAGCAGCACACCATCGACGGCATGTACCGCGAGCACGGCAACGCGCTGTTCGACTTCATCCAGCGCAGCGGCCGCGAGCGGCATAACCTCGACTCGCTGGCGGTGGAGCGCGAGGATGTGCGTGGCATGCTCAAGCTGCTGCGTTCGGGCCGGGCGATCTGGTATGCACCGGACCAGGACTACGGCGCCAAGCAGAGCATTTTCGTGCCGCTGTTCGGCATCCCGGCCGCGACGGTAACCGCCACCACCAAGTTCGCCCGGCTGGGCAAGGCACAGGTGATTCCGTTCACCCAGAAGCGCCTGGAGGATGGCAGCGGCTATCGTCTGGTCATCCACCCGCCGTTGGCGGACTTCCCCGGCGAAAGCGAAGAGGCCGACTGCCTGCGCATCAACCAGTGGGTCGAGAGTGTGTTGCGCGAGTGCCCCGAGCAGTACCTGTGGGCGCACCGCCGGTTCAAGTCGCGGCCCGAGGGTGCGCCGCGGCTGTACGACAAGAAAAAGCGCTGAACTGACTTTACCTGTGCCGGCCCTTTCGCGGGCTTACCCGCGCCCACAGGCTCGCTACAGGCCTTGGCAAAGTGCGGACCTGTGGGAGCGGGCAAGCCCGCGAAGAGGCCGGGCCTGAAAACAGCTGATCCAGGAAGGAAGCGATGGCCCCACCCCCTGTAACCGGTCTTATCCTTTCTGGCGGCGGCGCCCGCGCCGCCTATCAGGTCGGCGTATTGGCCGGCATCGCCGAGCTGCTGCCCGCCGGCGCACACAATCCGTTCCCGGTCATCGTCGGCACCTCTGCCGGTGCCATCAACGCCGTCACCCTGGCCAGCGGCGCCACCCACTTCAACGATGCCGTTCAGCGGCTGACCGCCTTCTGGCAGAACTTTCGCAGCCACCTGGTCATCCGCAGTGACTGGCCCGGCGTCGTCCGCCAGGCCAGCCGTTTCGTCGGCCACAGCCTGTTGGGATTAGGCGGCCAGGCGCCGGTGGCGCTGCTGGACAGCAGCCCGTTGCGCAGCCTGCTGGAGGCACACCTGAACCTTGATGGCATCGGCCATTCCCTGGCAGCCGAGCAGTTGCGCGCGGTGGCAGTCACCGCCTTTGGCTACGAGTCCGGCCAGGCGGTCACCTTTTACCAGGGGCGCGGCACCATCGAAGCCTGGCTGCGCCACCGCCGCATCGGCGTGCCCACGCCATTGACCATCGACCATCTGCTGGCCAGTGCGGCCATCCCGCTGCTGTTTGCCCCGGTGCAGCTGGGCGACGAATTCTACGGCGATGGCGCGGTGCGCCAGTCGGCGCCGATCAGTCCTGCGTTGCACCTGGGTGCCAGCCGGGTGCTGGTGGTCGGGGTCAGCGGCAACCCGCAGCGGCCAGCGCCGCCGTTGCCCACTCAGCGTGTGTTCAGCGGGCAGCAGCCCAGCCTGGCGCAGATCGGTGGGCACATGCTCAACAGCACGTTCATTGATAGCCTGGAAGACGACATCGAACTGCTGCAGCGGCTCAACCACTTGAGCCGGCTGTTGCCGGCGCACCTGGATGCCCGCCGCCTGGGGTTGGCGCCGATCGAGGTACTGGTGGTAGCGCCCAGCCAGCCGTTGGACGAGATCGCCGCCCGGCACCGGCGCGAGCTGCCGGCGGCGTTGCGCCTGTTCCTGCGCGGGCCGGGGGCGACGCGCACCAGCGGGGCGGGGGTATTGAGCTATCTGCTGTTCGAGGCCAGTTATTGCAGTGAACTGAT